>JAJYNP010000348.1 GCA_021786265.1 Chloroflexota bacterium
GACCCAGCCGCGCCAGCTCGCCCGGCCGGTCCTCGGCCGTGACCACAAACGCCTGCATGGCGATGCCTCCTCCGCCCGGGGCACGGATCTCGGCGTGGACCCGGCGGCCGCGGGTCGGAGCCTCATGCTACGCCGGCGGCGTAGGCGAGCCATGACCCACTCCGGGAGCGTCCCGCGGCCGGCGCGGGGTCCCCTATGCGCGCGCGGTGATGGAACCGGTGCGCGTGCCTCCCTCGGTCGGCGACGGCCCGCGCTGGCGGGTTCCGCACGGCGTGGCACTCCCACGCCGGCGTTGGTCCTGCACCGCGCGGCGCATCGGCCGGCAGGTCGCAGGGACCTCGCTCGATCGCCCCCCTCGCCTCTTGCATTCCCCGCTCCCGGTGGCAGGCTGGGAGGGTGCCAGGCCACCCCCGGCCGGCAGCGCAGAGGCATCCCATGACTTACCAGCAGCGCGGGCCCGGCGAGGTCCGCCCCAACACCCTGCGGGACCAGCGGGCCCCCAACACGTTCCGTGCCGCGACCACGCCCGGGACTCCCGGCAGCCGGCAAGCGCTGAACCGCGGCGGCGGGAACATGGCGCCCCTGGGGCGCCTGGCTCGGCCGCAGCTTTCGCTCTGGGTGTACCTGGTCGTGGCCGTGCTGGCGGTGTTGGTCGTCCTATACCTGCTGCAGGGGGTGCCGTAGGCAGGCGGTTACCAATACGCGGGTGCGATCGGGCGCCGACCCCCCTGCGCTGGGCTCCCCTGGACGCAAAGGCGAACGTTCCGGTGCCGTCCGCGCCGGGCTAGGTCCCGCCCGGCTCGCCCGCGAAGAGGTCGAGCAGCTGCAGGCGAGTGGCGTCGAGGCGGCGGGAGATCGCCTGCACCAGGCGCGGATAGAGCGCCGCGGCGAGGCCGCAGTCCGCGGCCAGGGCGGCGCGCAGGCGCTGGCCGTCGAGGGCGATGGCGTCGAGGTCCTGGAGGGCCACCACGCTCGCGGTGGAGCGGTAGGGCGGGACGAGGGCGGACTTCGCGAAGATGTCGCCCGGCTCGACGGTCAGGATGGTGACCATCCCCCGCTCTGGCACGAGCGTGCGGATGGACACGCGGCCGCGGAGCACGATGCCCAGCTCGCGCACGGGCTCCCCCTCGGCCAGCAGCGTGGTGCCGGCCGGCACCTGGTAGCGCCGGGCGAGGCGGGCCAGGCTGAGCAGGGCCTCCGGGGACAGCCCGGCGGCGAACCAGGTCGCGTTCAGCTGCGCGACCAGCGACGAGAGGTCGTCCTGCTCGCTCGGCGGGTCCGGCGCGTCGCGCATGGCTGATCCCTCCCTTACTGGGGCGACCCTCGTCCCACCTGCGCATTTCGCCAGCTCGGTCGGACCACCGGCAAGGGCCGCCGGTCACCAGGGCCGGGGTCATCCGACCCACGGGAACCGGCGGACGCGCGGCACCCCACGCCTCAACACCCTGACCGGGGACGCCCTCGCCCATCAGACAGTCGGGTATCCCGTCGGTAGCGCCGCACGCGAGGGCTGGGCCTCACACGACGCTCCGGGCGACTGACGCACCGCCCCACTGGGCGGGGAACACGCGCCCGGGCGACTGACGAGGGAGCATGGACCCAAGCGCAGCCGGGGCGTGGCGGCGTCGGGCAGGGTGCCCCTGGGATTGGGGGCGGACAACGCCGTTGAGGGTGACGAGTCTCGTGCGAGCTGGCCTCCGCTGGCGTGACGCCGGCTAGGCCGCGCGCACCTGGACGGCGCGGGGGCCCTTGGGGCTGGCCTCGATCTCGAAGGCGACGCGCTCGCCGACGGCGAGCCGGTCGAAGTCGAGGGGGGGGCTCCAGGCCGCCGCGATGGAAGAAGTAGTCCTTCCCGTCGTCGCCGGTGATAAACCCGTATCCCCGCTCGGCGATGAGTTTCCGGACGCTGCCGTGGGTCATGGAAGCGACCTCGGTGCGCACTTCCCGCACCGGAGGGCCGACGCACGGCCGGTTCGAGAAGGGAGGCGACCCTGCGGCGCAGCGCCGCGCGCGGCGGCGATGGCCGCACGATACGCCGCCCGCCCCGCGATACGGCTTCGGCGCGTCGCGGCCCTCGGTCATCCTGCTCGCCCGTGGTACCCCCACGACGCGAGGCTCGGGGTGCCCTCGCCGAAGCCGTAGGTCCACGCGCCCTCGGCTGCGCATAGGTACAGGTTCCCCGGGGCCATGCTCGCCCCAGAGCGGCGCGGGTCGTCGCCAGCGGCAACCCGAAGGACGTCCCTGCGGACGGGTCGGGTCGTCGTCCGCTTCGGGCAGAAACAAACGGGGCAGCGGGCCCTCCCCTCTCGGCGCGGGCAGAGTGGCCCGGGCCGCCGGCAAGGGTCGCCGCAGACCCGCCCGCGAGCAGGGGACAGGGCCTTGACGAGAGGCGCGTCTCACCGACACTGCTCGCGAAACCGACCGACCTGTCACTGCCTGCGGAACAACCCACCCTGTTCCTCGGTGGCTTTCACGTCCAGACGTAGATCAAGTCATGCACAGGTTCGGAGGGCCATACGATCGCCGTCCCAAGCAGGCACCTCGCCCTTTGTGGTGGAGGGCGGCTGCGCAGCTCGGCGTTGTCGGCCGCCGGCCTTGCGCGGCCAGCGTGCCTCGGGCGCAGCGAAGGGAGTCCTCACCCAGTCGACTTCATACCGGATTCCGCAGTGCGTGTAGCCGGTGGCCACCTCCGCCGGAGAGCGTGGGATCGCTGTTGCGCAGGAGGAACTTGCCGCAGACCGTCGCCTCGGCGGCCACGACGGCGCGGACGATGCGCAGCAGCCCAGCCTTCGTGACCCGCAGGAAGCCCCGGTAGCCCGGGCTCTCGCGCAGGCGGCAGGCGAGCGCCTCGCGCGCCGCGCGTGTCGCGTCGTCCGAGCCCGCGATCGTGCCGGCCAGCTGCGCCAGGAGCGGGTCGCGGATCAGGGCGTCGCGGGTCGCCTCGTCGGGGTTGCGGCAGACGATGAACCGATCACGCAGGGTGCCGTCGTCGAGGACGACCGCCTGCACCTCATGGAGCCGAGCCGACAGACCGGAAAGTGGTCGCGCGCCTGAGCCCGCGTTCGTGCCCAGCGAGACCCACCCCGAGCCCGTCCCTCGAAGCGCTCGGGATCCCGCCGGTCGACGAAGGGTCCCACGCGCAGGGCAGCGTCCTGTACCGCGTCCTGGCCTCGATCGCGCTGTCCAGCAGGAGCGCCGCGAGCCGGTAGGAGGGCGCCAGAGTGCGATCCGCCAGGCGCGCGAACGCCGCCACCCGCTCGGCCTCGCTGCGGCCTCCGCTATTCTGCAGGTCCGCCACCACCGCCTCCCTGCCGACCATACACGTCCAGACGACGGCCGCGCCCCGACTGTTCGATCCTCGTCAGGCGACTGCGTTGTGCCGCTGCCTAGGCGCGATCACCCTCACGACACGCCGACGCGCACGAGGACCATCGGGGTGCCCGGCACCGCGGTCGTGACGAAGCACGCGCCCCGTCCGGCACCCAGACGGCGCTGCTCTCGGGATCGGCCGGCAGCGTCAATGTCGTTCGCCGCCGCCGGTCCGCCCGCCCCTCGGCGGCACGTTGCTCACGGCCATCACAAATCCCGGCTCATGGTCTGGTTAGCGTCGACAGGATGGGCAGCGCGGCCCGCAGCACGATCGGGAACCAGGCCGTGAACCCGGACCAGCCTGCCGGTGTCGTCGTCAGATCGGCGAGCGACAGGGTTGCGATCTCCGCGACCTCCGCCTCGTTGAGCTGCGGCTGCCCCGCCGTCCGTCCGACAAACAGATGGTCGTACTCGCGCTCGATGAGGCCCGACGCCGGATCGACGACCTCGTAGGTGACCGAGTCGGCGGCAACCAGGTCGTCCGCCGCGATGAAGAGGCCGAGTTCGTGAGCCAGCCGTCGGCTCGCGGCCACGCTTGGGGGCTCGCCTGGGCCCGGGTGTCCACAGCAGGTGTTGCTCCAGAGGCCGGCCGAGTGGTACTTGCCGACGGCACGACGCTGGATGAGGAGGCGACCCCACCGATCCAGCAGAAACACCGAGATCGCACGGTGGAGGTGACCGGGCGGGCGGTGCGCGTCGAGCTTGCCCAGCGCGCCGATCGGTCGGCCGTTGGGGTCGACGAGTTCGACCAGCCCACCATTATCGTCAGGGCTGCTCACCGTTCGCCTCTGTCATTACGCTGCCCCCCGCGTCTGGGCGGCGTCGAGGGTGGCAGCGCCGATGCGCCGCGCCAGCGCAGGCACTCGAACCGGCGGGCGGCGGCCGAGGGAGGCCCGGAGCGCGACTCGCCGACCCGGCAGATCTGCGTGGTACGCCGCGTCAAGGAGAAGCTTGCTGCGACTGGCGACCTCGCGCCGGTCGACCCAGGTGTCAATGACTTGTGCCAGGCCTCGCTGTTTCCCGTGGTGAGCGTCCTTCCACGGGTCAGTGTGACAGAGCGGCGGAATGTGGAACCTCGCTGTGGAGCATGGATCGTTCGAGGCGGGCCGGGGCGGGAGCAGCGCCGGACCGGGGTCCTGCAGGGTCATCGCTCCCCGGCCGACACCCCCGCGTCGGTCGCCGCGCCGAGGGTGGGCAGGAGGACGTCCTCTTCCTGTTCGAGGTGCGCACAGAGCAGGGCCTGCAGCCCGTAGAGCCGCGCCCGCAGGTCGGCGAGCTGGCGATAGGCGGGCTCGCCTCGCAGCGCCATCCGGCTTTCCTCCAGCCGCGCCAGGGCCTGGCGGATCTGCGCGTGCTGCTGACACAGCAGGCGTCCCGTCGAGGGTGCGGTGGTCGGCCCCTCCAGGCCCGGGATGAGCTCCTGCTCCTCCCACGCGAAATGCGGGAACAGGGCGGCCGTCAGCGCGTCCAGCAGGTCCTGCAGGGCGAACTCCAGGCGCCGGTCGGCGAGGCTCCCGGCCATCTGCGCCAGGGCGTCCACCCGCCCGAGGGCACGCCCGATGTCGCGATGCGCGCGCCGCAACCGGCGCCGCTCCGCGGCCGCCTCCCCGGGGGCTCGGGTGGCCATCAAGGCCGCCCCACCGGGCGCGGCCACCCGGGAGGCCGCAGGTCCGGACGCGTGGGCGCCGTCTCGCTCACGGCGAGCGCGCTCGGGAAGCCGGTCCTCACCGCGGCGGCCGCGGGCGCTTCGCCGCGCGGCGTGCCCGCCGGCTGCGGGCGCCTCGTCGGACCAATGGGTCCGCGGGCGGCTGCCCGCCGGCTGACCTGCTGGTCCGGCGTCAGCACGCCGATGGGCCGCGGCGTCGGGCCGCCCTGCTCCTTCCGCGGGTCGGGCAGGTCGGCGAAGATCTGCTCGAACTCGGCGTGGTCGAGCGTCTCCTCGGCGACGAGGCGCTGGGCGAGCGTGTCCAGCCGATCGCGGTAGGCCGAGAGGACCTCCATGGCGCGGGCGTCGGCGCGGTCGATGATGGTGCGCACCTCGTCGTCGATCTGCTTGGCCACCTCGTCCGAGTAGTTGCGCTGCTCGCCGATCTCGCGGCCCAGGAAGACGAGCTCGGAGCGCTTGCCGAATGACACTGGCCCCAGGCGCTCGCTCATGCCGTACTCGGTGACCATCTTGCGCGCCAGGTTGGTGGCCTTCTCGATGTCGTTGGAGGCCCCCGTGGTGGTGTCGCCGAAGACGAGCTTCTCGGCCGCGTTGCCCCCGAGCAGCCCGGCGATCTTGTCCTCGAACTCCGACTTGGACTGCAGGTAGCGGTCCTCCTCGGGCAGCGCCATGGTGTAACCGAGCGCCATGCCGCGGCTGATGATCGTGACCTTCGTCACGGGATCGCACTTCGGCAGGATGCGCTGCACCAGCGCGTGGCCCCCCTCGTGGTAGGCGATGATCGCCTTCTCGGCGTCGCTGATGATGCGGCTCTTGCGCTCGGGACCCGCCATCACGCGGTCGAGCGCCTCGGCGAACTCGGCGGCGCCGATCACCTTCTTGTTGCGGCGGGCGGCCAGGATGGCCGCCTCGTTCACGATGTTGGCGAGGTCGGCGCCCGAGAAGCCGGGCGAGGAGCGGGCGATCGACTCGAGGTCGAGGGCCTTGTCGAGCGGCTTGCCGCGCACGTGCACGCGCAGGATCTCCAGGCGGCCCTTCATGTCGGGCCGGTCGAGGATCACCTGGCGGTCGAAGCGCCCCGGGCGCAGGAGCGCCGGGTCCAGCACGTCGGGGCGGTTGGTGGCCGCCACCACGATCACGTTGGTGTTGGTGTCGAAGCCGTCCATCTCGACCAGGATCTGGTTGAGGGTCTGCTCCCGCTCGTCGTGCGAGCCGCCCAACCCCGCGCCGCGCTGGCGGCCCACCGCGTCGATCTCGTCCACGAAGACGATGCAGGGGCTGTTGCGCTTGGCCTGGTCGAAGAGGTCGCGCACCCGGGAGGCGCCGACCCCCACGAACATCTCCACGAACTCCGAGCCGGAGATGGAGAAGAAGGGCACCCCGGCCTCCCCGGCCACGGCGCGCGCGAGGAGCGTCTTGCCGGTGCCGGGCGAGCCGATGAGGAGCACGCCGCGCGGGATGCGGGCCCCCAGCGAGTTGAACTTCTCGGGGTACTTCAGGAACTCCACGACCTCCTGGAGCTCGGCCTTGGCCTCGTCGACGCCGGCCACGTCGGCGAAGGTGACCACGGTCTTGTTGCCCAGGAACATGCGGGCGCGGCTCTTGCCGAAGCTCATGGCCTGGTTGTTGGTGCCCTGGGCCTGGCGCATCATGATGAAGATGAAGCCGCCGATCAGGAGCACCGGCAGCAGGGCGCTGATCAGGAGCCCCAGCCACTGGCCGGTCTGGGAGGCCTGCTGCGGCATCACCGTGACGTTGGCGCAGCTGGCCACCGCGCCGGGCTCGGCGCACGTGGCGCGGATGTCCGCCATCAGGCCGTCGCCCAGGGTGCCCGGGATCTGGCTGGTCCGCTGGGAGCCCGCGGGGTCCTTCAGGGTGATGGTGAGCTGCGTCCCCTGCTCGACGACCTGGTCGACGTTGCCGGCCTTGACGAGCCCGAGGAAGGAGGACGACCCCCCGCTGTAGGGGATGTCGGTGGTGGTCGTGCTCGAGCCGACGGCGCTCACGAGCATCGAGAACAGGAAGAACCCGCCCAGCGCCGCGGCGAGCCAGACCAGCAGGACATTCCGGCGCGGCAGCCAGCTGTTCACCGCGAGGGCTCCTGCGGCGCAGGCCGTACCCGCCGCGAGGCCGGATCACGAACCGCGCGCGAGCGGGCCTCAATCCCCGCCCGTGCCGGATGCGCAGAGGTGAGGAACGCCTGGCCGGCGCGCGCGTCCCGGAGGAGAACGGAGCCGCGGCGCCCGCCGACGAGCGAGCCGGAGAGGAAGCGCAGGTGGCGACCACAGGCGCAGATCGTCCGTCCGGCCGGCGCACCGGCCGCCTGATCGACCCTCCCACGCCCTGTCATCGCGCGCTCGCTCTGCACCGCAGGTCGGTCTCGCCAGTGGTTCGGCGCGGTTCCGGCGGCCGCCACAATGAGCCGCGCGTGGTCACCACCCGCATCCTCTTCTTACGGCGGTCCCCTCCGCTTGTCCAGAGGCGGATGGACCATGCTGCGCGGCACACCCCCCGGGCGCCCTCGAGGGTGGGAACCGTGGCCGCCAGTACATACGTGGCGCCGTTCCTTTCGCCGGAGCGCAACTGGGCCCACGACGTGGTCCCGCTCCGCCCGTGGCGCGAGGGGCACGGCCCGCACGAGCTGTGGCTGGCCATTCGCGTGGCGTGGACTCTGCGCCGCTGATCCTCCGTCCTGGCAGAGCCATGCGACATGTGGCGCCCCATCGACGCCACGTCCGCGCTCGGTGCCCAGCGCCATCCGGCGCGGCGTCGATTCATCCGCGGGCGATGGAGCTCGTGGCGCTCCCGGGCGCGTCGGCCAGTCGCCGGTGGACCGGCCGGCCGGTCGCGCGGACCCAGAGGAGCTGGCCGGCGTGTGCAGGGACTTGCCCACAAGCTTATCCACACCCATCTGCGATTGGCGGCGACCGCCCGTCCCCTTTCGCCGATGCCGGGCGCGGAGTAGTGTGCTGGGGTGGGGATGGGGTGGGGGCCGGGCCGGCGGAACCAGCCGCGGTGGGGCGGGCTGTACGATCCCGGGCTGGGCACGTCGCTCATGCTGCTCCTCTGCATCGTGGCTGTCGTCGGCTTCGTCGCGGTGTCCCTGCTGACCCCGGCCGCTCCGCCACCCGCGGCCGCGCCAGCCAACGGAACGGTCACCCCGGCCGCCTCGAGCGCATCCTCGCCCGCCGCCAGCGCGACGGCCTCGCTGAGCCCCGGATCAACGGCAGGGTCGAGCGCGTTGCCGGGCGCCGCGAGCCTGACGCCACCGGCCACCACCATGCCGCCTCCACCCCGCACCCCATCGCCCACGCCGCGGGTCACGCCCACGCCGCGGGTCACGCCCTCGCCTGCTCCGACGCGCGTGGCGACGCCTGCGCCGACGGTCACGTCGCGGCCGTCGCCCAGCGCCATGCCCGCGACCCCGTCCCCGGCAGCCATCCCGAGCGCCGGGCCGACCCCGATCCCGTCCGTCAGCCTGGGTCCCTGAAGAGCTCCGCCAGGCCTGACCGTGGTCCTGGTCGAAACCGGCAGGTTCCCTGACGCGGTCCGTTGACGCGGTCCGTTCGACAGGTCGACGTCGGCACCCCGGGCGCCCGGGAGCATCGCCGAACGCGGGACCGCAGTGCTGCGCACCGAGCAGAATATGAGGAGACATGCGCACCCTGCTGCTCTGGATGGCCCGCAGCACCTGGCTCCGCGAACGGATCCCGCGGCTGCCGTTCGCCCGGCGCGCGGTGCGCCGCTTCATGCCCGGCGAGGAGCCAGAGGCGGCGCTGGCCCAGGCCGAGGCGTTCCGCGACCAGCGGATCGGCAGCCTCTTCACCCGCCTCGGCGAGAACGTGGTGCGGATCGAGGAGGCGGACGCGACGGCGCAGCACTACCTGGGCCTGCTCGATGCGATCGCGGCGCGGGGGATCCCGGGCGAGCTCTCGGTAAAGCTGACGCAGCTGGGCCTCGACCTCGACGAGGCGCGCACGCTGCAGCACCTGGGACGCCTGGCCGAGCGCGCGGCGCAGGACGGCGGGGTCGTCTGGATCGACATGGAGGGCAGCGCCTACACCGAGCGCACGGTCGCGCTGTACGAGCGCCTGAAGGCGCAGCACGCCAACACCGGCATCTGCCTGCAGGCGTACCTGCGCCGCACCGCGGCCGACATCCAGCGCCTGCTCCCGCTCGAGCCCGCCATCCGCCTGGTCAAGGGCGCCTACGACGAACCCGCGTCGCTCGCCTACCGCACCCGCCGCGAGGTGGACGCGAACTACACGGCCCTGGCGGTCGCGATGCTGGAGGCCCGGGCCGCCGGCCGCGCGATCCGGATCGGCGTCGGCACCCACGATGTCACCCTGATCGAGCAGCTCGCCGTGCACGCCGACGCGCTGGGCCTGCCGCGCACGGCCTTCGAGGTGCAGATGCTCTACGGCATCCGGCTCGACGCGCAGCGCCGGCTCGCCGCCGAGGGGTACGCGGTGCGCGACCTCATCGCGTATGGCTCGGCGTGGTACCCCTGGTACATGCGCCGGCTCGCGGAGCGGCCGGCCAACGTGCTCTTCGCGCTGCGGCAGATCGTGGGGTAGGAACCGGACCCGACATCCGCACGTGGGTTTCGATCCATCGATCCGTCTTCATCCGGGACAGGACCGTCTTCCTGTTCGAGTACGCCCGGTTCGATGCCCGGCGCGTGCTGGACGTGCTGGTGGACTGCCAGGTCCAGACGCTCTGCGCGCCGCCCACCGTGTGGCGCATGCTGATCCAGCAGGACCTCGCCGCCTGGCCGGTCAGGCTGCGCGAGCTGGTCGGAGCGGGGGAGCCGCTCAATCCCGAGGTCATCGAGCGGGTGCGGCAGGCGTGGGATCTGACGATCCGTGACGGCTACGGGCAGACCGAGACCACGGCCCAGATCGGCAACACGCCGGGCCAGCCGGTCAGGCTCGGTTCCATGGGCCGCCCGCTCCCTGGCTACCGGATCGAGCTGCTCGATCCCGACGGGCGTCCGGCGAGCGAAGGGGAGATCTCGCTCGACCTGTCGGCGGGGCCGCTGGGGCTCACGCCTGGCTACCAGGACGACCCGTCGCGGACGGCCGACATGATGCGTGACGGCTTCTACCACACGGGCGACGTGGCCGGCCGCGATGCCGACGGCTACTACACCTACGTCGGGCGCGCGGACGATGTCTTCAAGGCCAGTGACTACCGGATCAGCCCCTTCGAACTGGAGAGCGCCCTGATCGAGCACCCGGCGGTGGCCGAGGCGGCCGTGGTGCCGAGCCCGGACCCGCTGCGCCTGGCGACCCCCAAGGCGTTCATCGCCCTGCGGGCCGGGTACGCGCCGTCACCGGAGCTCGCCCGCGACATCCTGCGGTTCTGCCGCGAGCGCCTGGCACCCTACAAGCGCATCCGGCGGATCGAGTTCACCGATCTGCCCAAGACCATCCCCGGGAAGATCCGCCGCGTCGAGCTGCGCGGCCACGAGCAGGCGCGACCGCAGCCGTTCACGCGCGCCGCCCTGGAGTTCTGGGACGAGGATTTCCCCGACCTCAAGGGCTGACGGTCGCGCGCTTCATCGACGCTCTCAGTGCAGGATCGGCGCTCCTGGTGCCGACTCGCGTCGGCTGGGCCCGATTGACGCTGCCGAAGGCGTGCCCGTAGAATCCCGCTGCTCTGCGAGCGGGAGTAACTCAGTTGGCAGAGTGCTTGCTTCCCAAGCAAGATGTCGCGGGTTCGAATCCCGTCTCCCGCTCCAGCTCCTGTTTTATCTGACTGGGAGTAGTGCGCCCCTGACCGGCTGTGTCACCCGAGCTGGCACGGCACATGGGCACGATCCGCCCATGGCGCGCACGACGTTCGATCCGACGATCGTCCGCCCAGGTTGTCCCGAGCATCCGGGCAGCCGGGTTCGGCTCGACGGCTTCCGGCGCTGCGAGTGGAGTGATGCCCATCGCCGGCCGCGGTATCGCTGCGTGACGGTGCCGGGCACGCGGGGTCACTCGTTCAGCGTCCCGGTCGCGGTCCGCCAGCCGACCGAGCGCCACCCCGACTCGGGAGAGGCCTGCCCGACGTGCGAGCACGTGTACGGGCGCCACGAGGGCGTCAAGACTGGTCAGGACTTTGTCTTTGGCCACCAGGAGATCGCCCGGCTCTTGCTCCGCGTCGGCGAGGGCATGAGCCTGCGCGAGGCGAGCCGGGAGCTGCGCGAGTCGGTCTTCCGCGTCTGCCACCGGCATCGCCCGAGGCACCCGTTTCGGTCGATCCGCCCCGGCGAGACGAGCCGTCAGGCGAACCTCGCGGTCAACTACCTCGACGCCTTCGCGCCCGCCGTCATCGCGGCGCTTCACCCGACCGAGTGGCCACGGGTGCTCGTGCTCGACACGATGACCCTGTTCACCCGCGGCTACCGGCGTCCGCGCAGCCGACCGGCCGACGGTGAGCCGGCCGAGATCCGGGTCGGCAGCCTCAAGGCGGGCACGATCCTCATCGCCCTCGACGGGACCGCCCGCGGCGCCCGGCCCTGCCTCATGCGGGTCGCCGGCGGCAAGGACGCCGACAGCTGGCGGTCGTTCTTCGCGACGCTCGCGGGGACACCGGCGTTCGTCGTCGCCGATCTCGACGCGGCGATCGGGCGAGCGGTCCGCGAGACCTGGCCCGGCACGATCCTCATGCCCTCGCGCCACCACCTCGCCGCGCAGATGCGTCAGCGGGCGCTGGCCGACGGGATACCGGAGCGGATCCGGGCAGAGGCGCCGATCCCGACGGAGCGGTCGTTGCCCTGGACCGGCGAGCGCACGAAGCGTTGGGTCGACCGTCCGCTCCACGCGGCGATGCTGACGGCCCTCCGGGGACCCGCGGAGTGGGCGGCGTTCCTCGATCTCGTCGAGCGGCACGTGCCGCCGGACCGGCTCGAGCTGCGCAGCTGGGTCGCGACCAACGAGCCGCTCATCCGTCGCCAGTGGCTGATCGCCGAGCGTCACCCTGATCTGCCGCGCTCGACCGGTGCCCTGGAGGGCGCGATCGGCGAGTGGCTGGCGCCGCTCCGGCGGCGGGCCGGCCGCTGGCAGAACGCCCGCCGGCTCAACCTCGTGCTGGGGTTGATCACCCTGCGCGGTCGGGGCGAGGCGCGCGAGGTCGCTACGCCGGGACCGTCCGGGCCTCGTTCGCGGCGCGCGCGAACCGCTCCCATCTTCTCGCCGAGAACGAGCTACCAACGGAGACGTACCGGGGCCAGGAGCGTCAGATGCGCCGGTGGCGGACGTGGCACGACCGCGCGGACGCGTCGCTGCCGCGCCTCGTGCGCGAGGCCGACCGGCGCTGGCGGCGGCGCGCCGTCTCGGACCACGCCGCGCGGGTCAAGGGTTGAGTCCGTAGAGTTGGTGTAACAGGCGGGTGGCCGAGCGCGAAGAACAGCGGGGTGATGGCCGGAGCGTACGGGCTGGAGTCGCGGGTTGCCCAAGGCCCCAAGCTCGCTGCCGTCAGCGGCGCTCGAACCGGATGGACCTCGTGCGCCGGGGCGTCAGTGCTCGATCTCCTCCGGGGTGTCGTACCACGGCAGTCGCTCGCCGACCCGCGCGCGCGCCTTCCAAGACAAGGACTTTGGTGCGGCCGCAATGGCCGTGGTGAGTCGCGCCACCTGGTCCTCGACATCGTGAGGGGTGCCGGCGACCCGCTCGGCGACTGCAAGTTCCGCCACCTTCCCCAGGTTTCGCTCCACGGTGTGGCAGAAGCCCCAATCGGTGGCTAGCACCCGCGTGATCCGCCTGACGTCGATCGTGTCGTGCCCGCCTTCGGCGAGCGGATGATCGGCGAGGAGGCACAGCGCGTCGGCGACATCCTTGCGGTTGATCTCCCAGATCTGGAGCTTGGAGAGGAGGAGGTCGGCCAGCGGCAGGGTCGCGCCGGGTGCGGAGAGGCGGTCGCGCAGATCGAGCTCGTGGCTCATCTCAAGCCTGTCGAAGATCACGTCTATGGTCCAGGCGCCCGTAGGGGCTGCGTAGTACAAGCGGTGGGCTCCGTAGAGGGTGTTGAAGCGCTTGTCGGGCACGTAGCCCTCGCCCTCGAGGAAGGTTTGGATCGCCGCACGGTCGTCCTTCCGCGCGACAAGATCGAGGTCGCCGTACGGTCGCTCGAACACGGGCGTGCGCACCGTCGGCGATGTGAGCCAAACCGCGAGCCCGCCCATCAACCGCGCGGGGCCCTTGCCCTCAGCAAGCAACGGCGCCAGACGTGACACCTCGTTGCGGACCTCGGACTCCATGTTTCCTCCGTGCGGGGCTGCATCTGCCGGGGGCGCGGTGGTGACCCAGTGTAATGCGTAGAGATGACCGTTGCAATGTGGGAAACTGCTAGTTATGATGCCCGAAGATGCGCGGACGACCCGCGTGCAGGTGATCTGGGAGGAGGACGGGGCGCGACCATGAGCGTCGGCACGCAGCAGATCTTCGTCCGGAACTCGACCGGGCTCCGGAAGGAGGCCGGGACCTTCGACATCTTCGTCTACAACGTCAACAACCAGAACATCGGCCTGGGCGTCGCGTTCCTCTTCACGGCCGTGGCCGCCTATCCGGGCGGCAACTTCCCGCTCTCGGCCATCCTCGGGAGCCTGCTCGTACTCCCCCTGTACTTCGTTTACTCACGTCTCTCGTCGGACATGGCGAAGTCGGGCGGAGACTACGTGTGGACGAGCCGCATCTTTGGCCCACGCTGGGGACCAATGGTCGGCTTCACGCTCGCCTGGACCTGGTCGATTCTCGCGTTCACCGCGATCGGGGCGCCGGCCGCGTTCTTTGCCCAGCTCGGGGTCGCGGGCTGGATGCGCGCCCTCGGCGTCGCTACCGGCTCGACCGCCTTCATTGACATCGGCAACTGGGTGAGCAGCACGTTCGGAACCTTCGTGGTCGGGACGATCCTGCTCGTCCTCTTCACGTACATCCTCATCCGCGGCGTACGGACCTACATGCGGGTCCAGAACTTCGCGTTCTTGCTGGCGATGGCCGGCGTCGTGCTCGGGTTCGTCGCCGCGCTCGGGGCCAACTCGGGCGCCTTCGCAGGGCATTTCGACACGTACGTGACCGCGCTCGGGGGAATCGCGCACGCCTCGGCTAAGGTGACGTCCAACGCTCCCGCGACGAGCGGCTTCTCCGCTGAGTCCACGTTCTACGCGATGCTCTGGACGATCTACATGGTCCTGTTCGGGGCCACGTCCTGCTACATCGGCGGGGAAGTGCGCAAGCCCGGCCAGACGCAGCGGATCGGGATGATCGGCTCACTCATCCTCACCGGCGTTTCCATCGCACTGCTCATCGTGGTCGTCCAAAACGCTGTGGGCCAGACGTTCCTGGCGGGCCTCGCCAGCACGCCCGCGTCCGATCTCGGGCTCGCCTTCAACCCGACCTACAACGAACTCCTGATGATCGCGATGTCGCCGAGCGTGATCTGGGCCGTTCTGCTCGGGTTCACCTTCCTCTTCTGGACGTACGTCTGGATGCCGATCAACTTCTTCACGGCCACCCGCTTGATGCTGGCCCTGAGCCTCGACGGGTATCTGCCGGCGAGGGTCTCGGACGTGCATCCGCGGTACGCCACGCCTCACGTCGCGATCCTCATCGCGTTCGTCCTCGGGGAGCTCTCGATGATCCTCTACATCACGGGGATCCTCTCGGTGATTACACTGCTCTGGGCAGGCGTGGTGATGTTCGTGCTGACCGGTATCGCCGCGATCGTGTACCCGTATCGACTCCCGAGCGTCTGGCGGGCGGGCGGGGGTGGCCGTATCGGAGGGATCCCGACGATCTCGATCTGGGGTGTCCTACTTGTTCCGGCCATGCTCATCGTGCTGTGGATTCTCTGGTTCGACCCGTTCGTCGGAATCGGAGCCAGCGCTCTGCAGATGACCTTGAACATCGGCCTTCCTGTGAGCGGGTTCCTCCTGTTCTGGGTGATCTACGCTGTTCGGAAGAGTCGTGGCTTCGATGTTCGGCTCTCTGCGACCGAGATTCCGCCGGACTAATCGGCGATGCGTGAGGTCCGGCTTCAGCAACTCCGCGAAGCCGTCGTCGAGCGCGGGACCGTCTCGGTCCCGCGCCTGGCGGTCGAGTTCCAGGTCTCCGAGGAGACGATCCGGCGCGACCTCGATCGCCTCGGCGAGCTCGGCCTGGTCGTGCGCACCCGCGGTGGGGCAGCGGCGCCTGGCACATCGCTCACCGAACGCGACCTTCGCGTTCGGGCACAGGAGCATCTCCGCGAGAAGCGGGCGATCGCGCGAGCGGTCGTGGATCGCCTCGTCAACACCGGAATCTCCATCGGTCTGGACTCGGGGAGCACGACCCTCGAGATCGCCCGCCTCCTCCGGCCCTGCCGGGTCACCGTGGTGACCAACAGCCTCCCGGCGATCAACGAGCTCGCCGGAAGCGAAGCGACGCTCATCATCCTGGGCGGCACGTTCCGCTCGCAGTCGATGAGCGCCGTGGGCGCAATGACGGAGCGGGCCGTGGAGCAGTTGCACTGCGACCTCGCCCTCATCTCCGCTCCGGCCATGACCGCGGACTATGGCCCGATGGACACCGATCTCGAGTCGATCGAGATCAAGCGGGCGCTCGTCCGCCGCGCTCGTCGCTCATACGCGGTCGTCGACCACTCGAAGCTCGGGCGGACCGCGTTCTCCACGATCTGCGAACCCACCGCACTCGCGGGGCTCGTCACCGACGACGGGGCGACGGACGCCCAACTCGACACGTTCCGAGCCCTCGGGCTCGATGTCATCACGGGGACTCGAACCGATGCCTAACCCACCGCTCCCGAAGTCGAGCGAACTCGGTGTGATCCAATCCGGAGTCGCCACGTTCTTCGGCCGACCTCAGGCCACGCTTGACACCCTGAGCGGATACCGCTGCGCGATCGCCGGCGTGCCTTGGGATGAGGGAAATGCCGGACGCAACGGGGCAAACTACGGGCCGCGCGTCTTCCGCGACGCCTCGAGCTGGTTCCTCGGCTACGACGCGCAGCGTGGCTTCGACCTCTGGGAGGAACTCCCGACGGCGGACGTGGGCGACGTGGTCGTGCTGCCTCCGAATGCCGAGCGAACGATGGGGTTCATTGCCGACCACGTCGAGTCGGTCCGTCGAGGAGACGTGTTCCCGGTCCTGATCGGCGGGAACCACGCGCTCGCGATCGGCGCGGCCCGCGGCGCGGCTCGCACCGTGGGCCGCATGGGGTACCTCAGTGTCGACGCCCACCTCGACACGGCGCCCGACTGGCAGGGAGAGCGGTACATGAGCGGGTGCCCCACGTTTCGCGCAACCGAGATTCCCAACGTGGACCCGCACAACGTGGTGGTCTTCGGCGTCCACGGATGGCTGAACCCACGCTCGCAGGTGGAGGCGGCAAAGGCAGGCGGGATCAGCTGGTACGGCGTCGAGCGGATCGAGGAGATGGGCCTCGAGCGCGCGCTTGCCGAGGCGATCGCGGTCGCGTCAGACGGGGTCGACGGGCTCTACGTCAGCTTTGACCAGGACTCCATCGACGCCTCGCACTTCCCGGGGACGGGCACCCCCGAACCGGGCGGAATGTCGTCGCGGGACGCCCTCAAGGTGGCCCGCCTCCTTGGTCGGGCGCGCCCGATCGCGTACGACCTCGTGGAGCTCGCGCCGATCTACGACGTCTCGGGGATCAGCTCGCGCCTCTCCTGCGCGATCACGATGGCCTTTCTCTCCGGGCTGGTTGGGCGATGACGCAGAACGGCGGCGGGCTCCGCAAGCCCAACGAAATCGAGCTCGTCTTCGGCCGACGCGGGGCGCTTATCGGGATGCTTCACCTTCGGCCGCTGCCTGGGGCGCCCCGGTATCGGCCGGAGGAGGGCGTTGAGGCGGCGTTCGAACAGGCGCTTCACGAGGCACGGCTCCTCGTCTCGGCCGGCTTCGACGGCCTGATCGTCGAGAACGGATGGGACATTCCGTTCGTACCGCCCGACCTCGTCGGGCACGAGACCACGGCCGCTATGGCCGTGATCCTGTCTCGGCTTCGCAGCGAGATCCGGGTGCCCATCGGCGTGAACTGTCTCGCGAACGCGGTTGACGCCTCGATTGCGATCGCGACCGCGGCCGGTGGCGCATTCGTTCGATCGAATCAGTGGGTCAATGCCTACGTCGCGAACGAGGGCTTCCTCAATGGGCGGGCCGGCGAGGTGAGCCGCTACCGCCATGCCATCGGCGCAGACGAGGTGCATGTCTGGGCTGACGTCCTCGTCAAGCTCGGGAGTCACGCGATCACCGCGGACCGCTCTCTCGCTGAGCAGGTGCGCGACCTCGAGTGGTTCGATGCCGACGCGATCATCGTGACGGGGCGTCGTCTCGCCGACCCGCCCGTCGGGGACGATGTCGTGGAGGTTCGGGCGAGCACCGAGCTCGCCGTCGTCGTGGGTTCCGGGGTCAATGCCGACAACGTCGGGTCTCTCCTCTCGGTCGCCGACGGGGCGATCGTCGGCAGCGCTCTCAAGGCGGGCGGTGTCTGGTGGGGCGAGATGTCTGCGGCGTCAGCCGAGGCGATCGCCCGGGCACGCGACACGGCCCTCGCTGTGCGCAGGTGAGGGTTGGGCGTTCATGGGTAAGCAACTGAAGATCTTCTACGCGTCGGACATCCACGGCTCGGAGAAGGTCTTCCGCAAGTTCCTGAACGCGGCGCCGTTCTACAAGGCGGACGCCGTCATCTTCGGCGGCGATCTGACTGGCAAGGCCCTGGTGCCCCTTGTGGAGATTTCTCCTGCCCGCTTCACGGCGGCGGCGGCCGGGGTCGCCGGGGCGGTTGAAGGAGGCTCGGCGCTTGACACCCTCGAAGCGTCGATCCGAGCTCGCGGATCGTACCCGTACCGAACCACGCCTGAGGAGCTCGCGGCGATGAACGCCGATCCCGAGCTGGTTCGAGCGATCTTCCGGCGGGTCATGCGAGCCGGCGCCGAGCGTTGGGTCACGCTGGCCGACGAGCGCTTGCGTGCTGCCGGCATTCCCGCGCTCATGATGCCCGGGAATGACGACGAGCCCGAGGTCAAGGAGATGCTCGCCCAGGGCGACTGGATCACCGACGCCGAGGGCCGCTGCGTGGAGCTTGAGGGGTTTCAGGTAATCAGCTGGGGCTGGGCGACTGTCACGCCGTGGCATAGCCCACGCGAGGTCACTGAGGCGGGGATGGCCGCGGCGCTCGAACCGTTGGTGGGGCAACTGGATCTGAAGCGGCCCGTGATCTTCAACTTCCACGACCCCCCCAGCGAATCCGGGCTCGATCTCGCATTCAAGATGACGTCCGACCTCAGGGTCGTGATGGCGGGCGGGCAGCCGGCGCTCGCGCCGGTCGGGAGTACCGCGGTCCGTGCGGTGATCGAGCGCATCCAGCCGATCCTTTCGTTGCACGGTCACATCCACGAGTCACGCGGGTTCACGAAGCTCGGCCGGAGCGTGGCCGTCAATCCCGGGAGTGCGTACACCGATGGGACGCTCCAGGGTGTTCTCATCTCGCTGGACGACAAGAAGGTGCGCGGCCGGCAGCTCGTGACCGGTTGAGATCGGTGGACTCTTCCGTGGTCCCGGCTCGCGCCGCGCGGAGCGAAGGCAAGCCCCTGATCGCCGTCGTCGGGGACGCGGCGCTCGACATCTATCTCGCTCTCGAAAGTATGGTCGGCCCGGACGAGAAGGTCACCGCGACGGACGGCGCGCGTTCGCTTGGCGGCACGGGAGCAAATGCCGCCGCGGCCGTTGCCCGGCTCGGCGGTCGTGCTCGCCTGCACGCCGTTCTTGGCCGCGACGGCGCCGGAGACTGGATCTGGCGGGCGATCGCCGCCGCCGGCGTCGAAGTCGGCGGGGTGCAGCGGATCGCGGGTCGCTCGACGATTGCGGTGATCGTGACGGCAGCGGGCCATCGCACGGTGATCGTCGATCGCGGCGTGGCAGATGAGGTGGTGCGGCTTGAGCTGCCGTCGATCATTCGTGGCGCAGCGCTCATCTACCTTTCTGCCGTTCCCATCGCGCTCGCGACGGCCGTGCTGACACACTCTCAGGTACCGGTCGTCGTTGGCATCGAGGCCCGGCAGGCGGAGGAGTTCGCGACAGTGGTCGGGCGGAAACACCTCGCGACGCTCCTCGGTCGAGCTGCCGCGACGATCACGAACGCGGCCGGAGCGGAGGCGCTGGCGACAATCCGGGCGCTCACGATGTCCGATGGACCACTCTCTGAGGTCCTGATCACGACGCGGGGCGCCGCAGGGTCGACGCTGCAGGTGCCCGGCAGACCTGCGTTGGCGGTGCCTGCGCCCGTCGTTCAGGCCATCGACCCGACCGGTGCCGGGGACTGCTTCGCGGGCGCGTTCTGTCATTTCCTCGCCGCGGGAGAGAGCCTCGAACGAGCCACCAGACTTGCCACTGTCGCCGGGAGCCTCGCGACGACCAGGATTGGCGCGCAGGCATCATTGCCGACGGCGCAAGAGGTTCTCGCAGTGGCCGATGGTGAGCGGTGACGGGCGAAGCGGAAACTGGAGCCCTTGTCAAGCGACCGGCATGCGAGCTAGGCAGGTCCGGTTGCGAATCGTGTTCCATCAGTCGCCCCACCGACAAGGACACCTACGTGGCCTGCGAGACGGCCACGTACGACGACTACGCGCGGGCGTTCCCCGGCAGGGATCCCTCCGCCGTGTACTACTTCGCCAACAACTGGATCCATTTCCAGGTCCCGTCGCCGACCGCGGAGGAACTGAACCGGAAACCATCGGAACGGGTGTCCGGATTGGATCGGAACGGGTGTCCGAAAACCCTCGGAATCCGCAGTCCCGAGCCCGCGATGACGGGGAGATGTCTCCGAGGACACTCCGGTGAGATTGCACACACGTGCCCTCGACCCGTGTCAGGTACATCCCGTGCCCGCGCTCATGACCGTGCCGCCCACGACATGCCTGATCGCCCCCGATCTCTCGGACGCCGACGGCCCGCCGGGGGTGCCGCAGGCCTGCCGCGAGATCGTGGATCGACGCAACCCCCGATCCGCGATGGACACGGCGGCTATAGTCTGTCGAAGAAGGCAACCGATTCCCAGCCGACGTCCGCACTTCGAGGCGATCCTGCTTGCGTCCCCGCGGCCACGCGACCCCGCACCAGGCTCCCCACACCCCCTCGGCCACGTCTCCACGGCCGCCCGTCTCGGCAACGCTGCCACCCGAGGCCGTCGCCGCCCTCGTCCTGACGCACGTCCACGACGGCGTCTTCGCCACTGATCTCGACAACCGGATCACGTTCTGGGGCCCCTCGGCCGCGCGCCTCTTCGGGTACTCCGGGTCTGAGGCCCTTGGACGCCCATTCGGCGAGTTGCTTCCCTTTCGAATCGATCGGGGCCAGGCGCAGAAGGATCTCCTCGCGGCGCTGGCAGACGGCCGGCCCTGGCGCGGCGAAGGGAGCGTCCGGCTGCGAGACGGCCGCGAGATCTGGATCGAGTCGACCGTCAACCCCATCACGGTCGACGGCCGCGTCATCGGTGGCGTGTCCGTCAGCCGGGACATGACCGCCTCGCGTGCCGAGGTCCAGGCGCGAGCGGCCGCGGATCGCGCACGGCGAGCTCTCAGTGCGCTCAATCGCGTTCTCGTCCGGACCTCCGATGAAGTCACCCTGCTCGACGAGGTGTGCCGGATCGTGGTCGAGGCGGGAGGGTATCGGCTTGCCTGGGTGGGGTACGCGGAGGACGATGCGGCGTGCACCGTCCGCCCGATGGCCTCGGCGGGCCTGGACGCCGGTTATCTCGCGAGCGCACGGATCACCTGGGCCGACGAGCCCCACGGTCGCGGTCCCGCCGGGACGGCACTCCGGTCCCGGGGCCCGTCGGTGCTCCGCAACGTGCAGGATCCGGCCTTCGAGCCGTGGCTCGACGAGGCGCGACGGCGTGGCTTCGCGTCCGTCGCCGCGCTCCCGCTGACCTCCGGCGAGCGCGCCTTCGGCGTGCTCTGCGTCTACGCCGCCGAACTGGACGCATTCGGCGCGGACGAGCTCGACCTGCTGGTCGAGATGGCCAGCGACCTCGCCTACGGCATCACCGCCCGGCGCACGCAGGTGGCGCACGAGCAGGCGGTGGAGGCGACGCGGGCGTCCGAGGCGCGCTACCGGACGGTGGTGGACGCCCTGGCCGAAGGCGTCACGGTGCACGACGCGGACGGCACCCTGATCGCGGCCAACCGGGCGGCGCGGGCGATCCTGGGGTGGCGGACCAGCGGGGCGCTCCCGTCCCGCCTGCCCCCGGAGGCGATCCACGAGGACGGCACGCCGTTTCCCCCCGCCGAATACCCAGCGCTGGCCACCCTGCGCACCGGGCGAGCCCGCCGTAACGTGATCCTGGGCCTCCGTCGACGCGGCGGTCGCGTCCGGTGGCTTGCTATCCACACGGAGCCACTCAGGTTGGACGACGGCCGGCGCGGGGTCGTCTCGTCGTTCGAGGACGTCACCCGTTACCGGACCGCCCGAGCCGAGCAGCTCCTCGAGGTCCGTCTCCGGGCGGCCCTCTCCGACGCCGTCCACGGCATGGTGCCCGGGGATTCCCTCCAGGCCAGCGCACAGGCGATCTGCGACCAGGTCGCGACGCTGCCCGGGATCGACTTCGTCGGCGTTGGCGCCTTCCTTGGCCCGGACGAGATCCTGATCCTGGCGGGCCACGTGCCACCGGAGATACAGGGCCTGGCAGGAACCCGCCTCCCGCCGGAAGATGCGCGGCTCCTGGAGGAACGGACCGCGCAGGGGCCCTGGGCCCAGTACGCACGCGAGCTCGCGGGGGTCGGCGCCTGGGGTCAGATCCTGGGCAGCGCCGGCATCGAGGCGATCGCCGTCGGGCCCATCGGGCACGGGCAGCATGTCGACGGGGTGCTCGTCATCGGCACCTGTGACCGGGAGTTCGCCCGCACCCTGGTCGAGAAGCTGCCGGCGGTGGTGGCCTTCAGCACGACCTCGAGCGCCCTGCTGGCCGCGCGCATGCATGCGCAGCGCGAGGAGATCGAGCGGCGCCGTGCCCTCGAGCACGTCCTGGCCGTCGGGGCGTTTCACCCCGTCTTTCAACCCCTCGTCGACCTCGAGTCGCGGGAGGTCGTGGGCTACGAAGCGCTCACCCGCTTCGAGTCCGGTCGCCGCCCCGACCTGTGCTTTCACGATGCCTGGTCCGTGGGCCTGGGGCCGGATCTCGAGCTGGCCACGCTGGGGAGCGCCATCGAGGCCGCGCGCCGCCTCCCCGCCGGGCGATGGCTCGACCTCAACATCTCGCCCCGGCTCCTGCTCGACCCGGACCGGATCCGGGAGCGCCTCCTGGAGGCCGGTCGCCCGCTGGTGATCGAGGTGACCGAGCACGAGGCTGTGGCGGACTACGGCGCCCTCCGCGAGGCGGTCCGGACGCTGGGTCACGACCTGCGCCTTGCGGTGGACGACGCGGGCGCGGGGGTGGCGAACTTCGGCCACATCGTGGAGCTCCGGCCAGACTTCGTGAAGCTCGACATCAGCCTCATCCGCCGGGTCAACGCGAATCTGGGGCGTCAGGCGCTCGTGGTCGCCATGCGCCAGTTCGCCCGCAGCGCCGGCTGCCGGCTGATCGCCGAGGGGATCGAGACCGAGCTCGAGGCCGCTACGCTCGCCGGGCTCGGCGTGGAGTTCGGCCAGGGCTACCTGTTCGGCCGGCCCGAACCGCTCGAGCTGATCCTCGCGGCAAACGACCCGCGGCCCTGACGCGAGGCGCGGCCCGGTGTCGGTGGGCGCACCGCCCGTGGACCCGCCGCGCGACGGCCGTGGCCGAGATCCGCGCAAGAGCCCCGCGCAAGAGCCCCGCGCAAGAGGCCCCCTGACTTCTGGTGGATTCCTCGCGCCGCTGCCGTCATGAAGACTGGCGGCCGAAGGAGAACCGCGCTATGAGGTCCGTGGGCGCACCCTCGCGCGCCATCGTAATGGTCCATGCGGGGGATCCGCGGTGATGCCGATGGACGGCCAATCGACCGCGCTCCCCCGGTGGCTGGCCTTCCGTGTGGGCGCCATCGTGATCGCGGGGGCAGTCGCGCTCGCCTCGGTCACGCTGCTCGTGCCCGCCGATCCCCGCATCGGAGCGGCGTGGTCGAGCGTGATCGGCGGACACGCCACGTTGCTGGGCGTGCTGTTCTGGGGCGCGCTCACGCTGGTCGCGAGCGGCGTCAGCGCGGAGCTGCCGGAGGGGACCCGTCTCGTCTGGTTGCTGGCGCCCATGGTGACCACCATGAGCCTGGGCGGGCCGCTGGTGGCCGGCTGGGTGGCTGCGCTGGCCACCACGGAACCCCGCGAGCTGCGAGGCGGCGTGCCATGGTACGGGGTGCTCAACAACCACGCGGCCTTCGTGATCTCCGCGATCCTGGGGGCCGCCACCATCAGCCTGGGACGATCGATCCTGGCCGGCCTCGGCCCTGGCGGGCCTTTGGGCGATCTCCTGGCGACACTGGCCGGTGGACTCGTCTTCGAGTGCTCGAACCTGGCGCTGACCCTGGCCACGGTGCGCACCGGGCGCTGGCGGCTGGTGCTCGCCGCGCTGCTGTCGCGCTCGTACCTGGCGGCCGAGGGCGCCCAGGTGGCGGTGGGCTGGCTGATGGCCCAGACCTACACCCACACGGCCTGGTGGACCCCGCTCGTCTTCCTCCTGCCCGCCCTGCTGGCCTGGCAGGCGTTCGACCGCGATCGGCTGCGCTGGGTCGCCGGGCACGACGTGCTGACCGACCTGGCGAACCGCCGCGAGTTCGGGGCGCGCCTGGCGGACACGGTGGCCGAGGCCCGCAAGGGGTTGCGGCCGAGTGTCCTGCTGATCGTCGACCTCGATGGCTTCAAGTCGGTCAACGACCGGCTGGGGCACGCCGCCGGCGACGCGGTCCTGCGTGCGGTCGCCGAGCGGCTGCGTGCCGCCACCCGCCCCGAGGATCATGTCGCGCGCATCGGTGGCGACGAGTTCGCGGTCATCCTCTCGGGCGTCCCCCGTAACGCCGCATCCCCCCTCGTGGGGCGTCTGCGGGCCGCACTCACGGCGCCGATACCCTTCGATGGCACCACCGTGTCGGTCGGCGCGTCGATCGGGATCGCAGGAGTCGACGACCGACCGCCCGACCCGGCGGACCTGCTGCGGCAGGCCGACCTGGCCATGCTCGAGGCCAAGGGTCGCCGTCACGAGGGCCCGGGGCCCGCGTGACCCAGCGCCTTCAGCGTGCGAGGCCGAACGCCCCGAGCGTGCTCCAGACGCCCATCGCGAGCAGCCCCAGCGTCACTGCCCAGGAGATCGCAGTCCGTACCGGCCCGTTGGCCAGCGCTCCGAGGACCGCCTGATCGCCCGAGAGGCGAACCAGGAAGGCCAGCGGGATCGCGAGCACCACCACGTTCAGGATCATCGCGTCGATGACCACCGTGATCAGGTCGCGAGCGAGGAGGGCGACGAGGGCGGCGGGCACCACCTCGAGCAGGTACAGCGCGTAGAACAGCGGCGCCCGGCGCACCGAGAGGTTCAGGCTGTGCGGCCAGCGGAAGAGTTCCGCCCAGGCCCATGCTGAGCTCAGCGAGATCACGACCGCCGCGAGCAGCCCCGCCCCGACCATGCCCACCGCGATGAGCACCGCCGGCGCACCGGTGGCGAGCCGCTCGAGACCCGCCGGCAGGGCTCCCAGGGTGTGGCCCACCCCGCTGGCCGGGCCGCTCATGGCCGCCGCCGCGGCGATCACGACGGCGGCCATGAGCAGCTCGCTGGCGATCGCGCCCACGAGCGTCTCCGTGCGGGCGGCGCGGAGGTCCTCCACCCGCAGCCCCTTGTCGACCGTGGCGGCCTGCTGGTAGAAGAGCATCCAGGGCATGATCACCGCGCCGACGGTCGCCACCACGAGATCGAGATAGGCGCGGCTTCCCACCGGCTGCGTGAACGACAGGCCGCCGAGAACCGCCGCCGGGTCCGGATGCACCGTGAGCGCCAGGACGACGAACGTGAACAGGGCGATCGAGAGGGCGAGGGCGACGCGCTCGAACCGGCGGTAGCTGGCGGTCAGCACCATCAGCGAGTGGAACAGGAGTGCAAGGGCCACGGCGAGCCACGCCGGCACCCCCAGGATCGAGGCGCCGAGCACGATGCCGGCGAACTCCGCCACGTAGGCCAGCAGGTCGATGGCCGCCATCGAGATGACCGCGACGGCCGCCCAGCCGAAGCCGTACCGCTCCCGCAGCAGCTCCGCGTGCCCCAGTCCGGTGACCACCCCGAGGCGCGCCGTCATCTCCTGGACGAGATAGAGCACCGGGATCAGCAGCACGAGGGGCAGCAGGAGCGCGTACCCGAACTCGGTGCCGGCCTTCGCCGCGGTCAGGACGCTGGGCGCGTCGACGTCGGCGAGCATGACGACCCAGGCCGGACCGAGCACGCGGAGCCAGCCGCGCATGTCCAGGCGCCGAATGCCGACCGCGCCCAACCGAACGGCCGAGCGCGCCAGCGACGCGCCGGTCACCGGAGGATCAGGTGTGTGGTGTGCACCCGTGCAGTGAACCGCCCGGCCGCCGGTTGTCGGGAGGGCCGATGGTCCCGTCCTTCCCGGGATATCCGACCTGCCGACTCAGGATTGGGCCCCGCGGCCGCCGGGCTGGTGCCCCGACGGGCGGCACGGCCAGGCACGACCGCGGGCGCCGGCACGAGCGGGCGCGGACCCACCGTCCACAGGCGCGGACCCACCGGCTTGACGGCGCCGCCGCCGGCCGGGTAGCGTCGATGCATCGTCAGGATCGGAAGCTCCCCGCAGCAAGACGGCCGAGAGACCGACGGTCTTCCCGCCACCGGCCCTCGGCCGCCTCGCGCGCCCGTCCAGCAGGGGATGCTGGTACCGGCACAGGGTCGCCGGAGCGCCCCGTCGCCTCACAGGGCCGATGGATGCGATCGCGCCTACCCCACCGGGCAGGGCTCCCCGGGAGCGGCCGGTTCCGCCGTCCCGTCGCCCCTGCGGCTCGCGCACCGCGGCGATCACCGCCGGGCGCCCGAGAACACGCTGGCGGCCTTTCGCGCCGCGCTCGACACCCCCGGCTGCGACGGCCTGGAGTTCGACGTGCGTGCCTCGCGCGAGGGCACGCCGATCGTGCTGCACGACCCGACGCTGGAGCGCGTCCAGCGTCATGCGGTTCGGGCGGACGAGCGGTCCATCTCCGAGCTCGCGACGCTGGGCGTGCCGAGCCTCGAGGCGGTGCTGGCCGTCGTGCCGTCCACGGCGTTCCTCGACGTCGAGCTGAAGGAGGACCTGGGGGCCCCCTTCGTCGACGCGCTGCGGGCCGCGCGGGGCCCCGACCTGGCCGGCGCGGCAGTATCGTCGTTCGAAGCGCCGGCCCTGGCACGCGTGCGCGCTCTCGCCCCCACCTGGCGCTGCTGGCTGAACGCGGAGGACCTGCTGCCGCCGACCCTGGAGCTGGCCCGGCAACTCGGCTGTGCCGGCGTGGCCGCCCGGTGGACGGCCGTCGACGCGCCCGGAATGGACCGTGCCCGGGCGCTGGGCCTCGAGGTGGCGGCGTGGACGGTACGCCGCCGCGCGACGTTCGCCCGGCTCGCGAGGCTGGGCGTCGTCGCGGTGTGCGTGGAGGGGGCCGCGCTCGCGGGATAGCCGGTCGCCGCCCGTGGGCGGGCCCGGCGTCCGCCCGCCACCGACGGATGGACACCGGTCAGGGCGCCCGGAGGCCCGCACGGCGGCCGCTGCGCTCGCCCCGAGGTACGATCGTCTCGACCCACCTGGAGGCGGCATGGCGCGCATCATCGTCTACACGGGGAAGGGCGGCGTCGGCAAGACCAGCGTCGCGGCCGCGACGGGACTCCTGGCGGCCGCACGCGGCTACCGGACCATCGTGCTCTCGACCGATGCCGCACACAGCCTCGCCGATTCCTTCGACATGCGGCTCGGCCCCGAGCCCACCCCGGTCGCCCCCAACCTGTGGGGCCAGGAATCGGAGGTCTCGCACAACATCGAGAAGTACTGGGGCACCATCCAGGCGTACGTCTCGTCTGTCTTCCAGTGGCGTGGCCTGAACGAGGTGATGGCCGAGGAGATGAGCGTGCTCCCCGGCATGGATGAGCTGGCGAGCCTGCTCTGGATCGCCGAGCACCACGACAAGGGCCAGTACGATCTGATCGTGGTGGACG
Source organism: Chloroflexota bacterium (assembly GCA_021786265.1). The sequence continues at coordinate 27,182 of JAJYNP010000348.1, forward strand.
CGGCTCCCACCGGGGAGACGCTGCGGCTCCTGTCGCTGCCCGAGGCGGGCAAGTGGTGGATCGAGAAGATCTATCCGCTGGGGCGCAAGATCGCCCAGGTGACGAACCCCATCGTGGGCCGGGTGATCGGGATGCCGATGCCGGGCGACGCGGTGTACACGGCCGGCGAGGAGCTCTTCGGACGGCTCGAGCACATGCACGATCTGCTCGCCGACCCGGAGCTCACCTCGATCCGGCTCGTGCTCAACCTTGAGAAGATGGTGATCAAGGAGGCGCAGCGCGCCTTCACCTACTTCCACCTCTACGGGTACCCCACGGACCTCGTCATCTGCAATCGCGTGGTCCCCGACGATGCCGGGCCGTACTTCGAGGCGTGGCGGCAGGCGCAGGCACGCTACTGGCCCGAGGTGCAGGCGGACTTCGACCCGATCCCGATCCGGCGCGCGCCGTTCTTCGAGCACGAGGTGGTGGGGATGCCGATGCTGCAGCAGCTGGGGGCCGCGGTGTTCGGCGACGAGGACCCGACCGCGTTCTACTACCGCGGCCGGCCGTACAGCGTGCGCAGGGAGGACGGCGCGTTCGTGCTCGCGCTGGAGCTGCCCTTCACCTCCAGGGAGGCGGTGCGGCTGCACCGGAGCGGCGACGAGCTGGTGGTGCAGGTGGGGTGGTGGCGGCGCAACCTCATCCTGCCGCGCGTCCTGGTGGACCTGCCCGCGGCGGGAGCCGGATTCGACGATCATGTCCTCAAGGTCAGGTTCGCGGCGAAACCGCGCAGTCAGGCAGGAGCGTCGAAGCGATGACCGATCTCGAAGAACAGCTGGCGGAGCTGGAGCAGCGGCTCGCGGCCGTGGAGGCGCGAAGCGAGCGAGCGCCCAGGGGGCTCATGGGACTCTGGCGAGAGGTGTTTCCGCCCGAGGTGCGCACGCACATGCGCGCGGCGCGGAAGGAGCAGCTCCTCGCGGCCCGGGCCTTCCTGGACCACTGGATCGAGCACCTCGAGAAGCAGCCCGCGGAGGAGCTGCCGCGCCGGGAGAGCATCTCGCTCGACTGACCTGCGGCCCGCGGGCGCGCCGGAGAGACGGGAGTGACGGTCCATCGCGGGCGGTCCCACGGGTATCTGCCCCACACGGCCGACGCCGGCCTGGTTGCCCGCGCCACGACGCTTGCCGGGCTCTTCGAGGAGGCGGCGCTTGCGCTCGCCGAGCTCGCCGCCGACACCGCCGGCGTCGAGGGAGCGCCTGTCCTCGCCGGGCCCCTCACCGCCGGCGACCTCGAGGGCCTCGCCTTCGCCTGGCTCAACGAGCTGATCGGGCTCGCCGAATCCGTGGGGCAGGCGCTCGTCGGGGCGGCGGTTGCCCGGCTCGAGCCCGCCGGGGACGGATGGGTTGTGGAGGGTCGCGCGATCCTTGCGCCCTGGGGCCAGCCAGGTGTGCGGGCCCGGCGACACGTCAAGGCCGTCACGTTCCACCGGCTCGCGGTGGAGGAGGGGCCGGAGGGCTTCACCCTCGCGGCCTACGCGGACCTGTGAACGCGCGGCGCGGCGGCCCGCGGCGGCAGGGCGGAGGCCCGGCGCGGCGGACGCGACCCGGTCCGGCCGAGGCGGCTCGGGGGACGCCGGAGGGCGACGGCGGGGTGCACGCGCCGCCGCCGGTGCGGGCGCGGATCGCGGACGCTCCGGTGGCGCTCGAGCGGGTGGACGAGTGGCGCTGGCGGATCCCCCGGGACGAGCGACGGGGCATGCGTGTCGACGGCCTCGTGTTCGCCGATGATCGGCTCATGGCGCGCCTCCGCGACGACCCGGCGCTCGCCCAGGTGGCCAACGTGGCGGCGCTCCCCGGCATCGTGGGCGCCTCGCTCGCGATGCCCGACGTGCACTGGGGATACGGCTTCCCGGTGGGCGGCGTCGCCGCCACGCTCGCCGACGGGGGCGTGATCAGCCCTGGCGGCATCGGGTTCGACATCAACTGCGGCGTCCGCCTGCTCCGCAGCGGATTGGACCGCCGGGACGTGACGCGCGTCGCGGCCCGCCTGGCGGACGAGCTGTTCCGCGCCGTCCCGACCGGGCTCGGCGCCAGGGGTGGCCGCCGCCTCGGCACGCACGAGCTCGAGGGCGTGCTGGCGGAGGGTGCCGCCTGGGCGGTGCGGCACGGACTCGGATCGCCCGAGGACCTGGAGCTGACCGAGGAGCGCGGGACGTTCGCCGGGGCGGACCCGGCAAGCGTGTCGGAGCGCGCCCGGCAGCGCGGCGGCGACCAGCTGGGCACGCTGGGATCCGGCAACCACTTCCTGGAGGTCCAGGCGGTCGACCGCATCCTGGACCCGGACGCGGCGCGCGCCCTCGGCCTTGCCGTGGACCAGGTCGTGGTGCTCATCCACTGCGGGTCGCGTGGCCTGGGGCACCAGGTCTGCACCGACCACCTGGCCGCGATGGACCGCGCCGCCGCCCGGTACGGCATCGTCCTGCCGGACCGGCAGCTCGCCTGCGCGCCGCTGGGGACGCCGGAGGCCGACGGGTACCTCGCGGCGATGGCCGCGGCCGCGAACTTCGCGTGGGCGAACCGCCAGGTCATCTCGCACGACGTGCGGGAGGCGTTCGGGCGCGTCTTCGGGCGGGACGTCGGTGAGGGCATGGGGCTCGTCTACGACGTCAGCCACAACATCGCCAAGATGGAGCGGCACACGGTCGGAGGCCGCGAGCTCCAGCTGTGCGTCCACCGGAAGGGTGCCACCCGCGCGTTCCCGGCCGGACACCCCGACGTGCCCCCGCGCTACCGCGGGGTGGGGCAGCCGGTGCTGGTCCCCGGCGACATGGGGCGTTATTCGTTCGTGGCCGTTGGCGCCCCCGGGGCGATGGAACGGTCGTTCGGGTCGACCTGCCACGGCGCAGGTCGCGACCTCTCGCGGCACGCGGCCGTCCGCGAGCTTCGAGGTGTGGACGTCGCTGCGGAGCTGGCACGCGAGGGGATCGTGGTCCGCGCGCAGCGGCCCGACCTGCTCGCCGAGGAGGCGGCGCCCGCCTACAAGGACGTCGCGACCGTGGTCGAGGTGGCGGCCGGCGCCGGACTGATCCGGCCCGTGGCGCGCATGCGGCCGCTCGCCGTCATCAAGGGCTGACGCAGTCCGCCGGGACAACCGGGCGTGGATCGGGCCGCCGCGAGAGACCGGACGGGTTACACCGTCTCGCCCGCCGGCACGAGCGAGCTCTCGCCGGTGCGGAGCGCGTTGAACAGCCGCAGGTAGTCGCGCAGATTGCGCGTCGAGAGGAAGTTGCGGCGCACACGCTCGCGTCCGGCCACGCCCAGGCGATCGCGCAGCTGGTCGTCGCGCAGCAGCTCCAGGGAGGCCGCCGTCGCCTCGTCGTTGGTGGTCACCAGGCGCCCGCCGACCCCGTCGCCGATCTGCATCGGGATGCCGCCGACCCGGCCGCCGACGACGGGCACGCCCTTCCAGAGCGCCTCGCTCACGGTCAGGCCGAAGCCCTCGCGGAGTGACTTCTGGAGCACCACCTTCGCCGCTCGCTGGAAGGCGTTGACCTCCAGCGCCCCCACGCCGTCGAGGTTCGTGAGGATGGTCAGGTCGGGATCCTGGCCCGCGTAGCGCAGGATCTCCTTGTAGATGTGCCAGCCCTCGGGATCGTCGGTGGCCATCGAGCCGACCAGCGAGAGCTGGACGTCGGGGATCTCCCGCTTCACCGCGCGGTAGACCTCGATCACGCCCTTCGGGTCCTTCCAGGGGTCGAACCGCGATACCTGCAGGAGGAGCGGCCGGTGCGGGTCGACGCCGAGGCGGTACAGCACGTCGTCGAGCAGGGCCGGCTCGAGCGGCATGTTCTTGGGCGACAGGGGGTCGATGGAGGGCGGTATGAACGCGAGCACGCGCACCCGCAGGTCGGGCTTGACGTAGTCGGGGAGGGTGAAGATGGCCGCGTCGTACGCCTCGACCATGGGCCGCACGAAACCCCACACGTCGGGGTTGGCCGCCGTCAGGTCGATGTGGCAGCGCCAGATCCACTTCCCCGGGGCGCCCGGGCGCAGCGACCGCAGCGCCGCCGGTTGCGGATCGTGGATCACCACGTAGTCGTACTCGCCGTTGAACAGGTCGGCGAACCGGCGGCTCGCCTGCTCGTACGTCCGGCGCTTCTCCTGGTCGAGTGGGACGTCCATGCCCTGGAGCCCGTTGTGGACAAGCTTGGTGACGTTGAAGAACCTGTCGTCGCCCGGCATCAGGCGCCACTCGGGCTCAAGGCCGACGTCGCGCATGAGCCCGGTCAGGGTCGGGAGGATCTCGGCCACGCCGCCACCGAACTTGGTCGCGTTGACGTGCAGGACGCGGGCGCCCCGCAGCGGTTCAGCCAGCCGGCGGATCTCGGCGACCGCCTCCTCCCCGGCGACGGCTCCGTAGGCGGCAAGCGAGAGCGGCGGGACGTGGACCTCTTCGAGCATCGTGCGCTCCCTTCGTGAGGGTCACGGTGGCGGTGTGTCGCCCATCGACCATCTTCGCCACCGCGGGTCCGGCCTGCCGGATGTTCGCGAGACGACTCCGGCGAATCTAGTTGACGCGCGTTAGTAACACGCGTTAGTCTACGCGGGCTCGGGCTCGGGTCAATCCCCGGCGCTCGGACTCCGGTCAATCCCATGCGGGACCATGGGGAGGAGGAGGCCGATGGCGATCCGCAGACGGCCGACCAGTGCCGACGTCGCTCGGCTGGCCGGCGTGTCCAGGACGACCGTGTCGTTCGTCCTGAACGACCACCCCACGGCCCAGATCAGCCAGGCCACCCGCGAACGGGTGCTGGCGGCGGCGCTGGAGCTCGGGTACACGCCCAACGCCTCTGCCCGAACGCTCGCCGTCGGGGCAAGCCTCGTGCTAGGCCTGGTGCTGCGCCAGCGGCCCGAACAGGTCGCGGTCGACGCGCTTCTCCCCGAGACGCTGCGGGGCCTGGCGGATGCCGCGCGCGAGGCGGGCTACCGGGTGCTGGTCGAGCCGCTCCCCCCGGGAGACCACTCGTACTCGACGCTGCTCCGAGCGCACCACGTCGACGGCCTGGTCGTGTCGGGTCCGCGGGCCGACGACCGGGCCCTCGCGGAGCTCCAGGCCGACGGCTTCCCGCTGGTGCTGCAGGGCTCGCTCCCCGACGTGCCGATCCCCAGCGTGGATGTCGACAACGTCAGCGGTGCCCGGCTCGCGGTCGAGCACCTGATCGCCGTCGGGCACCGGCAGATCGCGTGCGTCACGAACGCGCCGCTCGCCTACACGGCCGCCGTCGAGCGGCTCGAGGGATACCGGAGCGCCCTCGAGGCGGCCGGCATCCCGTACGACGAGCAGCTCGTCACCCACGCCGACTTCGACGCGGCCAGCGGCCACGCCGCGATGGATCGCCTGATCCGGCGCGGCGGTGCCTTCAGCGCGGTGTTCGCCGCGAGCGACGTGGTCGCGCTCGGGGTGATCGGCGCGGCGCGGGCCCACCGGGTCTCCGTGCCCGACCAGCTCGCCATCGTCGGCTTCGACGACATCCCGCTCGCCGCCCACTTCGACCCGCCGCTCACCACGGTCCATCTGCCTGCTTACGAACTCGGCTTCAGCGTGGGCCGGGCGCTCATCGACCGGATCGCCGGCCGGCCCGTGCCCGCCCGATCCGTCCTGGAGACCCAGCTTGTCGTGCGTGGCTCGGCGCCGGGCCCGCACGGTGGGGAGCCCGGCGGGTTCCCGCCGGGAGAGCTGCGTCCGGGCCCTGCCGGCCCGGTGTGACATGGGCCGGCCCAGGTGCCGGTTGTGAAAGGAGCACGCACGTGATCCAGGGAAGATCGCGCGGGATCCGCATCGGGGCGGCCGCTGCCGCCATGATGCTGGTCGCCGCCGCATGTGGTACGGGCGCCACGCCGTCGCCGACGGCGGCACCCGCCTCCGCCGCGCCAGCATCTGCCGCGCCAGCGTCTGCGGCGTCGGCGAGCGCAGCCCCGAGCGCGGCCGCATCGGCCCCCACGTCGAACGCCGCGGCCGTCGCGGCGGCCCAGCAATATGCCGCCACGCTCGGCCACATCGGCGGCTCGGTGAGCGTCCTCGCCGTCTGGGGCGGCTCCGAGCAGGCACAGTTCCTTGCCATGGTGAAGCCGTTCGAGGATGCGACCGGCATCACCGTCAACTACACGGGCACGCGAGACGAGCCGGCCGTGCTGACGGCGGGCATCGCCTCCGGCCAGCTGCCCGATATCGCCGGCCTGCCCGGCCCGGCGCAGATGCAGCAGTACGCCGCCGCCGGCAAGCTGCAGGACCTGTCGAGCATGCTCGACCTGGCCAGCTACAAGTCGCAGACGCCGGAGGCGCTCGTCCAGCTGGGCACGGTGAGCGGCAAGCTCGTGGGCGTCTTCCTCGACGTCTCGGCCAAGGGCCAGATCTGGTACGACCCGAAGGTCGTCGGCGACCTGGCCAGCAATCCGCCGGCCACCTGGACCGCCTTCCAGAACCTCATCACGCAGGACAAGAGCAAGGCGACGGCGCCCTGGTGCTTCTCCGTTGAATCGGGCGCGGCCTCCGGCTGGCCGGCCACCGACGTCCTCGAGTCCTTCGTCCTGCACACCCAGGGCCCCACCTACTACAACAACTGGTGGGCCGGCAAGGTCAAGTGGACCGACCCCGGCATGAAGGCCGACTGGCAGCAGCTCGGCCAGATGGTCGCCACCAGCTACGGCGGCGCCAACCGGATCCTGACGACCAACTTTGCGAACGCCGGCGATCCGCTGTTCACCACCCCGCCCGGGTGTCTCTTCCTGCACCAGGCGAGCTTCATCACGGGCCTCGGCCAGTTCGCGAACGAGCAGAAGCTCGTCGACTACAACTTCTTCCCGTTCCCGTCCATCACGCCGCAGTACGCCAACGCCGTCGAGGGTGCGGGCGACCTGTTCGGCGCCTTCCACAACACGCCGCAGTCCGCGGCACTCATGAAGTACCTGGTCAGCTCCCAGGCGCAGACGCTCTTCGTGGGCGGCGGCGAGTTCCTGTCCGCCAACAAGGGCGTGGCGAACTACCCGAACCAGATGAACCAGCGCCTCGGCGCGATCCTGTCGGGCGCGACGTCATTCGTCTTCGACGCGTCCGACCAGATGCCGACGCCGATGCAGACGGCCTTCTACCAGGGCCTCCTCAAGTACATCCAGAACCCGGGCCAGCTCGACTCGATCCTCCAGAACCTGGACTCGGTCCAGGCCAGCTCGTACAAGTAACCTCCTCCTCGGCTCGATGGGCGGGGCGGCTCGCCGTCCCGCCCATCCATTCAAGACCGGAGGCATACCGATGGATCCTCGGCTGATCACCGCCGTGATCGTCGTGGTCGGCGTCCCCGCGGTCCTGGTCGGGTACATCGTGGCCACCGAGCAGGTTCTCCGGATCCTCCCGGAACGAGGGCGGCCACGCGTCCGTCCCTGGCTCTGGCTGGCGCCGGCGCTGGCGTTCCTGTTCGCGTTCCTGATCTACCCGACGATCGGCACCGCCATCCGCAGCCTGCAGGACACGGCGGGCACGAGCTGGGTCGGCCTCGACAACTACGCGTGGTTCTTCGGTGACAGTGGCACGCTGAGCGCGCTGAAGAACAACCTGATCTGGGTCGTCCTGCTGACGGCGCTCACCGTCGGGTTCGGGCTGCTGATCGCCGTCCTGGTCGACCGGGTCCGCTACGAGTCGGTCGCGAAGTCGGTGATCTTTCTGCCGCTCGCCATCAGCGCCACCGCTGCCAGCGTGATCTGGCTCTTCATGTTCGCGTACCGGACGCCGCCGACGCCCCAGAACGGCACCCTCAACGCGGTGCTGACTCCGATCGGGGTCGGGCCCCTCCCGTTCCTCACCATCAGCAACTTCAGTTTCAACACGATCCTGCTCGTCGTCGTGATGGCCTGGATGTGGACCGGCTTCTGCATGGTCATCATCTCGGCCGCGCTCAAGGGGATCAACCCGGAGCTGCTGGAGGCTGCCCGGGTCGACGGCGCGAACGAGTGGCAGGTGTTCCGGCGCATCACCTTCCCGCTGCTGGCGCCGACGCTGGCCGTCGTCTCGACCACGATCATCATCACCGCCCTGAAGGCGTTCGACATCGTGTACGTCATGACGAACGGCAACTTCGACACGCAGGTGATCGCCAACGCGATGTACCAGGAGATGTTCCTGTTCGGCGATTTCGGCCGTGGGAGCGCGATCGCCATCGTGCTGATGCTCGCGATCATCCCCGTCATGGCGTTCAACATCCGCCGCTTCCAGGCGCAGGAGGCCATCCGATGACCAGCGTGGCCGCCTCGCGCACCGCGGCGGGCGCAGTCTCGGGAGGGTGGCGCCAGCGCCTGGGGCATCTGCCGACCCACATCGTCGTCATCTTCCTGATGATCGTCTGGCTGATCCCGACGATCGGCCTCTTCATCAACTCGTTCCGGTCTTCCCAGGCCGTCCAGTCGACCGGTTGGTGGAACATCATCTTCCAGCCGTCCCAGCTGACGCTCGAGAACTACCGGTACGTGCTCGGACAGAGCAACATCTGGCCCGGTTTCATCAACAGCCTCTTCATCTCGATCCCGGCCACGGTCATCCCGATCTTCGTGGCCGCGTTCGCCGCCTACGCGTTCGCGTGGATGCACTTCCCCGGTCGCAACGTCCTGTTCGTCGCGGTCGTCGGACTCCTGGTGGTGCCGCTGCAGACCACGTTCATTCCGGTCCTGGAGATGTTCGCGGCCGTCCACGTGCACCTCGGACCGATCCAGATCGACAGCCTCAACGGCCAGTTCCTGGCCGTCTGGCTGGCGCACACCGGGTACGGCCTGCCGTTCGCGATCTACTTGCTGCGCAACTTCATGGGCGAGCTGCCGCGGGAGGTCTTCGAGTCCGCGTACATCGACGGTGCCAGTCCCGTCACCGCGTTCTTCAGCCTCGCCCTGCCCATGAGCGTGCCGGCGATCGCCGCGCTGGCGATCTTCCAGTTCCTCTTCGTGTGGAACGACCTGCTGGTCGCGCTGATCTACATCGGCACCAACGTCCAGAACCAGCCGCTCACCCTCGTCGTGGCCAACCTGGTCAACTCGTACGGTAGCGGGTGGTGGTACCTGGCCGCCGCGGCGTTCATCTCGACCGCGTTGCCGCTGGCCGTGTTCTTCGCACTGCAGCGCTACTTCGTGCGCGGCATCGTGGGCGGCTCCGTCAAGGGATAGGCGATCGCGGGCGTCCCGACCGGCCGGGGCGATCCGGGCGGGACCGGGCCACCTGGCACCTCCCACCGGGCGGGCCCATCCTCCCATACTGGGCCCATGGACGCCGCGGGATACCCGGGCGCAGAGGATCGCATCCGGCTCTGCGCCGGCGATGCATGCGCGACCGTCGCGCCGCGGGCCGGCGGACGCCTGGCATCGCTCGTGGTGGCGGGCCACGAGCTGCTCGTGACGTCCTCCGACAGCGTGTACGGCTGGGGCGCCTTCCCGATGGTGCCCTACGCCGGCCGGATCCGGCACGGGGAATTGCGGTTCCGGGGCAGGACATGGGAGCTGCCCCGAACCATGCCGCCGCACGCCATCCACGGCACCCTGGCCGACGTGGCGTGGCAGGTGGCGGGTACGCCGACCGCCGACCGCGCCGTCCTGGCGGCGCTGCTGCGCGCGCCGTGGCCGTTCCGCGGCCGCGCCACGCAGCGCTTCCGACTCGAGCCGACCGCGCTGCACATCGCCCTGGAGATCAGCGCCGAGGAGCCGATGCCGGCCTGGGTCGGCTGGCACCCGTGGTTCCGGCGCCACGTCGAGGGCGCGACGGGCGAGCTCGAGCTGGCCATCGCGCCGGGCCGCATGTACGCCCGCGACGGGGAGGGCATCCCGACCGGGGCGACGATCCGGCCCACCTCCCGGCCCTGGGACGACGCGTTCGCGGACCTGCCGTCGGCGCCACGGCTGCGCTGGCCCGGCCTGCTCCAGCTGGACGTGGAGTCCGCGTGTCGCTACTGGGTCATCTACGACGAGCAGCCGCACGGGATCTGCGTCGAGCCCCAGACCGCCCCGCCCGACGCGGCGAACTGGATGCCCGAGGAGGCGGTCCTGGTCGAACCGGGACGTCCGCTGGTCACAACGATGACGCTGCGCTGGCGGCCGGACGGAGGCTGAGCGCGCGGCACGGAGTCGCCTGCCCCGCCCTCAGCCGGCGTGGCCGGGTCCCTCGCTTCGCGGCGGCCCGGCCCAGGTCGCGACCCAGCCGCGCGCCGGCAGATCCCACGGCCCGGCCAGGTCCTCCGGCCGGTCCACGTCCTGCAGGCTCTCGCCGCCCGGATCGACTGCGCGCCAGTCGAGTTCGGCCAGCGGCGCCACCCGCAGCGCCTCGAGCAGCCCGAGCACGGACCCATGCGGCGCGATCGCGGCGTCGCGGAGGGCCGCGACCCGGATGGCACAGGGAAGCGGCTGCAGGATCCCGTAAAGGATCGGCGCGGCCGCCCCCCGCTCGTCGGTCCGCAGGCGATCCAGCAACGCCTGGAGGAACGCGGGCCTGAGCCACGGCATGTCGGCGCCCACGACCAGCGCCAGCGGGTGTGACGCGGCCTGGACCCCGGCGAAGATCCCGGCCCGGGGGCCTGGGAACGCCTCGCTGTCGTGGACCACGCGGACCCCGGGCGAGCGCGCGTCGATCACCGGCGCCTGGCCCTGGCCGGCCACCACGACCAGCTCGTCGCAGACCGCCTCCAGCGCGTCCGCCGCGCGCTGGATCAGCGTCCGTCCCTCGAGCGCCGCGGCGAGCTTGTCGGAGCCGAAGCGCGAGGCAGCCCCGCCTGCCAGGACGATCCCGGTGGTTCCCCCTTCGCGTCTCACCCGCAGAGCGTACCGGGCCGCGCCGGGCCGCGCCGGGCCGCGCAGAGCGTACCGGGCCGCGCCGGGCCGCGCTGGGACCGGCTACGCGAACGCGATCGCCGCGTACCCCACGGTCCGGCCCGGATCGCCGCCAGGGACGTCGGCCGACGTCCCTGAGGCGAGCAGCTCGCCTGGCCCGAGCCCCATCGCCCGGAACGCCGCGAGCGAGAACAGGACGGGTTCGATCCCGCACATGCCACAGGCGAGACCCGGGATCCTCGACCACCGGAGGTCTGCCTCGCGGCGTGCCAGCTCCTCGCCGTCGAGGGCGAGCAGCGGAGGCAGGAGCGTCCGGGTCACCGCCTCGGCCTCGGCCGCCGGGGGGTAGTGCGCGAAGTCCGAGCTGGCGGCGAGCGCGACGTCGACCCCGTTCTCCCGGACCTGCGCGAGGAGCCCGCCGAGCCGGGCGCCGGCCGCGAGGCAGGCCCGGGTCGACTCGAACGAGACGAGGATCGGCACGATCGAGGCCGCCGGGCAGACGCGGGAGATGAACGGCAGCTGCACCTCCAGCGAGTGCTCCCGCCGGTGGGCGGACGGCGACGCGGTGAAGGGATCGCCGAGCGCGAGGATCCGGCCCGCCAGCTCTCCGTCCACGGCCACGTCGCCGAGCGGTGTCCGCCACGCCCCGTCCGGCCAGAGCGCGGCGCCCGCGAGACCCGCGACGTAGTGGTTCGTCCCGGCGAGCACGATGATGGCCGGGGGCTGGACGCGCAGGGTGGCCCACGCGGCCGCCGCGATGGGCCCGGAGTAGACAAGCCCGGCGTGGGGGACCACCAGCCCGACCGGACGCGGCCGTGCGCCGAGGGAGAGGTCGCTCGTGGCCGCGGCCTCGAGCTGCTCGTCCACCAGCGCTCGGAGCGTCCTGGGCGAGGCGGGATAGAACGTGCCGGCGTGGGCTGCGGGTCGGATCTCGACGGCGCTCACGTCATGCCTCCGTGTCCAGGCCGATCCCGGCGAGCGTCGCGCCGCAGTCGGGGCACGCGCCGCCCCGCAGCGCCACACGGGCGATCCGGTAGCCACTGCGGCGGATCAGCACCCGCCCGCAGCCCGCGCACCGGGTGTCCGTGTCGTCCTCGCCCGGGACGTTGCCCACGTACACGTGCTGCAGGCCCGCCTGCCTGCCGATCTCCGCCGCCCGCCGGAGCGTTGCCACGGGCGTCACCGCCACGTCGGCCATCCGGTAGGCGGGGTAGAAGCGGCTCAGGTGCCAGGGCGTGGAGGGACCCAGTTCCCGCGCGATCCAGTCGGCCGCCTCCGCGAGCTCCGCGGGGTCGTCGTTCTCTCCCGGGATCACCAGGGTGGTGACCTCGACCCAGATCCCGAGCCGGCGCATCGCGACCAGCGTCTCCTTGACCGGCTCCAGGCGCGCTCCGCAGACCCGGCGATAGAAGCGGTCGTTGAACGCCTTCAGGTCGACGTTTGCGGCGTCCAGGACCGGAGCCAGCAGCTCCAGCGTCTCGGGCGTCTCGTACCCATTCGTGACGAAGACGTTCACGAGGCCCGCGGCACGGGCCAGCCGCGCGGTGTCGAGCGCGTACTCGAGGAAGATGGTCGGCTCCACGTAGGTGTAGGCGATCGAGCGGGCGCCGGCGGCCAGCGCCTCCCGGACGATCTGGTCGGGCGGGAGCGTTCGCGTCGGCAGCCGGAGTCCCTCGCGTGGCGCCTGGGAGATCTCCCAGTTCTGGCAGTAGCGGCAGTGGAAATTGCAGCCGACGGTGGAGATGGAGTAGGCGTCGGTCCCCGGGAGGACGTGGAAGAACGGCTTCTTCTCGATCGGCTCCACGTGGACCGCCACGGCCTCGCCGTAGACCAGGCTCACCAGCGTCCCGTTGCGGTTCTCCCGGACCTGGCAGATCCCCGACCGGCCCTCGCGGATCACGCAGCGGTGGGCGCACGCGTCGCAGCGGATCGTCTGTGCGCCGGTGTGCCCGGAGAGTCGCGCCAGCGGATCGTCGATGGGCGTCGCCAGGAGTGCCAGCGCGATTCCGCGACCCTGGAGCGCCGGATCCCGCGGCCGGCGCGGGTCGAGCGGTGCTCCGGGCTGCGCGCCCGGCACGGCAGGGGCGTTCGTGTAGGTGTCCTGGTCCTGCGCACGCAACGGCATGCGACGAGTATGAGCCGGAACGCACAGGGTGGACATGGCCCACCGGACCGGCGCCCGAGGCCGTCCGGCCCGGCCTTCAGCCGAGGGCGAGGGCCGCGATCCCCGCCGCGACCGCAGCGGCGCCGGCCAGGCGCCGGGCCCCGACCTCCTCGTGCAGGAACAGGCCTCCCATCGCCGCCGCCATCACCACGCTCGTCTCGCGGGCCGCGGCCACCGACGCTGCAGGTGCCAGGCCGAGCGCGGCCAGGACCAGCGAATAGGCCGCGAACATGCCCAGTCCGGCGGCCACGGTCGCGGGGCCGAGTTCGCGTCGAACCGCCTCGCGACCTCGGGCGGCCGCGATCGCGGCGCCGTACGCGAGTGCGGGCCACGCCATCACCAGCTCGTAGTAGGTCAGTGGCCCCGCGCGGGCCACGCCCGCCTTGTCGACGGTCGTGTAGCCGGCGATGCATCCCGCGATGGCCAGGGTCAGCGCGAGGTCACCCGGCCGGGCGCCGCCGCGCAGCCCTCGAACGAGCACGACACCCGTCGCGACGAGCCCGACGCCGGCGAACTGTGCGGGCGAGTGGGGAGTGCCCAGCGCCAGCACGCCGATGGCCAGCACGATGACCGGCGCCAGGCCCCGCGCCAGCGGGTAGACCAGGCTCAGGTCCGCGCGTCGATACGCGGCCGCGAGCAGCGCGAGATACCCGAGCTCGAGCGCGCCGGACACCGCCGCGAACGGAAGGACCGCGGGCGACGCGTGCCAGGAGACCAGGATCAGAGGGAGCGGCAGCGTGACGGACACGACCGCCGCGAGCGCGGTGGCGACCTGTGGGTCGCGGGAACGGGCGACCAGCAGGTTCCAGGTGGCGTGGATCAACGCGGCGCAGAGTGCGAGGCCGAGCGCGAGGGGCGGCATGCGCTCGTCCCCGCATCCTCCGCCCTACTGGGTGCGCAGCAGGTGCGGGGTGAGGCGGACCGCGAGCTGGGGCCTGGGCATGGCGCCCACGATGCGGTCCACGACGCGGCCGTTCCTGAGCACCACGAGGGTGGGGATGCTGAAGGCCTCGAACCGCCGTGCCAGGACCGGGTTCTCGTCGATGTCGACCTTGATCACCTTGAGGCGGCCGGCGTACTCGCGCGAGAGGTCCTCCAGGATCGGCGCGACGAAGCGACACGGGCCGCACCAGGGGGCCCAGAGGTCCACCACGACGGCGACGGACGCGTCCGCCTCCACGTCGAAGGTGTCGTCGGTCGCGTGGATCAGCCACGGCAGCGTGGCCTTGCACGAGGCGCAGACGGGCACGCCGCGTGGGCTTGGGCGGATCCGGTTCCTGGTGCCGCACGCCGCACAGGTCAGGATGGAGACAGGCCCTCCGGCCGACTCCGTGCGGGCGTCGGGCCCGCCCACCGCCTCGGCACGCCGCCCGGCGTCGCTCATGACGGTTTGGAGAGGATGGCCAGCGCCCGCAGCAGCTGCGTGTCGCCGCTCGCCGCAAGCTGGGCGGCCGTCATGTGCGCCACGTCGGAGGGCGCCAGCGGCGACGCGGTCGACGGGAGCGCGACGACGACGTCGGGCTGGATCCCCTTGTGCCAGATCTGGTGCCCCTTGGGGGTCAGCCACTCCGCCACGCCGATCCGCACTCTCGACCCGTCGCTCAGCTCGTAGGTCTCCAGCACCGTGCCAGTCCCGAACGTCTTCACCCCCACGATCGTGGCACGCCCGTTGTCCTGCAGCGCGCCCGCGAGGATCTCCGCCGCGCTGGCCGTCCCGTCGTCGACCAGTGCGACCATCGGGATGTCGGTGGCCACGCCGCCGGGCTGCGCCTTCGACGTGGTCTCCTGCCCGGACGCGTCCCGCTGGATGAACACGACCTTGCCGGCCGGCAGGAACTGGGAGGCCGCACCGACCGCCTCCGACACGTAGCCGCCCGGGTCTCCCCGGAGGTCGAGCACGATCGCCGTCGCGCCCGCCTGTTTCGCCGCCTTCAGCGTCGTGGCGAGCTGCGACGCCGCGTTCTGCGCGAACTGCTCGAGGCGGACGTCGGCGACGTGCGAGCCCGGCAGCATCGCCCAGGTCACGTTGGGCACGTTGATCGGGGCCCGGGTGACCGTCACCTCGCGGCTCGTGGTGGCTCCCGGATCCAGGACCCTGACCGTCACCTTGGATCCGGACGGGCCCCGCAGCGCGCTGGCCAGCGCGTCGAAGGAGTCGGCGGTCACGTCCTTCCCGTCAACGGCGAGGATGAGGTCGCCGGCCCGCAGCCCGGCCTTCTGCGCCGGGCTGCCGTCGAACACGGAGACGATCGCGGGCCCGGCCGTCTTGATGGAGATCTCCACGCCGATCCCCTGGTACTGCCCGGAGAGATCCGACGAGAGCGCGGCGTACTGCTGGGGCGTCAGAAAGTCGCTGTGCCCGGTGTCGCCGAGGGCCTGCACCAGGCCGCGGATCGCGCCGTACGTCAGCTGCGTGGGGTTCAGCGCGGACCGGTCGACGTAGTGCTGTTCGACCAGGTTCCACGCCTCGTACAGGAGGCCGATCTCGCTCCGGGCGTCGGCGGGCGGCGCCGCAGCGAGCGGATTGGTGCCGGGGCCGATCCCGGATCGCCCGTATCCGACGCCCGCGAGGAACCCCGCCGCGGCCACGATGGCGATGACCAGGAACGCAGCGGTGCCGCGAACGATCCGTCGCGCCCGCCCGGGCTCGACGGGACGCCACTCGGGTGGCTGTGTCTGCCAGCCCCACGCCGGCGGAGGCTGCACCGGGTCCAGGGGCGTGGGCGAATCGTCGTCGCTGGCCGGCCCGCCCGACACGGAGGCGACCTCGGCCCCGGATCGCGGTTCATCGAGTGGATACATGCGCGTTCAGCCTAGCACCGGCGAGGGCCGTACCCGGCCGGCGACGGCCCCGGGTGCCGGCGCGTTCAGCCGACCTGGCGCTCGGACGGTGCCGGCTGGGCTGCCACCTGCGCAGCCGGGGCAGTCGCGGGGCCGGTCCCGGACGGCGCACCGGCCGAGGGCACGGGGTCCGCGGCGGGGGCCGGTGCCGTCGCGCCGACAACCACCGCCGATCTGGCCACCGTGGTCTCGTCGCGCCCGTTTGCGGCGTCCTGGAAGCTGCGGATGGCCTTGCCGATCGCCGCGCCGGTCTCCGGCAGCTTGCCGGGACCCAGCACGATCAGCGCGATGCCGAGCACCAGGAGCAGATGCCAGGGTGATAGGGCGCCCACTACAGTGTTCCTCCGTCGATGGTCGGCGGAGCATAGCCGATCCGGCGCCCGGCTCCACCGCCAGCTTCACCCGCACGATATCAGCCCAGGGTCAAGCCGGTGCGCACCCACGGTTCGGAAACGTTAACGGCCGAAGACCTGTCATGGGTTCGTATACTGCTGGAGCCCAATCCAGCGCCGAGGTCACGGCCATGTTTTCCCGATCGCATCGATCGCTCCGGCTCTTCGCGCTGTTTCCCCTCACGATCCTCGTGGTCGTGGCATGCGGCGGCTCCGCCGCGACCCCGACCCCGCAGCCTGCTGCGGCCACTGCCGTGCCGGCCCTGCCATCCGCGGCCGGCGCCTCCCCGGCCGGCGCCTCCCCGGCCGGCAGTGGCGCCTCGCAACTGACGGACCCGGCCGCCGCGCTGGACGGCCTGAACTCCTACCGCTTCAGCGTGACGGTCCAGGGCGCGGGGATGGGCGCCCCCTCTGCGAGCGCTGGAAGCGGCGCGGTCAGCATGCATGGCACGGTCGTGATCAGGCCGGCCCGGGCGCTGTCGGTCTCCATGACGGGGATGGGCGGAGCCGGCGCCGCCGGGGTGACGGTCACGTACACTATCGTCGGCGACAAGGCGTGGATGGACCTCGGCGGCGCGGCGCAGCCACTGCCCGCGGGCATGCTGGGCAGCGTCGAGCAGACGTTCGACGCGTTCTCGCCCCAGAAGATGTTCGGGCAGACCTTCGAGCAGTACCTGGGCGGGATGAAGCAGGTCGGCGACGAGCAGAAGAACGGCGTCGCGACCCTGCACCTGCGGGCGGACGCGCAGACGCTTGAGGCTGTCGCGAAGGCCGTCGGCGACACGTCCGGGGCGCCCGGCGACTGGGCCATGGACCTGTGGGTCGCCAGGGATGGCGGCTACATGGTCAGTGCCGTCACCAGGGGCACCTACGACGTCAGCGGCACGAAGACATCGATGCTGGTGTCCATCGACATCTCCGGCGTCAACGATCCCGCGAACAAGGTGGTTGCGCCGTCCTGATGGGCGCCGCCCGCAGGCGGCGCGAGGCCGTCAGGCGGGGTCGGCGATATCCATCAGCACCGGCGCGTGGTCGGACGGGATCGGGTTCTTGCGCGCCTCCCGGTCGATCTCGGCGGCCGTCACGCGCGCCACCAGGGGCCGCGTGGCGAGCACGTGGTCGATTCGCATCCCCTGGCCCTTGTGGAACGCACCGGCGCGATAGTCGTACCAGCTGAACCGGCCGCCCTCCGGGTGGTGCTCCCGGTACACGTCCACCAGGCCCCAGTCGAGGAGCGCCGCGAACGCAGCTCGTTCCTCGGCTGTCACGTGCGTGGCTCCCTGGAACGCCGCCGGATCCCACACGTCCAGGTCGGTCGGCGCGACATTGAAGTCGCCGCCCAGGACGAGCGGCTCGACGGGATCCCGGGCATCCAGCCATGCCCGCAGCCGCGCGAACCAGCGCAGCTTCGCGAGCCAGAACTCGCTGCCGACCTCCCGGCCGTTCGGCGCGTACAGGCTGGCGACACGGACCCCGCCGCACAGCGCGTTGACGAACCGGGCTCCGTCCGGATCGACGTCACCGGTGAAGCCGCGCTGCACCTCGGCCAGCCCCACGCGGCTCGCGATCGCGACGCCGTTCCAGCGGCCCTCGCCGTGGTGAGCGAGCTCGTAGCCGGACATCCGGAACGCCATCTCCGGTGCCGCGTCGTCGGCCAGCTTGGTCTCCTGCATCAGCAGGACATCGACGCGGCTCCGCTCGAGCCACTCGGTCACCTTCGGGAGCCGCGCCTTCAGCGAGTTGACGTTCCACGTGGCGATCCGCATACCGGCTGAGTGTGCCACGCGCCCCGGAGCTGCGGCGCGCCGGTTCGCACAGTACGCGGACGCCCGGGCCGGACGGACGTCGGACGGCCGCCGGAAAGACGCCGGGTGCCGGACGGACTCCGGGCGCCCCCGCGGCCGTTATGCCTCGAGTGCGGGCTCCACCGAGATGGCCACGTTCCCCGCCAGCGCGCGAGACACCGGGCACCCGTCCTTGGCCGCACCCGCCAGGTCGCGGAACGCCTCGGCGGAGATGCCCGGGACCCGCCCGGCGACCTGCAGGTCCGACTTCGCGACCGTCCACTTCCCGTCGACGCGATCGAAGGTGACAGTCGCGCTGACTTCGAGCCGGGCTGCCGGGGCGCCGGCCCTGGCGAGCTCGCTCGACAGGGCCATGCAGTAGCAGGCGGCGTGCGCCGCGGCGATCAGCTCCTCGGGGCTGGTCCTCCCGTCGGCGGTCTCCGTACGGGAGGCCCACGTCACGGGCAGGTCCGTGAACGCGCCACTGGTCGCGGCGCTGACCTTGCCCGAGCCCGACGCGAGGTCCCCCTGCCACACGGCCTGGGCTCGACGGATGGCTGCCATGGCGTCCCTCCTGTGCCTGCTGGTGATCGGGCGTGACGCGGAGCGGTGGGCTCGCGCCGCACTTGGGGCCCATCCTCCCACAGGTGCCGGGCCGCCGCCTCGCGCGACCCCTCAGGGCCTCGCGCGTCTGTCGAGGCCCAGGGCCCGGGACCGTCCCGGCGTATTCTTCACGGGCATGTCGAGGCACAAGGAGGGCGGGATGGCGATCTGGTTCACGGTCCGGCTCGACGATCGTCCGGGGTCGCTGGCGCGCCTGGCGTCGACGCTCGGCGACCGCGGGATCAACATCACCGGGATCGTGGGCGTCGCGGAGGACACCGACGGCTCGCTGATGCTGACGACGTCCGACGCGGTCGGCACGCGCGCCGCGCTCGCCGGTGCGGGACTCGCGTTCGTGGAGCACGACTCGTCGTCCGAGTCGGTGCCCGAGGACTTCGCGGGGCTCCGGCAGGGGCTGGCGCAGCGCGGGATCGACGTGGAGGCTCGGTAGGGGCGGTCGTCCGATGCCCGCTGATCCCCGGCCCGGCGTGCAGGTGTTCGGCCGGAAAGACTCCCGCGACACGCAGAAGGCGCTGCGGTTCTTCAAGGAGCGGCGCGTCCCCGTCCACTTCGTCGACGTGGCGACGCATCCGCCCGCGCCCGGTGAGCTGCGCCGGTTCGTCCAGCGGCTCGGCGTCGCGGCGCTGCTCGACACGGACGGACGGCGCTACCGCGATCTGGGCCTCGCGTACCTGCGCTCCACCGACGAC
This sequence comes from Chloroflexota bacterium, assembly GCA_021786265.1. The sequence goes on from JAJYNP010000348.1 coordinate 46,511, forward strand.
GAGCTGCTGGACCGCCTGATCGCGGACCCCGGCCTGCTCCGGCTGCCCCTCGTCCGAAGCGGCGCCGCGTTCACCGTCGGGTCGGCGGAACCGACCTGGACGGCCTGGCTGCGAGCGCCGGAGGCCCAGCGCACCCCGAGCGGATGAGCCGCGCGGTCAGAACGGCTGGATGTCCGCCCAGTCGAGCGACGGGTCGAGCACGCGGGTGCCGGCCCTGAACGCTGTTCCCGTGGAGAGGAACTGGTAGAGCCTCGTGCCGGCGCCGCCCATGTCGTACAGCACGACCAGGTCGCCGCGGCCGTCCCCGTTCAGGTCAGCCGCCGCGATCTTCGAGGCGCTGGCACGGAAGCTCGTCGAGGTCCAGAGCGTGCTTCGGATGAAACCGGTCCCGGTCGAGAGGAGACCCACCAGCTGGCTGCCCGCGGGGTCGAGCGGGCGGAGGAACACCACGTCCGTCCGCCCGTCGCTGTTCACGTCCTCGACCACCGTCTGCACCTGCGCCCGGGTCGCGTCGGTCACGTCGATCCATCCCGTCAGCGGGCCCAGCCCTGCGCCCGATCCCGACGGGGCGACCAGGAACCGCATGCCGACGGGCAGCTCGGTGCCGGCGGGGCCGGTCGACGGCGGCGTCGCCGGCGGCACCGGCAGGTCCGACGGGTAGAGGTCGGACTCGACCACGAGATCGGCACGCCCGTCGCCGGTCACGTCGGCGGCGAACGCGCGTGCGCGGCTGACGTCGAGCGGGCCGGACCACCACGTCTGCGGTGGCGCGAACGCGGTGCCGGTCGACCGGAGCACGTACAGCTTCGCCTCCGGCACCACCGCCGGCACGGCAGCCGTGCCGTTCGGGCCGGCCGCGATGGGCGGCGTGCCCGGCGCGCCGGCCAGGATCGCGGCGTCGCCGGTCCCGTCCCCGTCGAAATCGCCGGCGAGCAGCCGCACGGTCGCCGCCGGGGAGAGGTCGAGACCGGTGCCCACGCTCGACCACCAGGTCGCCGCGGGCGCGAACCGACCGCCACCGAGCGAGAGCGACACCGTGACCCGGTATCCCGCCGTGCCCAGCCGTTCGAGGCGCAGGATGTCCGATCGGCCGTCGTGGTTGACGTCCGAGAAGGCCCAGCCGAGGGTCGTGACCGGTTCGAGCGAGGTGCCCGCCGGGAGCGAGGCCGGTTGCCAGGCCTGCTGCGGCGCATCGGCCCACACCAGGTCGTAGAACCCGGCCGGGGCTGTCGCGACCGAACCGGACGCGGTGGGGGAGCTGGACGGGACCGGCGATGCGGACGCGGACGGGGTGGGGGATGCGGACGCGGTGGGCGCGGGGGAGACAGGCGCAGAGAGCGCGGGTGATGCAGATGGTTCGGGGGAGGCGGGCGCGGAGGGGGTGGGGGCGGAGCTGCCGGCCAGCGGACCCGTGCCGGGCAGGGCGATCCCTATCGACCCCAGGCCATCGCCGTTCGGGTCGTTGACCCCGGGTATGACGATCTGGAAGTTGGGCCCGTAGTAGGTGCGCAGGATCTCCGGGTAGGTCATCCCCTGGAGCGCGCACCGGTACGCGCTCGCCTGGTACAGGCGCCACCCGTCGGCATCCGCCCCGCACGCCGTGCCTGCGGTCCCCGGCCGGTACCCCGTGAGCAGGAAGCGGCCGTTCTTGCGGACCGAGACGTGCCACGTGTCGAGCACGGCCTGCGCCTGGCGGTCCGACGCCCGGTAGTGTTCGGGCCAGTAGACCTGGTCCCACGTGTTGTCCTGGACGTCGTAGCAGCCACCGCCCTTCGGTGCGGACCTGCCCCGCCAGACCAGGGTGTAGTACCAGCCGTAGTCCTTGACGGCGACCGCGCCCGCCCGCAGCGCCTCGGTGGGTGAGCTCGGCCCGAACTCGGCCGCGACCACGGTGATCACGTACTGCTGGAAGGGGACGACCTGGACCGTGCCCTTCGCCGGGCCGACGGTGCGGTAGACGCGGATCGTCGGCGGCGGGATGTATTCGCTGGCCCAACCCGTGCACGTGCCCCCTGTAGCGAGGGCGACGCGGGGTCCGGTCGGCGCGACGAGGAGCAGGAGGAGCGCGAGCACGCCCGATCCTGCCGCCAGGCGGCGGAGCATGGCGGGGACCTTACTCGTTCCGGGCCGGGCTTGGCAAATCGAGGGACGCGCGGGTGCCGTCCGGCCATCTCTGCTCAGGGCGCAGGGATGACCAGCTTCTGGCCCGCGTAGATCGTGTTGGGGTCAGTGATGCCGTTCGCGGCGGTGATCGCCTGCACGGTGACGCCGTACCTGGTCGCGATCGTGGTCAGGTTCTCGCCCCGGGCGACGACGTGGATCCGCGGGGACCCCGCGGGCGTCGCGCCGGGCGAGGCGGCTGGCGACGTGGAGCCTCGCGCAGTGGACGTGGGTCGGGCCGAGACGGCCGGCGTCGAAGTGGTCGACGGCGCGGCGGCCGGCGCGGACGCGAGGGATGGTGCGGCCGAGGTCACGGTCGCGAGGCCCGCGGTCCCGGCGCGGCCGACGAGCTCGGCGGACAGAAACGCGAGGCCGTACCCGACGGTGGCCGCAACCAGGAGCAGGACCAGCACGGCCGCGAGCCGGCTCACCACGGAGGCCGTGCGCCGCGACGCCCGCTCGGTGTCCGGCGGAGCGGGCGAGGGGGCCTCGGGCGCGGGGGCCGCGCGGGGAGCCGGCGCGGGCGTGGGTTCGGGCGACGCGAGGGTTGGGCCAGGCGTGGGTTCGGGCGCCGCTTCGGGCGCGCTGCCGCCCTCCGCCACGTATCGCCCGCAAGCCTGGAACCGGTCCGACAGGCAGAACGCGAGCTGGTACTCCGGGTCGAGAGGTTGGGGCTGCAGGCCAGCCCGGCATTGGCGCCCCGGGAACGGCCCGCGCGGGTCGGCGGCGCCACCGACCGGCTCGAGGTACGGACAGGTGGGACGTGCCTGCGCCGCCGGGGACGAGTCCAGCATCGGACGATGATAGGGGCCGCGACCCGCATCGATGCTGCGTGTGCGCCGGTGGTGGGGAAGTCCGCGGTGCGGCCCTGGCTCCCGGCGCCACCAGGCCGGGCGGAATTCGGACAGCGCGCGGGCGTGTCGGTGTCCGGCAGCGCCTGATCCTGCGCGGAACCTCCACCGCCCATCCGGCGTCCCTCGGCTGCGGGCGGGGACGATCCCCGGGGATGAAGGAGCGACGGCGATGGCAGCACACGGACGGGTCCCGGTCCCTGGCGGGGCGATCGCGGTCGTGCTCGCGCTCGCGATCGCGGGATGCGGTGGAAGCGCCGCGCTGAAGACCGTCGGCCAGGCGGTGGACGCGCAGCGAGGAGCGGCGCTCCCGGCCGCGTCGGCGGCGGCCCCCGCTGCCGCTCCTGCCGATGCCGGTGCGTTCTCGAACGAGACGGGGGGCTCCTCCGCTTCGGTCGACACGGCGGCGTACGCCCCGACGGTCGACCAGGCGCTCATCGTCAAGGCGGGCTCGATGGTCCTGGACGTGACCGATCTCGATGCGGCGCTCCTGAAGGCGCAGGCCGCCGTGACGGCTGCCGGCGGCTACGTCAGCGGGTCCGATCGGGCCGACCAGGGGGGCCAGCAGGTGGCGTCGGTCACCTACCGCATCCCGGCGGCGGCGTGGGATCGCACCCTCGACGCCGTGCGCGCCGTCGGCACGAAGGTCGAGAAGGAGCAGACCAACACCGTCGAGGTCACCGGCCAGGTGCTGGACCTTGGCGCCCGGATCGCGAACCTGCGCGTGACCGAGGCCGCGCTGCAGGCGATCATGGCGAAGGCGACCAGGATCCCCGACGTGCTCGCGGTCCAGCAGCAGCTGACGGACGTCCAGGGGCAGATCGAGGAGTTGACGGCCCAGAAGGAGCATCTCCAGCAGCAGGCGGCCATGAGCACGCTCACCGTGACGTTCCAGGTGCCCGTCGTCGCCGTGACGACCGCCGCGAGCGCGTGGGACTTCGGGGCGCAGGTGGACCAGGCCACCGCGCAGCTGATCGAGCTCGCGCAGGGGGTCGCCTCCGCGGCGATCTGGCTGGGGATCGTGGTGCTGCCGCTCCTGGTCGCGGGGCTGGTCGTGCTGGTGCCGGCGGCATGGGTTGGCCGGCGGTTGCTCGCCCGGCTGCACCCCTCGCGCGGGCCGGGGCAGCCGATGTGGGGCGCGGGAACCGGCACGCCCACGGCCTGACGGGAGCCGGCGTCCCCAGCGGGCATCGCGGGCGTGCGTCATGCTGGGCCCGTTCCCGGGGCGGTGCCCGGCGAAGATGGCGCCGGGATCGCACCGCGAGATCGCAACCGACGGGGGTGGGCATGCGCTTTGCCTTGATGAGCGAGCCGCAGCAGGGCCTCGCATACAGCGAGCTGCTGGCGCTCGCTCGTGCCGCGGAGGCGGCGGGCTTCGAGACGTTCTTCCGATCCGACCACTACACGAGCTTCCCGGGAGAGGCCGGGCTGCCGACCACCGACGCGTGGGCGACGCTGGCCGGCCTGGCGCGCGAGACCCGGCGGATCGGGCTCGGCGTCCTGGTGTCCCCGGTCACGTTCCGGCCTCCGGGCCAGTTCGCGAAGGTCGTCACCACGGTCGACGAGATGAGCGGCGGGCGGGTCGAGGTCGGCCTGGGCGCCGGCTGGAACGAGCGGGAGCACGCCGAGTACGGGTTCCCGTTCCCCGATGTCCGCGTGCGGTTCGACATGCTCGAGGAGCAGCTCGAGATCGTGCACGGCCTCTGGACGGAGCCGCCGGGCTGGTCGTTCGAGGGCCGGTTCTGGCAGATCCACGGCGGGCGGCTGGCTCCGCGGCCCGTAGAGCGGCCCGGACGCCGGCACCCGAACCTGATCGTCGGCGGGGAAGGGAAGCCCAGGACGGCGCGCCTTGCGGCGCGCTGGGCCGACGAGTTCAACGTCTCCAGCGCGGCACCGGATGCGGTCCGCGAGGCCTTCGACCGGGTGGAGCGGGCGTGCGAGGCCGCCGGCCGCGATCCGGGGAGCATGGTTCGCTCCGCGATGGTGGGCGTGCTGGTCGCGCCGACGCCGCGCGAGGTCACCGATCGCGTCCGGGCGCTGCTGCGGATGCTGGGGCGCGACGCCGACGGCGCGGAGGCCTGGCTCGAGGAGCGCCGACCGCGCTGGATCATCGGCACGCACGACGAGGCGCTGGCGCAGGCGGCCCGGTACGAGGCGGCGGGCGCGGAGCGGATCATGCTGCAGGACCTGCTGCCCTACGACCTCGAGATGGTGCACGAGCTCGGCGAGCTGTTCGACCTGCCGGCGAGGCGCGACGGCTGAGGCGCCGGGCGCGGCGACCGGCGGGCCGGCGGGGGACCCCTATGCGTCGCCGTCCGCCTCGGCCACCTCCGCTGCGGCGCGGTATGGGCTGAACTCGCGCCGCAGCACGTCCGGGTTGGTCCCCAGCGCCAGGGCGAGGTGGTACGTCGTCAGCTGCAACGGGATCGCGGTCGCCAGCAGCGACGCGACGGGGCCCGGCAGGTCGATCGGATCGGGCACCACCACGCGTCCCGCCGGTGTCAGCTCGGCCGGGATCCCGGCGTCGGCAGCCGCGGTCAGGATCGCGCCGGGACGCACCCCGACCCGGGCAACCGCGATCAGCACCCGTCGAGCGCGTGCCAGGCGCGCGTCCAGGCGCTCACGATCGGACAGCAGCAGGACGACACCGGTGCCGACGTCGAGCGACGGGATATGGCCGTGCAGCATCGTCTCGAGGTCACGGTAGGCCGTCGGGACGTAGGCGGCCTCCTCGATCTTCAGTGTCATCTCCCGACCCGCGATCCGGTCGTCGCCCGAGCCGACGACCACGAGCGTCCGACTCGAGGCGAGCTCGTGCGCCAGCCGGAGCGCCGCATCGTCCGCCGTGACCCCCGCGTCGAGCGGCGCCCGGAACGCCTCCGGCGCGGTCTGCCGGCCCGCGAGCCGATCGGCGACGAGTGCCGCCGCCACGATTGGTCCCATGTACGCGATGGTGTGGCACCACGAGAGATCGACCTCGGTCGTGCACAGGCACGCCTCCGCGACCGCCGCGGCCGGGCTGTTGGCGCCCGCGCTGATCAACGCGACGCGTGCGCCGGCGTCTCGCGCCGCAGTCATCGCGGCGATGGTGGCCCGGGTTGCGCCCTCGTGGCTGATCCCGATCACGGTCCCCGGCCAGGGCTCCAGCGCGGCCTCGAAGGCCTGTCGCGCACCGGGACCGATCCCTGGCAGACCCGCCCGGCGCCACGCCTCACGCCAGATCGCGGCGGCGGCCATCGCCGCGTGCTCCGATGTGCCGCATCCGACCACCGCCGGTGGCCAGCCGGACGACGCGCCTCCCCGCAGCAGCGCCGCCACCGAGACGGCGGCGTCCGCGACGCCGGGGTGCGTGGCGAGGCGTTCGGCGAGGGCGGGCTCGCGTGCGATGGCGTCTCGCATCAGGTAGGGCGGGCCGGACCGCAGCGGTGGCATGGGAGCGGCGCCCCACGGGTCGGACGGGCGGCAGGACGGGCTGGGATCGAGGCGCATCACGGATGGGCCCTCCGGCCGCTCCCGTCGCCGGCCGGGTTCATGCCCCTGGCCGGGCGGCGTCACGGATGCGGCGGCGTGACGAACGTGGCGTGACGAACGTGGACGGCTCGGGCGCGGGGCTTGGAGGCGAGGGCTGGATTCGAACCAGCGAACGGAGACTTTGCGGGCCTCCACCCTTGGACCACTCGGGCACCTCGCCGTGCCAGATGCATGCTACGCGCGATCGTCCTCGTCGCGACCATCGCGGTCGCGACACTGCCGCCTGCCCCATCTTCGTGCGGGAGGCCTCAGCGGATGCGCCCCAGCCGCGCGGGTGGCCAGTATCGCGCCCATGGCCGTCCGACCACCGTGGCCGGGTCAACGGGCCCGAACGTCCGGGAATCGGTCGACTGTGCCGGATCGTCGCCTCGCAGCTCGAGACGACCGGCCTCGTCGACCCCGGCAACGCGCTTCACGAGCCACCGCGATGGCTCGCGGGGGTCGGGCACGGCGACCAGGTCGGACGACCGCGGCGGTCGGGCCCGGTAGGCGTCAGGGTCGACGAGCAGCAGGTCCCCGGACTCGAGGAGCGGACGCATGCTCTCGCCGGCCACCGCGCTCCGGAAGGCCCAGCTGCGGGCCACCCGGACCAGCTGGGGGCCGAGCGCGAGTCCGAGTGCGGCAATCCCGATCCCGAACCGGATTCCGGCCCTGAAGCGGGCGTCCAGTAGCCGGCCGCTGGCCGGCCCGTCGCCGTCCTCCCGTGGAGCCGCGGGCGAGGGGCGACCTCGCCTCGAGCCGGCCGTGAGTTCCACCGGAACGGGTCGGGACGAGCGGCGTCAGGCCTGCGGCCTGCCGCCCTTGGTCTCCCAGAAGATGTCCGCGAACTCCTTCACCAGCGCCTGGAGCTGGGCGGCGGCTGCCGCGTCGACGCTCTGCTTGCACGCGCCGGCCTGCTTCAGGATCCGCCAGGTCAGGTCGTGAAGCTTCGGGTACTTCTCGAGGTGCTCGGGCTTGAAGTAGTCGCTCCAGATGACCTGGATCTCGCGCTTGACCAGCTCGGCGTGCTCTTCCTTGATGGCGACGCACCGCACGAACTTGTTGCGCTGGGCCACGTCGTTGCCGAGGTTGTCGTTGATCAGCTCGACCATGCGGGCGACGGTGCGGGCGCCCAGCTCCGCGGTGTGCGGATCGTAGATGCCGCAGGGGATGTCGCAGTGGGCGTGGAGCGTGTGGCGGGGCGCGATGGCCGCCGCGATCCGTTCGCGAAACACGATGGACTCCTCCGGACTTCGTATCGTGTGCGGGACCATCGTGCCACGGACCAGCGCCGCGCGCAGATGGCCGTGCGAGGCGGGCTCGCACGGTGGGTCCGCCCACCACCGGGCGCCGTGCGTTGCCGGTGCGCGCGGATCGGTATGATGCCCGCATGCACGATCGCCGAGCAGGAGGCCCGGACGGGGCGAGCGTCTGCCCGTTCCTGGCGCTGGCCACCGACCGCGATGCCCGTGCCGACGTGCCCGATCGTCGCCACCGGTGCTATGCCGAGCCAGAGCCGGCTCCGCGCGCGATCGCCCACCAGCAGCAGTACTGCCTCACCCCGGCCTTCGCCACGTGCGCCACGTTCCAGGACTGGGCCCGCAGGGAGGCGGCCCGCGTCGTGCCGTCCACCGCCGGACCCGCGGCCGGTCCGGCGCCGGTGTGGGAGCCGCCGGTCGACCTGGACCAGGTGGCCGGCGGAGGACCGGTCGGCCGGGACCAGGCAGCCGGCGACCGCCCGGCCGTTCCCGCGCCCGCTGCCCTGGACGCCGCGCCCGGGCACGAGCCCGGCCGCGAGGGGAGGGACGGCGACCTGCACGCCACCCGGTCCGCGGCGGGAGCGGACACTGGCCGGCGTTCACGCGTTCCGGGTGAAGCCGCCGAACCCGGACTCTGGAGCGACGAACGGGCCTGGGCCGCGCCGCCACCCTGGCGGCGCGGCGAGGACGCCGAGGCCGAGCCGGGTGTCCCGATGGAAGCAGCCCCGCCCTCGCGGGCCGGACAGGCCGGAGACCTCGGGCGCGGCGAACGCTCGCGGGCGTCCGGCAGAGGCCCGGCGCAGCTGGAGCCGCCCTGGGGCGAGGCGGCCCTCCGCGGTGCGCCGCTCGCACCGCTGCCGGAGTCTGCCGAGGGCGCGGTGCCCAGCACGGTCCGGCGGCCTTTCGACGAGCCGTGGACGCCCGACGTGCCTGCGCCGGGATCGCCGAGGGCCGGGACTCACGGCGCGGGATCCGGTCCGGGCCAGCCCGCGCCGGCGGCGAGCGGCCAGGGGCGGCCGGACAGCGCGAGGGAGCCCCGGGACGACGTGTCCCCCGAACTGCCGGCCTTCCTGGCGCGGCGCGCGTCCGCGGCCCCGGACGTCCATCGGGATGCGGCTGCGCGGCTGCGGCCCGATGCCCCGGCCGGCGCGCACCCGCGGCGCGAGACGGGTGCCGGCTCCCCGCCGGCTGCAAGGCCGAGCCCGGATCTGCGCCCGGACGGCACACCGCGCCCCGGGCGGGTAGTCCGGCCCGAACCGCAGGCCCGCCCGGTTCCCACCGAGGACACCGGGGAACGTGGAACGAGCCGGCTGAGGTTGCCCGGCGTGACCACGCTGCGACGACCGCGCGCCGAGGCCGGAGATGGCGCGGAAACGCACGGGGCGCCGTCATGGGAGCGGCCGCTGCGGCGCGAGGCCTACCCCGATCTGCGCACGCGGGTGGGGCTCCCGCAGATCCCGCGATTGTGGCTCGGCGCGATCGCCCTGCTGGTCGCCGGCATCGTGCTGTTCCTCCTCCCGACGCTCATGCCCGGGTTCTTCGGCGGCCAGCAGGCCGCGACACCCGTGCCCACGGCGACGGCCGCGCCGACCGTCTCGGTCGCGCCCACGCCGCCGCCACTGCCCACGCCCTTCGTCTACACCGTGGTGCAGGGCGACACCCTGTCGGGGATCGCCGGCCGGTACGGGCTCACGATCTCCCAGCTGCTGAAGGCGAACCCGCAGATCAAGAACGAGAACCAGCTGGCGATCGGGGACAAGATCACGATCCCGGTCAAGGGGTCGTCCGGCAGCAGCGTGACGGGCGCGGGCACGGTGGCCGCAAGCGGCGCGCCCGGAGGCACGTCGGCGCCCGGAGGCACGTCGGCGCCCTGAGGCACGTCGGCGCCCTGACGCGCGGCGGTCGCCCCGTTGTCTAGACCTCGCGCCGCTCGAACAGGAGGACCGCCAGCAGCAGCACCAGCGCGATCCACGCCAGCGCCCAGCCCAGCTCCGCGGGCGCAGGTGGTCCGGCCACCTCGAACGGACTGAACCGCGCGGTCGCGATCGGCCCGGCAATGCCGGCCTGGGCGAGTTGCGAGGACGTGGGCTCCAGGCTCGCGGTCGCGCCGATCCAGAACGTGTCGCTGGGGAGCAGCCGCTGGCTGACCGCCGCGGCCTGTTGCAGCGATTCGACGCCGAACAGCGCCGCGAAGCGGCCCAACAGGCCGATCACCCACGCCAGCCCGAACAGCACCACCGTGATCGCACCCCCGGTGATCATCGAGAGACGGGTGCTGAGCGCGAGCGAGAAGGTCAGCAGCACGGCCCCTTCGCCGGCCAGGAACAGCACTGCCTCCGCAGGGTGCGGTGGAATCCACCTCGTGATCCAGGCGCAGACGGCGAGCTCCATCGACCCGGAGATCGCGGCGTACGCGATCACGATCGTCATCAGCCCCAGCCACTTCCCGACGACGAACTCCGAGCGCCGGAGCGGCCTCGCCAGCAGCGCGAGCGACAGGCCGCTCTCCAGGTCGCCGGCCATCGACGGGGCACCGAAGACGACCGCGATCATCGCCAGCACGAAGCTGAACATGAACGCGACCATGATCAGGAGCTGCGATACCGCCACGCGCAGCTGCGCCTCCGCCACGCCGTCCGCTCGAGCGAGCTGCACGAACCGGTCGAAGCCCCAGCCAGTCACGCCGACCACGAGCACCGTCAGAAACAGCAACGCCCACGCCAGCCGCCGTCGCACGGCCTCGCGCAGTGTCAGCCCCGCGACCACCAGGACGTTGCTCATGCCGCCGGCTCCCCTCCGACCAGCGCCAGGAATCGGTCCTCGAGGGTCTGCTGCAGCGGCTCGACGGCGTAGACCCGACCGCCGAGGCGAACCACCTCGGCCACCAGGTCGGGGACCGCGTCAGGCGCGATCCCCTCGACCTCCACCCGGTCGCCGTCGAGCGTGACCCGGCCGAACCGCGCCAGCCCGGCGACCGCATCGGCGGACAGCCCCGTCGCACGGAGCGCCACGGTACTCGCCCCCAGCAGCTCCGGGAGCGTGCCGGTCGCGACGACCCGTCCGTGGTCCACGACCGCGACCCGGTCACACACGCGCTCCACCTCGGTCAGCAGGTGTGAGTTCAGGAACACCGTCACGCCGCGATCGCGCAGTTCGCGGATGATTCGCCGGACGTCCTGGCGTCCCAGCGGGTCGAGCGCCGACGTCGGCTCATCGAGGATCACCAGGTCCGGCGGCCCCAGGAGGGCAACGCCCAGCCCCAGCCGCTGCTGCATGCCCTTCGAGAATCCCCCGACTCGATCGTCCGCTCGATCCGCCAGCCCGACGGTGGCCAGGGCGGACCGGACGGCGCCGACCCACCGTGCGCGGTCGAGCCCCGCGAGCCGGCAGTGGAGCCCGAGCACCTCGCGGGCGGTCAGCCAGGGCTGGTAGCGGAACAGCTCCGGCAGGTACCCGACGTGGACACGGGCCCGCCGGTCGCCGAGCGGCGCGCCCAGGAGCCACCCCTGGCCGGCGGCCGGATACGCGAGCCCCAGCAGCAGCTTGACCGCCGTCGTCTTGCCGGCGCCGTTCGGCCCGAGGAAACCGAACGCCTCTCCCCGTGGCACTTCGAGGTCGAGCCCGTCCAGCGCGAGCGTGCGACCGTAGCGCTTGGACAGGCCGACGGTCCGGATCGCCGCTTCGACGCCGCGCACGCCGTGCGGCCCCGCGGCCGGTGGCTCGCTCATCCGGGGACGTCAGCGCGGCGCGAAGTTGATCGCCGTGATCTTTCCGGCCTCGACGCGGAAGGTCGCGTCGAGTTCCTGCGACTGCGCGCCAGGCCGCACCACCAGCAGGTTGCACTCGAAGGTGTTGCCGAGGTCGCGGCCCTCGCCGGGGAGCATCTTCATGCCCCGGTCGGCGCGGAGGAACCAGCCCGCCATCTGCTCGCCGCGCAGCACCTTCACGTTGCCGAGCACGTGGATGCGCATCTCGGCCTTCTCGTCGAACAGCCGGACGGCCGCCTCACGGTCGCCGGCGTTGAGCAGCTCGAAGAAGACGTCCATGGTGTCGACGGCGCCCATGGCCGGAGTGTACGCCGGGACCCGCTGGGCCGGGACTGCCATGGCCGGGGCCGCCCACGGCGGCAGGGTCCGGGTCGGGATCGCCGGGGCCGGAGATGGCGGATGGCCGGCGGCGCTACCCTGCGTCCGCCGAGGCGGGTGGCGCCGCGGGAACCGCCGTCGCCCCCGTCGCCCGGATCCTGCGGACGAGCTCCGCCGTCATCTCGTACCGCCCGAAGCTCGGCATCAGGTAGGTGCCATCGGCGAGGCCCCGGATGTCCTCGATCAGCCGCAGGGCGAGATCCATCCCGAGCTCCGCGCCTCGCTCGCCGGCCGCGCGCATCGCGCCCCGGATCCCCTCGGGGATGGTGATGCCGGGCACCTCGTTGTGGAGGAACTCGGCGTGGCGGGCCGAATGCAGCGGCAGGACCCCCGCGAGGATCGGCACCGGCAGGCGGGACGTTCCCCACCGTCGCTCGATCCCAGCGACGAGCCTGTCCCACTGCGCACGGTCGTAGACCGGCTGCGTCATGACGACCTGCGCGCCGGCCGCCAGCTTCTGCTCGAGCCGGCCCAGCTCGTGGTCGAGATCCGCTGCGGTCGGGTCCAGCGCGCACGCGATGGTGAACCCGGCCCTCGCGCCGATCGGGCTGCCCGCCGCGTCCTCGCCGCGGTTCAGGCGCGCCAGGATCCCGACCAGCCCGATCGAGTCCACGTCCCACACGCCCGTCCCGGTCGGGTAGTCCCCGGTGCGGGGCGGGTCGCCGGTGAGCGCCAGGATGTTGCGGATCCCGAGTGCGTGCGCCCCCAGCAGCTCGGATTCGAGCGCCATCAGGTTCCGGTCCCTGGTGGTCACGTGGACCAGGCATTCCAGCCCCACGTCGCGCTGGATGGCGAACGCGACCGCCATCGCGCCCATCCGGACCCTGGCCATCGCGCTGTCGCTGATGTTCACCAGGTCCGCCCCGGCGTCCCGGAGGAGGCGTGCGGCCTCCAGCGTGCGCTCGATGCGGACCGAGCGCGGTGGGTCGATCTCGACGCTGACGACGAACCGCCCCGCGGTCAGCGCACGGGAGAGGCCGGTGGGCTCGGGCGCGTCCGTCGGCGCCTCGATGCGCCCGGTGCGCGGAACCTCGTGGGCGGAGGTGGAAGGCCAAACGGCGCCGAGATCGGCCGGGGCGCCGGTCCGGCGCATGGTCCCCCCGCCCGACACGGTGAGGGCGGCACCGGGCTCCGGCCGTCCCAGGGCCTCGACGCCCGTCTTCCCTCCGACCCCTCCGGCGAGGGCCGCGTCGAGCGCCGCTCGCATCGCGGCGACGTGTGCCGGCGTCGTCCCGCAGCACCCGCCCACGATCGCCGCACCCGCCGCCAGGAAGCGGGGCACCATCTCGCCCAGGTACGCGGGATCGGCCGCGTACACGAACTGCCCCTCCACGCGCTGGGGCAGCCCCGCGTTGGGCATGATCGAGCGCGCCACGCCCACGGGC
>JAJYNP010000380.1 GCA_021786265.1 Chloroflexota bacterium
TCCCCCAGCTGAAGGCCACCGAGAACTCGTACATGTTTCCCCACGGACCGCGCCCCACGATGATGGCGCGCAGGAGCATGGACAGTCCGATGAGCACCCACGCGACCCACGCCCCGGTCATCGCGATCCCGATCACGGGCGTGTTCATGCCGATGTCGTCCGGGTGGTCCTCGCCGGCGGCTGTGAGATCCGCGGTCCCGGGACCGGCGGATCGCCGGCCCGCCGCGCTGCCGCCGAGGTCGACCGTTCCGGTCCCGGCACCCGCACCGGCGAGCGTGGTCGTGGGGACCAGCACGGCGAGCGACCGGCGACCGGCCGCCAGCATCGCCGTGTGTGCGACGTGGAAGACGAACGCGAAGACGAGCGCGAGCCCGCCGCCGGTGAAGAGGTAGAGCGACATCTGAGCCACGGGTGGCCTCCTGTGGGGGCGCGCTGCGCCCGGGGTCAGGCTGCGGCGGCCCCGCCCGGAGGCGGCCCGCCGTGTGCCGCGGCGACGAGTGCCGGCAGTTCCCCGAGGACGTATCGGGTACCGCAGGCGGGGCAGACCTGGCGTGCCGCCGGCCGGATGGTTCCATCCACCGGGCAACGCACTTCGAGGTCGCGCCCGCACGCCGAACAACGGGTGTCCCGTGGCGCGAAGGCGAGGGCGTCGTGCGGACAGTAGGGCACGTTCGCCGGGACGACGGGCATGCCCAGCGCGTCGCGCTCGACGGGCCGGATCTCGATCGTCGCCAGCCGGACGCGGCCCCGCCGCCGCCGGACGGCCTCGACCCCCCAGCCGAGGACGACCAGGGTCAGGATGGGACCCACCACGCCGATGACCAGCAGGATCGGCAGGACGGCGATGATGGTGCCCCAGTCGGGGATGATGACCTTGCTGAGGAACTGCAGGAACTGCGTCCAGAGGCCCGTCATGGCCCGCAATCATAGCCACATGTGCCGGCAGGCGGGCCGGATGGCCCGGGCCGAACGGCAGGGGCACTCCCCGCTCGTTCCGGTCGGCACCGCGTGGAGCCGGTCGCCGGCCGGCTCGCGGCGAGGACAGGGTCGGGGCGGGCTACCATGGCCCGGATACCCACGCCCGGGGAGGCACTGGATGAGCGAGCACCCGCGAGAGGGTGAGATGGCGCGGCTCGACGCGCCTGGGGATGCAGAGGCTCCGGAACCGGATCAGGCACCCGGTGGAGCGGATCTCGCGGCCCCGGGACCCGATGAGGCCGAGGGCACGTTCTGGACCAGGCTGCACGCGACCGTCCGCCAGGCCGTGGTCGGCGAGGACGGGCCCCTGCGGCTTCTCGCGGTCGCCCTGATCGCCGAGGGCCACGCGCTCATCGAGGACGTGCCCGGCGTCGGGAAGACGCTCCTCGCCCACGCGTTCGCCCGCGCGCTCGGCCTCGAGTTTGCGCGCATCCAGGGGACGCCGGATCTGCTTCCCACGGACGTGACCGGCACTTCGATCCTCGACGGCGGGCGCCTGCGGTTCATCCCCGGCCCGGTCTTCACCAACGTCCTGCTGGTCGACGAGATCAACCGTGCAACCCCCCGCACCCAGTCGGCGCTGCTCGAGGCGATGCAGGAACGGCAGGTGTCCATCGAGGGTGCCACGCGCCCGTTGCCGGCCCCCTTCGTGCTGCTGGCCACCCAGAACCCGATCGAGCTCGAGGGGACGTTCGCGCTGCCGGAGGCCCAGCTCGACCGGTTCATGGTGAGGATCCGGATGGGGTACCCGGACGAGGCCGGGGAACGGGCGATCGCGCGCCGGTACCGGGAGGGACCGGAGCCACTGGAGCGGGTCCGCCCGATCGTTGGGCGGGAGGGGATCGCCGAGCTCCGGGAAGCTGCGCGGGCGGTGCGCGTCGCCGACGAGGTCGAGCGTTACGTGGTGGCACTGACCCGCGCCACCCGCCAGCACCCGGACGTACAGCTCGGTGCCAGCCCCCGGGCGAGCATGTCGCTGTACCGGGCCACCCAGGCATGGGCGCTGCTCGACGGCCGCGAATTCGCGCTCCCCGACGACGTGCAGGCGGTGGCGCCGTCGGTGCTCGGTCACCGACTCCTGCTCGACATCGACCGTCAACTCCGCGGGGCCACCGTGGACCGGATCGTCGAGGAGGTGCTGCGTTCGGTGCCGGTCCCGATCGAGCGTCCATGAACGGCCAGGCGTGGCTGGGGCTCGGGCTCGCCGCGCTGGGCGCGGTGGCCGGGGCACCCTCCCTGGTGCTGGTCGGCGTCCTCGTGGTGCTGGTCGCGATCCTGCGGCGGCTCTGGTCGCGGTTCGGGCTTCGCGGCGTGGTGTACGAACGGGTGCTGGGCACGGACCGCGCGGTCTGGGGCGACGAGTTTCCGCTCGACGTCGTGATCTGGAACCGGAAGCCGCTGCCGCTGCCGTGGCTGCGCGCGGAGGACTTCGTCCCCGATGAGTTGACGCTCCGCGAGCGCTCGCTCGTCCGGGCCGACCGCCCGGGCCTGGCGATCCTCGACAACACGTGGTCGCTGGCCTGGTACGAGCGAGTGGTCCGGCACCTCCACGTGGTCGCCGACCGGCGCG
>JAJYNP010000325.1 GCA_021786265.1 Chloroflexota bacterium
TGCCAGCGCGAGCGTGATCACCTTCGTCCCGACCTGGACCTGCCGGCCCGACGCGAACGCCAGCACCTCGGGGAGCGTGGCGGCGATGCCGTCGACCGCTCCCGCGCTCACGGCTTCATTCGCGGAGGATGAGGCGGCGTTGCGGACGGTCGACACCGCCCACGCCACGTTGCGGTGGCGGGCCTCCGCGATCGCGGTGATGTTGGCGATCGTGTCGTTGAGGACCTTCTGGCCCTCGGTCCCGGTGATGTCCTGCCCGCCCGACCCGACCGGCGAGGCCGCCCCGATGTTGGTGCCCGGGGCCATCAGCGCGACGTTGCCGGCGAGCGTGATGAACGTGCCGGCACTGGCGGCGCGGGCACCCTGCGGGGCGACCCAGGTGATCACCGGCACGGGCGACTGGAGGATGTCCTGGGTGATCGATCGCATGGCGTCGAGCGATCCGCCCGGCGTGTCGATCTCGAAGACCACCGCGGCGGCCCCCACCGAGGCGGCGTGGGCGATCCCGTCGTGGACGTAGCTGGCCATCACCTGGTCGACGATCCCGGTGAGGGGCAGGACCACCACGCGTGGCGCGGCGGCGTGCACCGGTCCAGCCGCCACCATCAGCAGGCCGAGCGATGCAACGAGGAGCATCGCCCGCTGAATCGCACTGCGCATCACGCGTGCCTCCCGGTCCATCCTACGGCGGGGCCCAAGGGCCGGACGGACCGCCCCGCCGGACTCCGCTCAGCGCGCGGGCGCGAGCAGGTGGTCCAGGAGCAGGGCGCTCCACGTCTCCATCCGGTCGCGGGCGCTCCGCGCGTCCTCCAGGGTCTGGAACGCCCCACTGAGCTTCTCGGTTTCGCGGATCGCCACGGGCCGGCCGCGCGCATCGGCCTCGTACACCACGCCGAGGTGCACCGCGCCGACCGGGTCCGAGTCGTCGTTGAGGAGCCCGAGCAGCCGGGCCTCCGGCTCGAAGGCGGCCGCGATCTCCTCGCGCCACTCGCGCTGGAGTGCATCCTCGATCCCGGCGTCGCCCGGGTTGACGTGGCCGCCCACCCCGATGGTGAACCGATCGTGCAGGCGGGCGTCGCCCCCCGCACGCGTCCGGCGCATGAGGAACACGCGCTCGCCGTCGCGCAACACGAGGTACGGGATGAGTTGCTTCCAGGTGGGATCGACCTCCGCCTCGGCACGTGGCCGGTACGAGGCCGAGGCCAGCGCCGCGGCCAGGATCCCGGACACCCCGGCGACCCGGACGCCGTGCCACCCGGGCCCTGGCCACAGCCGGGCCCGATGCGCGCCGAGGACCAGCTCGTCGTCAGTCATCCGCCGATCGCGAGGCGAGCGCCGCGCGGACCCGTTCGAACCGCGCACGCAGCGACGCCACCGTCGCCGCATCGGGCGCGTCCGGCACGGCCTCGAGCTCGGCGCGCCACGCCGCCAGGGTGGCCGCGAACCGATCGAGCCATGCCGCGAGCTCGTCCCGGTTCAGGGCCGCGATCCCCGCCCCGAGGTCGGGGTCGCCCCGCGCCACCCGCGTCGTGTCGCCCCAGCCGCCCGCCGCCAGCCCCGCGGCCGCCATCCAGTCGTCGCTGGAGGTCACGGTCTCGGCCAGCGCGGCGGCGATGACCAGCGGTGCGTGGCTGATCGCCGCGACCAGGCGATCGTGCACCGCGGGATCGAGCTCGACCGGCCGTCCGCCGCATGCCACCGCGAGGTCCCGGACCCGGTCGACGTCCGCCGGCTGTGCCTGCGGGCCGGGGAGCACGATCCAGGGCCGGCCGGCGAAGAGGTCGGCCCTGGCGGCGTCGTAGCCGCGCGCCTCGGCGCCGGCCATGGGGTGGCCCCCGACGTGACGGAGCCCGGGCACCCGGGCCGCGGCCCGCGCCATGCGCGCCTGTGCCGACGTCACATCGGTCAGGGTCGCGCCGGCGGCCGCGACGGCAGGGCCCAGCCGCGCCACCAGCTCGAGGTTCGCGAGCGGGCTGGCCGCCAGCAGCACCAGCTCGGCGCCGGCGATCGCCTCGTCCGCCGAGGCCGCCGCGACATCGATCGCCCCGTCGGCCAGTGCCGCCCTGGGCCCGTCGCTGGAGCGGCTCCAGGCGGCGATCCGCCAGCGGCCCGCGTCGCGTGCGCCCAGGGCACGGGCCACCGATCCCCCGATGAGACCGAACCCGATGATGGCGAGGCGCATCGCGGCAGTCTACCCAGCAACTGACCCGTCGTGCCCGCCGGGCCCGTCGTGCCCGCCGCGTCCGTCGTGGCAGCCTGCCCGGCGATCGGCGTCAGGAGCGGGCGCGGCGGTCCGTTCCCGAGCGGCGCTCCGCCGACCGACGCTCCGTGCCCCCCGGCGGACCGGGGTCCAGGGGCGGGTTCTGCCGGCGCAGCTCGCGGCGCCGTTCACGGTCCCGGCGCTCCTGCTCCATGGAAGCCCCGCAGCGCGGACAGCGCCGCTCGTCCGGCAGCGGCGCCTCCGGCGGCTCGGTCATGGAGATCCGCCGGCCGCAGGTCCGGCAGGCGAGCGTTGGCATGCGCCAACTCTCTCACATCGGGGG
>JAJYNP010000316.1 GCA_021786265.1 Chloroflexota bacterium
GCGATGCTGACCGAGGGGCTGCTCGCGCTGGCCTCCCTCGCGGCCTACATGGTGCTTTCCTCCAAGGCCACGGGCCTGAGCTCGGTCGGGGCCTGGGTCAATGGCGCGGGCGTCCTCGCCAACCCGTGGCTCGGCTTCCTGGGGAAGGCCATCCTCGCCACGTTCTTCGGGCTGGTGCTGGTCGTCTACGCGCTGACGGTGCAGGCGCTCGTCACGCGATTCTGGCGGCTGGTGTCGGCCGAACTCGCCGGTGACGGCCAGTTCGCAGTCCTCGGCAACAAGCACGTGGCGACGATCGTGGGCCTCGTCATCCCGGTCGCCTTCGCGATCAACGGCAGCTGGTGGAACCTCTGGCTCTACTTCGGAGCCTCCAATCAGCTGCTGGCCGGGCTCGCACTGATGATCGTCAGCATCCACCTCGCGAAGGTCCGGAAGGACACGCGGCCGAGCATCATCCCGGCCACGTTCATGATCGTGACCACGCTCTCGGCGCTGGTCTGGGAGATCATCGTGTTCGTGAATGCCGTGGCCACGAACAAGCCGCTCACGCAGGCGGGGACCACCTTCGCCCAGCCCGGATGGCACAACGTGGCCCTGGCCTTCAACGGCATCTTCGTGGTGTTCGGGCTGTTGCTGCTCTACTTCGGTCTGCGCATGACCTGGTCGAGCTACGGCGCCTACTTCCGCATGATGCGCGGCGAACGGCCACAGGCGGCTCAGCCGCGTCCGTCCACCGCGGCGGGAGGTGCCGGCCGCAAGTGACGTCGAGCGGGGCGGGCCGGCGCCTGCCGGTTCGCCCCGAATCGCCCGATGACGGTGAACAGCCGGAGGGGCCGGGCGGCGGGGGGCCGTCCGGGGACCCTCCCCGGGAGGGCCTGGTGCCAGACGAAGAACGCAAGAAGCTCGGGTTCGGCGGGATGCTGAAGGGCGTCATGTACGGCATGGCGTCCCACGGCAACGTCACGGCGGCGCTTCGAACGCGGATGTACATGGAGCACCTCTTCATGTTCATCACGCTCGGCGACATGCTCGGCATCCCCGTGCTGCCGCCCTACTACTCGCTGCGGCTGCTCCCGTACGCGGTGCCCAACGTGAAATCGTGGAAGCAGCGGGTGTTCCGCGAGCGCGACTTCACCGACGCCCTGTACTGATCCCATGGAGGGCCTGAGCCAGTACTTCCGGTCCCGGGGTTCGAGCCCGGAGATCGTGATCTTCGCGGGCAAGGGGGGGCTGGGCAAGACGACCTCGTCGGCGGCGCTCGCCTGGCACGCCAGCCAGGTCGAGGGGAAGAAGACCCTGTGCTTCTCCACCGACCCGCAGGCCTCGTTGTCCGACATCTTCGAGGAGGACATCTTCGGCAAGGGCGTGGTGGAGCTGCGCCCCAACCTCCACGTGGTGGAGATCGACGCCGACCGGCGCGTGCACGACTACCAGGAGCAGGTCCGCGCCAAGATCCGCGACATGTACGGGCTGGACCGCGTGCCCGAGGAGATCGACGAGTACATCGAGTCGACCTCCGCCGAGCCGGCCATGTACGAGTCCGCGACGTACGACGCCATGGCGGAGCTGGTCGCCGCGCACGAGTACGAGCTCTTCATCTTCGACATGCCGCCCTTCGGGCACGGCGTCCGCATGGTCGCCATGGCCGACATCCTCTCGAAGTGGGTCGAGAAGATCACCGAGGCGCGCGAGAAGGTCGCCGAGTACGAGGCGGTCGCGGCCACGCTCAAGGGCGGCGGCAAGGAGCGCACCGAGGATGCCGTCCTGCACGAGCTGCTGGACATCAAGCGCCAGGTCACCAACTTCACCGATCTCATCACGGACCGGCGCCGGACGGCATTCTTCATGGTGCTGATCCCCGAGCAGATGGCGATCCTGGACACGGGACGGGCGCTCCGGATGTTCGCCGACCTGCACATCGAGATGAGCGGCCTGATCGTGAACCAGGTCTACCCGGCCGACCTGCTGGGCGACGCGGACCTCCCCGAGTTCCTGCGAAACCGGATCGGGATGCAGCAGGGGAACCTGGCCGAGATCCGCCGGCAGTTCGGCGACAAGGTGGTGGCGGCGATGCCGATGTTCCCGCGGGAGCCCAAGGGCATGGAGATGATCGAGGCCGCCTCGCGGGTGCTCATGGATCCGCCCGACCCGGTGCGACGGATCTTCGACGTGGCGCCGGGGGCGGCCCGATGACCGGGGGGTGGCCGGCGGACCGGCCCGTGGACGCGCCGATGGACCGCGTGCCGGCGGGTGGGGTCGACCGGCCTGCCGCGGCGACCGACCTGGCGTCGTTCTTCGCCACGCACCCGGACCTGCGGTTCATCTTCACCGGCGGCAAGGGCGGCGTCGGCAAGACGGTGGCGGCGGCTTCCATCGCCTCGCTCACGGCGCGGGAGGGGCGGCACACGCTCCTCGCCTCGCTGAACCCGGTCCACTCGCTGGCCAGCCTCTTCGGACAGAAGCGGCTGGCGTCCGGAGGGATCGAACCCGTCGACGGCGTGCCCAACCTCGACGCAATCGAAGTCGAGGCCGACGAGATC
>JAJYNP010000249.1 GCA_021786265.1 Chloroflexota bacterium
GGGCGAGATCACGATCCGCGACCTGATGCGCAACGCGCTGCACATGCGGCCGGACCGGATCATCGTCGGCGAGTGCCGCGCGGGTGAGGCCCTGGACATGCTCCAGGCCATGAACTCGGGCCAGGACGGCTCACTTTCGACCGGCCACGCGAACACCCCGCCGGACATGCTCCGCCGCCTCGAGACGATGGTCCTCATGACCGGCTACGAGCTGCCGCTGCGCGCCATCAGGGAGCAGATCGCCTCCGCCGTCGACGTGATCGTCCATACCGCCCGCCTCAAGGACGGCTCCCGCAAGGTCGTCAACATCACGGAGGTCTACGGGCTCGAGGAGGACGAGATCCTCACCCAGGACATCTTCGCGTTCGAGCAGACCGGCGTCCACGAGGGAAAGATCGAGGGCCGGCTCGCCCCGACCGGGATGCGGCCCACGTTCATGCGGCGGTTCACGGCCAGCGGGATCACGCTGCCGCCCGGTGACTACGGCATCCCCCCCGAAGATCCGGCGCGGCCGGGACCGCCCCCCAAGGGCCGATGGGGCGCCGGAGAGACCCACCAGGCAGCCGACCCGTCCCGACCGCCCGTCGGCACCGGACGGGTGGTCAGCGCCGGCGGCATGGTCTACGTGTCGTCGGTCGGGCCCATCGATCCCGGCACCGGCCAGGTCGTCAGTTCGGATGTCAAGCTGCAGACCCGGCAGTGCCTGCGGAACCTCAAGGCCGGGCTCGAGGCCGCGGGAAGCTCCCTCGACAAGGTCGTCTGGGCGAACTGGTCGTTGCGCGAGCCGTCGGAGTTCGACCTGTTCAACGAGGAATGGGTGCGCTGGTTCCCGGGCGACACGCCGGTCGGCCAGGGGACGCTGATGCCCCCGTTGCAGCGCCGCGCCGGCTTCCGGGTCTCGATCGGCGTCATCGCCGAGGCGCAGGAGCGCGGCACCCAGGGCGTCGCCGCGGAGAGCCAGCCGCGGGGCGAGCAGTCCGGGACCACCACGGGTCGTCACGGGGCGTCGTCCGGGAAGGGTCTTTCGCTCCGGCGCCGATAGGATGCCGGAAGGCGTTCCTCACGCCCGCCAGGCGCTTCCGCGCCGCGTCAGCGCAGGAACAGACTGAAGGTCAGCACCGACAGCACGAACCCCGTGAACACCACGTACTTCCGGTTGTGCTCTGCAAAGGCGAAGAAGAGCAGGGAGGCCAGCACGCGCACGTAGGGTGTGAGCATCAGGACGGCGATGCCGAGGCTCACGAGGAGCCTCGGCCGCACCTCGGCGCTCGTCACCTGGCGGAGGTCGTCGATTACGAACTCGAACAGGTTCATCCCGGAGATCCGGTAGTCCACGCCGAGCTGCCCGGTTGCCAGCCAGTGCCACGCGAGACCCAGGATGACGAGGATCACGCTGGCGACAACGCCCGTCAGGAGCACGTAGCTCACCAGCACGTCCATCCGGGCGTCGAGCGCTTCGCCGCGCTTCTTCGCCCGATCTTCCGCGCTCACAGCCCCACCCCCAGGCCGCGCAGGAGCATCTCCACGCCGAGCACGAGCAGCACCACGAGGAAGAACTGCCGCACCGTTTCGTTCCGCAGCCGGACGAGCACCCGCGTGCCGGCGAACGCGCCGAGCAGGATGCCCAGCATGACCGGAGCCACCAGCCCGGGGTCGATCACGCCGGCCGCCAGGTACACGCTCGTGCCGGCAAGGGCGGTCACGCCGATGATGAGGTTGCTGGTCGTCGTGGAGACCTTCGGCGGCAGCCCCATGACGAGGTCGTGAATCAGCACCTTGAGCGCCCCCGCGCCGATTCCGAGCATCCCTGCCACGAGCCCCGCGCCGAACATCAGCGGTCCGCCGAAGTAGGCACGGACGGCGTGGTAGTTGATCGTCTGCGCGGTGGGCTGGTCGTAGTAGCTCCCCTCGAGCTGGAGCCAGCGCGAGAACCGGTCCTGCCACGCGTATGCGCGCCACACCTCGTGCCGCTGCAGGAAGAGCGCGAACCATGAGAAGAGGAGCACGGCGCCGAAGAGGAAGAACAGGATGTTGTTGCCCGTGGACAGCGTGATGGTCGCGCCGACCAGCGCCCCCATGATGGTGAACATCTCCAGGAACATGCCCACCTTCAGGTTCGTGATCCGGTCGCGCACGTAGGCCGAGGCGGAGCCGCTCGACGTGGCGATGACCGACACGATGCTGATCGCGATGGCTTCCTTGATGTTCATGCCGAGCAGCGTCATGGCCGGGATGAGCACAACGCCGCCGCCCATCCCGGACATCGCGCCGATGAAGCCGGCGACGATGGAGACCACGAACAGGAGTTCGAATGACATGCGTTCTGCTGCCTCGCGCGATTCGAAGACGAGGTTGCCGACGAGCACCCGGACAGGGCATCAACACGGCAACCGCGTTGCAGGGACCAGGGCGGCCGGACTGGCGCAGCCGACCGCCCGCCTTGGCATCGCCGCGCGGTGGCACCCTGGGTTCAGGTCGCGCTGGGGATGGTGCCAACCGAGGAGACGATGCAGGCGAGCCCGCCCACGCGGG
>JAJYNP010000198.1 GCA_021786265.1 Chloroflexota bacterium
ACCGTGAGCGGCGTGGCAAGCATCGCGTCGTAGAGCTTGTCCCAGACGATCTTGCCCATGATCGGGTACGTGGTCTCGAAGGCCGCCGTCTGCATGGCCTGCGCCGCGAGCAGCCCCGGCGCGAGGAACGCGAGGTACGAGACGCCGCCCAGGGCCCCCGCGCCGCCCCGGTTCACGTACCCGCCCAGCCCGATCCCCATCGCGGCCAGGAACAGGACCGGCGAGAGCAGCGAGCCCAGCACCGACCCGTGCCAGACCCGCCGGTACACCATCAGGTTGTGCTCCAGGACGCGTGCGCCGACTGCCATGTCGCCCCCGGCCCTGCTCAGTCGACCAGCGAGCGGCCGGTGAGCCGCAGGAAGACGTCCTCGAGCGAGCTGCGCCGGACCAGCACGCTCTCGGGCCGGACGCCGCGCGCCCGCACCCCCTCCGCCGCCGCCTCCCCGTCCTCCGCGTACAGCAGCACGCGATCGGGCAGCCACTCCACGCGGTCCCCGAGCCCGTCCAGCCGGCCGTCCAGCGACTCCTGCACCCCGGGTGGAAACCGCAGCTCGGCCACCTCGCGGCTCGAATGCCGCTCGATCAGGTCCCTGGGGGACCCCTCCGCCACGATCCGCGCCTTGTCCATCACCACCAGCCGGTCGCAGAGCTGCTCCGCCTCGTCCATGTAGTGGGTCGTGAGGACCAGCGTCACGCCGCGCTGCTTCAGGCGGTACAGGCGGTCCCAGAGCAGGTGCCGCGCCTGGGGATCCAGGCCGGTGGTGGGCTCATCGAGCAGCAGGAGGTCCGGTTCGTTGATCAGCGACCGGGCGATGGTGAGCCGTCGCTTCATGCCGCCCGACAGCGGCTCCACCCGGTCGCCGGCCCGGTCCCCGAGCTGGACGAAGTCGAGCAGCTCGTCCGCCCGCCGCAGTGCCTCGCGGCGGCTGAGGTCGAAGTAGCGGCCGTAGATCAGCAGGTTCTCGCGGACCGTCAGCTCCATGTCGAGGCTGTCCGCCTGGGGCACCACGCCCAGGTGCGCCCGGATCCGCGGACCGTCCCTGCGCGGGTCGAGCCCGAGCACCCGCAGCGAGCCCGAGGTGACGGGCGAGACGCAGCCGATCATCCGCATCGCCGAGGTCTTGCCGGCGCCGTTGGGCCCGAGGAAGCCGAACGCCTCGCCGGGGGCGACGTCGAAATCGATGGCGTCGACCGCGGTGAAGGACCCGAACCGCTTGGTGAGCGCACGGGCCTCGATGAGCGGCGGTCTCGCCGGCGCGCCGGCGGACGGCACGACGGCCGCGTGGGCGTCGAGGTGGGACATGAGGCGACGATGGTACGCCGCGCGGGCG
Source organism: Chloroflexota bacterium (assembly GCA_021786265.1). The sequence continues at coordinate 1,332 of JAJYNP010000198.1, forward strand.
GCTCGACGCGATGCTTCCGCTCGCTGCCGGGCCCTGCTCGAGCCCGGGGCTATGCCCTGGGACGCGCGACCAGGTACAGGCTCAGGGCACCAACCCCCGCAACCGCGGCGAAGAGGACGATCCCGATGATCCCGGCGCTCACGCCGCCGCGCACCAGGACCCAGGCGAGAAACAGCGCGACGATCGGGCCGAGGAACAGCTCGGGCCGGTCGCCGACGAGAAAGTCGTACCAGAAGGCGCCGAATGCCCGGACGTATCGCATGGCCTACTCCTTCGCCACGGCGGCCGCAGGAAGGCTGCGTGCGGTGAGCAGCGCGCGCACGGCCCAGACCCCGGCCAGGCTGAGCAGGAGGTAGGCGGCCAGCAGCACGAGCAGCACGGCATCGCTGCCGGGCCAGGCGATCCCCACCCCTTCGCCCGCCCAGAACGTGCCGAAGGTGACGAGCATGAGCCCCACGGCGTACTTCAGGCCGTTCTCCGGCACACGGGCGAGCGGCCGGTGCAGCGCGGCACCCACGGACAGCACGAGCACGCCGGCCACCGCCGCGCCCAGCGCCGCCGGGCCGAGCTGCCCGGCCGAGGCGCCGAAGGTGACCACGATGAACGCCACTTCGAGCCCCTCCAGCAGCACGCCCTTGAACGCCACCGTGAAGCTGATCCAGTCCATGCCCCGGGCCGGGACCGGCGGCTCCTCCGTGAGCTGCGCGATCTGGCGCTGGTAGATCGACGCCTCGTCGTGCTTGGCCTTCGCCCCCGCCGCGCGAAGCATGGCCTTGCACAGCCACTGGAGCCCGTAGATGAGGAGGAACGTGCCGACGACCAGCCGCAGGATCCCGATCGGCACGAGCACGACGATGGCGGTGCCGAACACGCCCACGATGATGGCCAGGGCGAGCGTGGCGGCGCCCACGCCGATCAGCGTGGAGCGCCACTGGCGGGTCACGCCGACCGCGAGCACGATGGTGAGGGCCTCCACGAACTCCACCACCGAGGCCAGGAAGGCCGGCACCGCGGCCACGAGCGTCTGCATCAATCCACTCATTTCGGGACTGCGAACTTCCGAGGACCAGCTCTGCTGGTAGGCGAGGTCGGGGTCGAACCGACACGCCGCTCGCGCGGCACCGGCTCCTAAGGCCGGCGCGTCTGCCATTCCGCCACTCGCCCACGGGCAAGTCTATCGGACGCCCGAGGCGGGGCG
>JAJYNP010000217.1 GCA_021786265.1 Chloroflexota bacterium
CGCGAGCCTGGCGCCCCCCACGCCGCCCGCCAGGACCGTCACGCGGGTCATGCGGTCAGCCCGGGCAGCACCTCGCGCCCGAACGCTGCGATCCATTCGCGCTGGTTGCGGCCCACGTTGTGCAGGTAGATCTTGGTGAAGCCCATGTCGAGATAGCGCTGGATCTCGCGACGGTGCGCCTCGAGGTCGTCCGAGATCAGCATCCGCCCCTTGAAATCGTCGATCCGCACGAGCCCGGCGATCGCCTCGAGGACCTGGGGCGTGCGGATGTCCTGCTTGGCGAACTTCATGCCCCCGTTGGGCCACTCCTCCAGTGCGTTCCGTTCGGCCTCCGGCTGCGTTGGCGCCCAGGAGAGGTGAAGCTGGAGGATCCGGGGCATCGTGGAGGGGTCCTTCCCGGCCTCCCGCGCCCCCTTGTCGAAGCGCGCGAACACGGCGTCGATCTTCTCGTCGGCCGCCCCGACCGTGATGATCCCGTCGCACAGGCGACCCGTCTTCTCGGCCGTGACCGGCCCTGCCGTCGCCACGTAGATCGGCGGCGGCGTCTCGGGCATGGTCCAGAGGCGCATGGTCTCCATCCGGAAGTGCTCGCCGCGGTGCTTGACGTCCTTGCCGGTGAAGAGCTTCTGGATGACCTCGATGGCCTCGAGCATGCGCGCGATCCGCTCGCCGACCTCCGGCCAGTACGGCGCCACGATGTGCTCGTTGAGCGCCTCGCCGGACCCGATCCCGAGCCAGAACCGGCCCGGGTACATGGCGGCCATGGTCGCCGCGGCCTGCGCCACGATCGCCGGGTGCATGCGGAACGACGGGCAGGTCACGCCGGGCCCGATGTCGCCGCGCGTGTGCTCGGCGGCCGCGGTCATGTAGGACCACACGAACGCCGCGTTGCCCTGGCGCGGGATCCACGGCTGCACGTGATCCGCGGCCATGATCCCGTCGAACCCGGCGGCCTCGGCGGCGACGGACCAGTCGACCAGGTCGCGGGGCGCGAACTGCTCGAGCATGGCCGCGTAGCCGATCAGTGGCTGACCCATCGACGATCACTCCTCCAGGTGCGCCGTCACCCTGGACGGCGACAGCACGAACGAGACGCGCACCTGTTCCCGGAACGTGCGGACCTGCCGCTCGGCGGCGGCCGGGTCGTCGGCGTGGTAGCGACGGGCCATGGCCGCGATGTCGGCCTGCGCCCGCTCCTGGTCGTCGACCACCTCGACCTCGCCGCGCAGCGACACCCAGCGGTACGCGTCGGCGACCGCCACGCTCACCCGTGGGTCACGTTGCAGGTTGTCGGGCCAGCGTCGGCCGGCCCGCGAGTTCAGCACCAGCGCATCGCCCGAGAGCAGGTACCAGGCCACGGCGTGGTGGACGGCGCCGTCCGGGTCCAGCGTCGCGACCACCGCGAAGTGCCCCGGCTCCTCGAGGAAGCGCCGCACGTCCCGCGGCATCGCCGCGTTCGGTTGGGTCGAGGTCATGCTACGGCGCGGGCTTCGCGAGGTCGCTGATGTTGACCAGCCCGTACTGCTGCGCGGTCTGCTTCGTGACGGCGAACCCGTTCTCGTCGGTGGCGGGGGCGTAGGCGAGCACGGACTCGCCCTTCGGCGCGAGCAGGCCCGCGAGAACCTTCGACGTCTTCGCCGGGTCGGTGGTCGCGAGCCCGGTGCCCTTGTCCAGGTACTCGGTGAGCGAGGCGAGGTACTCCGGGTAGAGGTCGATCTGGCCGCTCTGGATGGCCGGCTGGACGACCTCCCGGCTCCCCAGGTTGAACTTGCGCGTCACCGTGTAGCCGTTCGCCTCCAGCTCCTGGGCGTAGAGCTCGGCGAGCACGAGCTGCTCGGAGAAGTTGGTGGAGCCCACCACCACGGTGCCCTTGTTGGAGCCGCCGGTCGGCACGAAGCCGTTCTGTTGGAGCCAGGCCCGGGCCACGTCAGCGGGGTCCGTCTTGTCCACGGTCACCTGCTTGTTGAGCGAGGTGAGCTGCGTCTGCGTGAGCTTGGCGGAGATCTCGTTCAGCATGGTCGCGATGTCCGGATGCGCCTTCAGCACCGCCGTCCGGATGACCGGGGCGATGTTGTCGGACGCCTGCAGGTGCCTGTCGTCGTTGAGCAGGACGAACCCGTCGACCTGGATGCTGGGGTCGGACGTGAAGAGCAGCCCGACCTGCACCTTGCCGGTCTGCAGCGCCGCGACCGTGAGCGGACCGCCCGCGTCGAGCGGCACGAACGACTTGAACGTCAGCCCGTAGACCTTCTGCAGCCCGATCAGGCAGAACGGCCGCTGCGGGCATTCGGGCGGGCCGCCGAGGACGAGGCGGCTGGCGATCGAGTTCGCCGCCGCGGACGGTGCCGCGACCGACGCGGCCGGCGATGCCGGGGCCGACGGAGCCGCCGAGGCGGGAGCGCTGGCCTGGCTGGATGGCTGGGAGACCGGCGCGACCGTGGCGGCCGGGGTGCTGCCCCCTCCCGTCCCGCAGGCGCTCGCGAGCACCAGCGCAGACGCCCCGAGGGCCAGCATGCGGTGG
>JAJYNP010000100.1 GCA_021786265.1 Chloroflexota bacterium
GGGCCGGGGGAGCTGATCCGGTGTCGCCCTACGACCCTCGGGCGAAGGCGAAGGAAGTCCTCGATGCGCGTACCGCCGACGACTTGCCGGCGCGAACGATCGCGCTCAAGCCACCACCGCGTGTCGCACCACCTCGGCCCCCGTTCCCGGCGTCTGCGCCGGACCTGCCGGCAGCTGCGGCTGAGGGCATCTGGCATCGGCCAGATGCCAGCCCCGCGGCCGAACCAGGCCGTGCCGTGGTGGGGGACAGCCTGTCGGATCGTCCGACGGACGCGCTCGCTGCCGAGCCGACTGAGTCGGCCGCGGCGGCGCGGACCGGCTCCCAGCTGTACGAGAGGGCGCCGGCGCGCCCCGCGGCCGCCGTGTCCTTGGAGCGAGCTGATGCCCAGGGGGTGCGACGGCTTCCCGGGGTGCGCCAGCACAACCGCCAAGTCGTCACCGTTCACCTGAGCGCGGCCGTGCGCCAGCTGATCGACCGGGCGGTCGCCTCATCGACGACCAGCCCACCGCCCGCGAGGGGGGTCGTGGTGATGGAGGCCGTAAGAGCGGTCCACGAGGAGCTCGAGCGGGAGTTCGCCCTGCCAGGGAGCGACCCGGTCTTCGGCCCCCCGGCCGTGCCACGACGCCAGGCGCCGCTTGATGGGGGAGACCGGATGGTCCTTCGAGTCTCAGCAGCCGAAGCGGCGGCGTTGGCGGATCTGCGGGAGCGGACGACGCTTTCGATCTCTGGGCTCGTTGCCGCCGCAGTCCAGCGTTACTGGATGCCGCGCCTTACAGACCGCGGGACGTCGGGATGGGGCGAACGGCCCGAACCTGCGTGAGCGCGAGCCGCCACCAGGTCGCCGGACGCGACCGTCCGGTGGGGGAGAGGAGTGCCCATTGATCAACGGCCTCAACTTGCATCTTACGTTCCGCAGGTCCACTGACCCCTGCAGCGTGATTTTCGGGGACCGAAGTGCTCGCCACGCGAAGCGATCCGGAGGGAGAGCTCCTCGAGGTCGATGAGCAGGGCACGCAACCGCTGCGCCTCGGCGAACCATGCGCCGTAGCGCTCGTGCTGGTCGTCGGTCAGATTGACGGTAGCCGTCTTGTTCTCGATCTTGCGCGTCCACTGGTGATAGGGGCCGTGCAGCTTCGGCGGGTCGGCCTTGCATGCACAGCTCGGCTTCCCGCAGCGCATCGTTCGTTCGAGCAGGCTGGCGGGCAGCGCGAAGCCAGCTCCGGCGAGCCGAGCAGCGATGGCCTCCCGCCTCGTCTCGTGCGTTCGGTTGGGCCACATCGCCTCCTTCCGGCCTCCATTGTTGCGGGGATCCACCACTCTCGGGGTCTACAGGCGCAGACTGGGGACATGCCACGGCCACGGTCGATCCGGGTCCGGGTCGACCCCGCCGCCCTTCGAGTCGAGTCGAGGGCCATCGGCGCGTTGCCCGTCGTGAACGCCGTGCTCGCCCGGCTCGGCTTCGACGAGCTGATGGCCTCCTATCTCCCCGAGCCGGACCCGCGTCGCCCGATCACCTCGACCAAGGCGATCGACGTCCTCGTGCGAAACCTCGCCCTCGGGCGCCAGCCCCTCTACGGGCTGTCGGCGTGGGCGGGAAGCTGCGACGCGGCACTCCTCGGCCTGTGTGACGGCGAGTCGAGGCTGCTCAACGACGACCGGGTGGGGCGAGCCCTCGACGAGCTGACCTCCTCGGACCGGGCCAGCCTGTTCACCGCCCTCAGCCTCCGGGCGATCCGCCGCTTCAGGGTCGACGTCTCCGAGCTGCACAACGACTCCACGTCGATCACCCTCTACGGCGCCTACCGGGACGCGACCGCCGTGCCACGCGCTGGCGTGCGGCCGCCGGTCCCCGAGCGGGGATTCTCCAAGGACCACCGCGGCGAGCTGTTGCAGCTTGTCGAGATCTTGACCGTGTCCGCCGACGGGGCGATCCCGATCGCCCATCGCCTCACCGACGGATCGACCGAGGACTCGACCACCCACATCTGCACCTGGGACCAGCTCGTCTCGATGCTCGGCACCGCAGCGTTCAGCTACGTCGCGGACTTCAAGCTCGCCACCCGCGACAACATGGACCACATCGCCCCAGGCGGCGGGCGGTTCCTCACCATCTTGCCCAAGACCCGCAAGGAGGACGCGCTGGGGCGAGCATGGATCGCGTCGGGAGGGTGGCCTGGGAGGAGATCGCACGTCGACCGGGCAAGCGCAAGGACGGCCCCGACGAGGTCTATCTCGCAGCCGAGGCGCCGAGCTGCTCCGCGGAGGGCTACCGGATCGTCTGGATCCGCTCGTCGGACAAGAGATTCCATGATGCCCAAGCCCGGACCGACCGGATCGAACGCGCCCAGGTCGCTGTGGCCGCGCTCGACGAGAGCCTTCGCTCGAAGCGCTCACGGCTGCGAATAAAGGGTCTTCCGGCATAGATGTGGGTCCCGAGGGGGGTCTGACCAGGACCTTTGCCTGGCAAGGCTTGGGTGGAGGGCGATCAGGGATCCCTGGCTGATCCGTATCCATCC
>JAJYNP010000108.1 GCA_021786265.1 Chloroflexota bacterium
CCGGGTCTGCCCCACCCATGGCCATCCGCCTCGCGACGCGCGGTGCACGACCACAGAGGCCGCCCCGGGCGACGGCTTGCGGTGAGTCTGCCACACGGGGTCCAGCGGCGGTGGGCCGCCGGGGGCGCGGACGCGGGTGGGCGTGAGCGGCGGGCGCGGCGGGCGCGGCTGGGCCGCGGGGGCGGCGCGGGCGCGGCTGGGCCGCGTGGGCGGGCGCGGGCGCGGACGCGGGTGGGCGTGAGCGGCGGGCGCGGCGGGCGGGGGCGCGCGGGCGCGCGGCGACGGCGGCTGACGCACCCATTCTGGAACGCCGCTCGCGTACACTGGCCCGCGTCCGGTCGCGCCGCCGGGACGCGATCACCTTCTGCGGGGGGGGCCATCCGCTGTGATCCGGCGACACCTGATGGCCCTCCGGCTCGGCCTGATGGCCGCGGACGCAGCCAGCGCGACCGCCGTCTTCCTGCTCGCCTCGATCGTCCGCTTCGGCGACGGCGAGTGGATGGAGATCTGGCAGCGGATCGGGCTGGACATCCGCCTGGTGGCCGTCCCCTTCGGCCTCACCTGGGTGGCGGCGCTCTGGTACCGGGGCCTGTACCAGCTGCGCACCCGCTGGCGGCTCCAGTCGGAGGCCCTGGACATCGCGCAGGCCACCGTCCTGGTGGCTGCGCTCATCCTCTCCGCGCTGTTCGTCTTCAAGCAGGAGAACGTCAGCCGGCTCTTCCTCGTCTTCCTCTTCACCGCCCAGCCGCTGGTCACGCTCGCCAGCCGGGCCGCCCTGCGGGTCTGGTTCACGCGCCTGCGGGCGCGCGGCCGCAACCGCCACTACATGCTGGTGGTGGGGACCGGCCGGCTCGCCCGGGAGTTCGCCGACCGGGTGGAGGGCCGCCCCGGCCTGGGGATCGAGGTCATCGGGCACCTGGCCGTCCCCGGCGAGCAGGCCGGCGACCCGGCCCGTCCGGTCCTCGGGTCGATCGACGAGATCGACCGGATCTTCCACGAGCGGGTCGTCGACGAGGTGGCCGTCTGCCTGGAGCCGGCCTTCCTGCGCCACATCGCCCCCGTCGCCCGGCTGGCCGCCGACGAGGGCAAGGTGGTCCGGGTGCCGATCAACCCCGTCGGCCTCCCCCTGCCGAACGCCCGCGAGGAGGAGTTCGAGGGATACATGGTTCGCTCGCTCGTCTTCGACCAGGAGCACGAGCTCAGCCTGGCCGTCAAGCGGCTGATGGACATCGCAGGCTCGCTCGTCGGGCTTGCCGTGCTGAGCCCGCTCCTCCTGGCGACCGCGGTCGCGATCCGCCGCCGCGACGGCTCGCCCGTTCTCTTCCGCCAGACGCGCGTCGGCCTCCACGGGCGCCCGTTCAGCATCTGCAAGTTCCGGACGATGATGCCGGACGCGGAGGAGCACCTGGCGGAGGTCCAGCACCTCAACGAGCGGAACGGGATCGTCTTCAAGGCCGCCGACGATCCGCGTGTCACCCGGCTCGGGCGCACCCTGCGCGCCACCAGCATCGACGAGCTGCCCCAGCTCTGGAACGTCCTGAAGGGCGAGATGAGCCTGGTCGGGCCGCGACCGCCCCTCGCCGGGGAGGTTGCGGAGTACGACGTCTGGCACCGCCGGCGGTTGAGCATGAAGCCCGGGATCACCGGGCTCTGGCAGGTCGAGGCGCGCCACGAACCGGAGTTCGACCGCTGGGTGGAGCGCGACCTGGCCTACATCGACCGCTGGTCGCTCCTGCTCGACGTCAAGATCCTCCTGCGGACGGTTCCCGCGGTCTTCGGCCGGACCGGAAAGTAGGCCGCAACGCTGGCCAGGTCGTCGGTCGGTACGGTGGGAATGACGCGGCGGAATCTGGCCCCACCCCCTGAACGGTGGGTCCGCTTGACGTGATCATTCCCACCGCGGTGATCGCAACGGAGTGGCCGGCCTACCGGGACCTGGACTGGGCCGCGGCGCACGCGAGGATGCGCCACCCGCTGATCATCGACGGGAGACGCCTGCTCCCATACGCGGCGCTCCGGTCGATGGGCTATCAGGTGGAGCGGATCGGCGACGGCGTGGACGGCGACTGGGAGTCGACCTCGGGCGCCTGAAGACGCTCGGCCACGACCACCATCTTGTTGCCGAACCGGCCGAGCAGCGCATTCGCGAGGCGCCAGCCAGAGCGCACCACCGGGAAGACGAGTGGCCGGCTGAGGAGACTGAACACCGCACCCGGGTGATGCGGGTAGTACATGGCGTACCGCTCCGCCCGGAGCACCACGTACCCGCGACCCTCCAAGAACGCCCCGACCTCTGAGGGTTCCATCCGGGCGACGCGATTGCCGGCCTCCTCGGTCTCGAGGGCCAGGCCGAGACGAACCGCGAGGCGCGTGACGGAGGCTCGGGCCGGTTCCGTCACGACGATCCAACGTCGTGCGACGCGCGCCATCTCGGCGAGACCTGCATACGGGTCATCGAGATGGTGCAGCCCATCGTGGACGGCCACGAGGTCGATCGATCGGTCGGCGAACGGCAGGTGCTCCACGTCCGCGACGATCGACTGGATTCCGAGGCCATGCCGATCCGATCGGGCCTTCGCCCGCGTGGCCGCGCCCAGCGACAGGTCCGAGGTGATCACCGTAGCTCCCGCTCGCGCCAGGAACTCGGCGTCCATGCCGGAACCACCACACACAGTCAGCGCCGACGCACCACCGAGGTGCGGCCGGATGGGACCCACGGCGCGCCGGAACTTCTCCCCCAGCAGGAAGCGGTACAGGCGCGGCGTCCCGTGCGGCCGGTCAATCTCGAATTCCTCTTCCGCGGCCCGGTCGAAATGCGCTGCCTGCGCCGCTTTGTGCGCGTGCGGGTGATCGTGATCAAGCTCGTCGTGCTCGGCCATTGCCGGCTGTGGAAGGAGGATCGGAATGCCGCCCGCTGCCGAGCCACTCCAGCCACAGGCCTCGCAGTTCCACGTGGCGCCGGATGCGGCCGGCGCGGGTACCTCGCGACAACGCGGGCAACGAAAGGCCGGCCCGCTCCAAGCAGCCGTCGTCGACGTCCGCGCACCCACGGCGGCTGACTCTCCGACGCTTCTCCCACTGGCGCTGACGATCGCTTCGTACATGGCTTCGGCTTGTGCCGCCACGATCGGCCACGAGAAGTGCTCATCAACTGCCCGTCTGCCAGCCTCGCCCATGGCGGCGGCACGGGCAGGTTCGCTCAGGATCGTCGCGATTGCGTGTGCGATTGCGGCCGGATCCCTCTCGACAACGAGGCCCGCCCCTGAGGCTCGCACGACATCTTCGATGGCCACGTCTGGACTCACCACGACGGGACACCCCACGGCCATCGCCTCCGCAACTGCGATGCCGAAGCTCTCGTCGGCCGAAGGGAGGACGAAGACATCGGATCGCTGAAGGAGGGCCCGCTTCTCGGGGCCGCCCACGACTCCAAGGAAGGAAACATGGTCCGCCAGGCCCGCATCGGCGATCATCGGCGTCAGGCCGCGACCGATACCCTCGTCGTCGGGTCCCGCGATCACCAGGTGGGCACGCGGAAAGGCAGCCGCGGTGCTGCGGAACGATTCGACGAGCAACGGGACACCCTTCTTCGCCGAGATCCGACCGAGGAACGTGACGACGCGGGCATCGACACCGGTGCCGGTCGCTGCGGCGAAGTCGGGGACTCCGGGCGCCCGCAGCTCGTCGGCGTCGATCCCGATCGGGATGACCCACGTCGGGAGCGTGTAGCCAAGGTCGCGGATGGACCGTTCTTCGCGGGGCGATGTGCAGAGCATGGCCCCGGCTCCACGGATGATCGAATCCTCGATCACGGCGTGGTACAGGTCTTTCGCGCGTCGCTTCTGACGACGGTGCCACGGATCGAGGCTGCCGTGCGCCTGAATGACGTAGGGAATCCCCTGGGATCGAGCCACTGCCGCTGCCGCCAGACCATGGAAGCGGTAGAGGTAGTGAATGTGGACGATGTCGAATGTCGACGCCCGACGCCGAAGGTCCGCGAGCATCGGCCAGGATGTGACATACGCCCTGGGCGTGGAGATCGGATGGAACGTCGCGGCCGCGCCGGCCCAATCGATGAGACGCCCGGCTGGAACATCGAGAACGCCTGGGCGATCGGCGGTCGTCGTGACGATCTCCACGTGGTGCCCACGCTCCGCCAGCGCGACGGAGGCCTGGGGTACCGAGATGGCCGGACCGCCGTATCGGGGCGCGAGCCACGGGATGACGTGGAGGATCCTCACAGGGGACCGTACGTCGACCCCGTCCCAGGACTCGCGACAGACCAGGCTCTGAGCAAGCGGCGGGGTCCTTCAACCATATGCAGCCTCGGTCTGTGACGGGCGCCCGCCGCCTTGCGAACGGCACTCGACGATCGTTGCAGGATCTCGTCGCGGTCGGCCGAAGCATAGACTAGCCACGGGTCGCATCGGTGGCAGCAGAGATCATCGACGCGTCATGATCGGGAATCGACCCGACCGTTCGCCGGCAACACCTCCGGAGGAATCCATCGACTTGGCGACTTTCCCTGAAGGCGCCTCGCGTCGGCGCGTCCTGGTCACCGGCGGGTCGGGCTTTGTCGGCACCAACGTGGTCGAGGCGTTCCTGAGGGATGCGTATGTTGTCCTCAACGTGGACATCGCCCCCCCGAAGGCTGCGGCCCACGCACCCAGCTGGCAGCAGCTGGACATCCTGGACGACGTTGCCCTCCGCCGCGCCTTCGCCGCCTTCCGCCCGGAGCTGGTGATCCATCTGGCGGCGAAGACGGTCCTGGACGAGCGGACGACCCTTGACCATTACGCGGCCAACATCCAGGGCGTGCAGAACGTGATCAACGCGGTCCAGGCGGCCGGAAGCGTCGAGCGAACGTTCTTCGCGTCAAGCCGACTCGTGTGCCGGCTCGGCTTCGTGCCGAAGGATGACACCGACTACCAGCCGTCCACGTTGTACGGGCTCAGCAAGGTGCGCGGCGAGCAGCTGGTTCGCGCGGCGCCGCCCAGCCTCGGCACGTGGACCATCCTGCGCCCCACCGGGATCTGGGGCCCGTGGTTCGGCGTGCCGTATCGCGACTTCTTCAATACGATCAGGCGCGGCCGGTACGTCCACCCGGCCCGCCGGGAAGCGCGCAAGTCGTACGGCTACGTGGAGAACACCGTCCACCAGCTGCAGCGCCTTGCCGCCCGCCCGCCGGCCGATGTCCACGGGCGGACGTTGGTCGTGGCCGACTACCCTCCCCTGAGGGTCAGGGAGTGGGCCGAGTTGATACGGGATGCGCTCGGAGCACGCCCGATCCGCTCCGTTCCCGTGCCGCTGCTCAAGGGAGCGGCGATTGCAGGTGATGCCATCGAGCGGTTGGGCCGAGGCCACGCGCCCCTGACGAGCTTCCGGCTGAACAACCTCGTTTCGGACATGGTGTACGACACCGGTCCGCTCGAGGCGCTGGTCGGCCCTCTTCCCTTCACGCTGACCGAGGGGGTGGAGCGCACGGTCGCCTGGCTCAGAGATGGGGAAGCACCGAGATAGGTCCCGAATGGAAGCCGGAGATGCTGCGCTCAGAGCGTCTTGCCGCCTCCATGACGGGGCCAACGGGACGAGTACCTCAGTGGTGCCGTCGCTTCCATGAGCCCAGTCCGGGCCGTCGCCCAGAGCGCGATGAGCCACAGCCGAGGCGAGCGACGGGCATAGCGGCGCCGCACGCGGAACGCCTCGCGGAGGAACACCAGGCCGATCGTGGATGACTTGCTGGTGTTGTGCATCCGGAACTGGCCGATCGTCCGCCCGAGGTGCCTTGACCGGCCTTCCGCGTCCAGTCGCAGCAGAAGGTCGAAGTCCATGCAGGCTCGCAGGGAGGGATCAAACCCGCCGATCGTGACGAGATGCTGCCTCCGGACGAACAGTGAGCCGGAAAAGATGTAGCACCCGCGGGCGTAGACTCGCCTCCACGAATAGGAGCTCGATCGGTATCTCCGCAGAAACGCTCCGGCACCATCGATGATGTCGAAGTCGCCGTAGGCGAACGCGAGGTCTGGGTCCGTGTCGAAGGCAGCGGATGCCACTTCGATGGAGCCGGGCAAGAGCACGTCGTCCGCGTTGAGCCAGAGAACAATGTCTCCAGTCGCGCGCGCAAGCGCTCTGTTCAATGCATCCGACTGCCCAAGATCGGGAGCCGAGACCCACGCCACACGCTCGCCGAATGATCGGAGTATGGCGATGGTGTCGTCGGTGGATCCTCCATCCTGCACGAGGACCTCATGCGGGCAGGGCACCTGGTCAAGAACGGACGTGAGTGCCTCGCGAAGGAAGGGTGCGGAGTTGTAGCACGGGACGATCACGGAGATGCGCGGTAGTCGGGCCGCCGGCGCCGCGGCGACAGCACGAGCGTCGGGAGTCATGCGCCGCTATCGGGCTGGTCGGGGGCCAACCGAAGATTCCGCACGGTCCCCCGGCCGTCTGCAGAACCCCAGGACAGGGGCTGCGGGTATCGCGACGCACCGTTGGACAGACGAGCCGGCGGATCGTCAGTCTGGTCCCGCCGCACAAGTCGCAGTCCCAAGAGACAGAGCGCCACCGCGTAGGCGGCCGTGATCCGGGCGCTGAACCCATATGGGGAGAACGCGATGTTCCACAGCAGGAGCATGGTGGAGAACACGAGGAGCGGCGCAAGGTCGACGCGGAACGAGTACAGCTTCGCCAGGAGCCGGGTGGAGATCCCGAGGACCGCGAGCCAGAACAGGCCACCCATGAAGCCAGCCCAGACCCACGACCCCATCAGGTATGAGTGCGCCGGGATCAGGCCAACGTCGGAGGGCCCTGCTCCGACCTCGTAGCCGAGAGAGCTGAGCCGCTCGGCCAACAGGTCGACGTAGGTGAAGTCCTTGGCCCACGATCCGTGACCTAGGATCGGCGAGTCGATGATCGCCTGGGAGGACGCGAGCACCTCCGAGCGGCCGCCCACCAGGACACTGAACGTCCCGGACTGCGTTTCGTACTTGGTCTGGGCATCGGCACCAAGGAGGCCCTGAGAGGCGGCTACGTCGTAGGCCTGGAGCACGCAGATCGCCACAACTGCGAGGATGGCCAACCCGGCGGCGGCCCGCAACATCGAGCGATCGGAGCTCACCCGCCGGCGCCCGGAAATGGCGCCGAGGACGAAGTAGCCGGCAGTCAGCAGGGTCACGCCACCAAGGCTGCGAAATCCGAGGTAGAGATTCAGGAGGCCGAGCACAGCGAACGCCGCGAACGGGAGCCACGGCCGCCGGGAGCCCGTCGAACCCGAGAGGCCGGCGGCGAGGGCGAGGCCGGCCGGCAGCGCGAACGCCCACTTCCACGGGTCGGCCGCGGCGTAAGCGTTGGGAACGAACAGGTAGCCGAGGACGCTGCCGGCCGCCAGGCCAAGGGCGAAGAGACGAGCCCTACGGGGTGTGGACGCGAGGACCAGGATCGCGACGAAATCGGTGATGGTGAAGATGATCGCTGCCCAGCCCCGTGCGAAGTCCTCGAACGGACTTCCCACGACGAGGTCGGTGACGATCTGCCCGAGGAGCCAGCCCGCCCACAGCACCACAAACCATCGCGGCAGCGGCAGGCGATCCCGTGCGTTCCACAGCCACGGCAGCATCGCCAACAACAGGATCTCGGTAACGATCAGCCGGCCGACGATCGTGATCTCGACGAACGAGATGGTCGGCAAGACGAATGCCCAGAAGTCCAAGGGGCTGAAACCCGCTCGCTGCGACTGGTCTGCAAGATCAGCGCCTTTGCGACCCCCGGGAAGATCACGGGTCTGGGTTCGCATCATCACTACAGATACCGCGCCTACTTATGGCTAGGGAGCGCGATCCGTTGGGCCTGACCGGAGATGCGGCCTGCTGAGACATGAGTTCATCGTAGACGCGGATCAGGTTTGCGCCGTACGCACGCTGAGTCAGGACGGACGTCGCGTACTCTCGGTTCGCCGCCCCAATCCGACGGAGTTCGTCCACGCGCTCGGAGGCCCAGTCGAGCGCGTGGGCGAGCGCCTCGGCGTCTCCGGGAGCCACCACGCGGCCGTGAACGCCGTCCTCGACGTCGGCGCTGTTCGGCGTCGTGATGACGGCACATCCGGCGCTCATAGCTTCCGCAACCACTCGGGCATTTCCTTCGGCCAACGACGGAAACACGAGCGCGTCGGCGTGCGCGTACTCCCGCGCTAGGTCGGGTCGCGGCAGGTATCCAAGGAACGTTAGCCGGGGATCTCCAAATAGGTTTCGTGAGTCGACCCCTGCTTGTGCATCGACGTCGCCTGCCACACGGACCGAAAACGTCCCCCGCGACTGTCTCAGGGCCTTCAGGAGCACCTGGGCTCCTTTCGGCACGCAGAAGTACCCGGCAAACAAGAAGCGAGCGGGCCCCGCAATGCGCGGTTCCGGCTGCGGCGGAAGGTACCGTAGGAACTCATCGTCCACTCCTTCATAGACCAGTCGCAGCCGCGATCGGTCAATCCCCGCGCGAACACAGCTCTCGAAGACAAAGCGCGAGTTGACGAGGACGATGTCGGCCCGATCGATGTCTCGCCCGATCGAGGACCAAGTGAACCCAACGTTTGGGCGCTCCCCGTCTGCTGGGAAGCGACCCCGACTGGCCCGGAGGTATTCGAAGAAGAGAGGATGCGCCGCTGAATGGTTGACGAGGGCGACCATACCGAGCCGCTTTGCGACCGAAACCGACGAATGTCCGAAGCCGGCGCGGTAGTGGTAGACGCCGGCCCTGAGCCCCAAGCGGTGCAGCGCGTTCGCAGCTGCGGCCCCGTACAGGCGCATCGCAAAGACGTCAAGCCAGTCTGGCGCGAGGCTCCCTCCGGACATCGCGGCCGCCATCCGTCCCAGCTGATACACCGCATCGGGTACTGCGAGCGAGATGACGCGATCGGGTGAGACGTCGGTCCGGCGCCGTTCAAGGCGGCCTATCGTGCGCCCGAGCGAGCCAGGCGCCAGTCGCTCGAATGCGCCGCTTAGCCGACCCGGGTAGGCGGCCGTAATGAATGTCGCCAGCAGACCCGCGTGGTCGATCTCAGCGGCCGCGTGGGCAAGCGGGAATTTGCCGAAACCGTTCGAAATCACGATGTTCCGCAACGGCTCATCCTCCCCTCGCGGGTCATGCGCCGAACCGCGGGACCGGCGCGGACTTGCGAGTGCATTCATGCCCCGACAATCCGGTCATGTCGACGAAACGCGCCACGCACGTAGATCGTCGATGGGATAAGTAGGCAAACGCTGACCGCAATAGCGCTGCCCCAAGCTACCCCGGACACGCCGGCCACTGCAGTCAGCGCGATGCTTAACGGTAGGTTGACCGCGGCCATGAGCCATGTCGCCGGCATCATGAACCGCAGTTCCTGGAGCCCATTGAGCAGGTATGCGTACACGTTCCAGAGAGCCACCGCGATTGTCGATACGGCAAGCCCGGCGCCAAGTGCCGGCTCAATCGTCACGCGCCCTCCTGTCCAGAGATCTGCCAGCACGCCGGCGGTCACTGCCAGGAACAGGGACGTCGGGACGGCAACAACAAGAGCGATCCAGCGCGAACGGCGGAAGGTACGCCGGACCCATTCCATGTCGCCGGATTCGGACGCGTCCCGGTAGGCGGGCCAAAGCGGGCTGAGCGACACGCCCACCAGCAGGGCGGGGACTGTGAAGACACGTGTGGCAACCGCGTACTGAGCGACCGATGTCGGACCCAAGAGGCGGGCAAGAACGATGGTGTCCGTCGCAAACCCAACTGCCAGAGCCACTTGTAGCGACAGGAACCCCAGGCCGATCCGGAGCAGGTGCGTGGCCACTGCCCTATCCCACGACGCTGGTTGCGGTCGGAACCACGGCCGACCGTGGAGCAGGGCCGCACCGTCGATCAGCCCAACGACGAGGGGGCCTCCGGCAAATGCGAGAACAACCATCGGCAGGCCTCCCTTCGCCGCGACTGCCGCGAGGACAAAGACGAGACTCATGATTGACCCACCGATTTGGAACGCGTTCTCCACGTACCCCTGCTGGAGGCCGTACCGTGACGCGCTGATGCACGACATGGGAACACCCGCGAGAGTCGTGAGAACGAGCGCGAGCATGGCGGCTGTGGCGTCTCCACGCGTCACAGCGCCGCCGGCTCCAAGAACGTCGACCCAATCCACGGCCGGGATGACCAACAGCGCGATGATGCTGAATATCCCGGCCAGCGCCATCAGGGTGTAGAACGTGCTACCCACTGCCGTGTTGATGCCGACACGATCGCCATGACCATCCGCGGAAGCGACCGCGTTGAGCAGACTCTTGCCGATGCCAAGATCTGCGAAAGCGAGTAGGCCCGCGACAGCGGTCAGGGTCGCCGCGAAACCGAACGGTGCACTACCCAGGTAGGCAAGTGTCACGGGCACCGTGACAAGCATGACGACGAACGACACCCCGCGAGCAGCGAAGCCTGATCCAGCGGCCATCGCAGCGCGTTTCTCGCGCCACGACGCGCGGCCCTGGGCATCTCGGTGCGCTGCCAACCGCGCCCGGCCCGAAAGACCGTCAGGCATTCGGGAACTCACCCTGCAACCGTCTGCGTCCGTCGGCGCACCCACGACTCGAGCGTCCGGCGCAGCTCGTTCTCGATTGGTATGCGGGCGAAGAAGTCAAACCACGACAGCAGACGGCCGGCCGCAGGTTCCGCCGCGGTTGTCCTTTGTGCCCAAATGCGTCCGAGCGTCGCACGCCGACGAGGCGAGTCAGTCCAGCTACCAAACCCAGGTGATCGCGGGGGGTGATCTCCCTCCGCCCGGCGGAACGTGTTAGGCGTGGCCGTGGAGCAGCGGCGACGGTCCGAGGAGGACGAAAGGGGCGTCCATGTCCCGCGGGCATCCGTTCCTGTGGTCGTTCTCGTGGCACAGGGCTGGAGATCCGGCTGGACAAGGCGGGGTCGCTCATCGGTGATCAGGGCCGACCGCCTCCGTGTACAAGCGTCGGTTCAGACCAATGTGATCGAGCGGGCTAGCGTCTTTCACGCACAGGTAGAACCCGCCGTAGTGTCGACTCCAACGGCGAAGTAGGCGCCACCGTCGCTGCCTGCCGACTCGCACCGCGAAACGCCCATACAGAGAGTTCGATGCTCCGTAGATGGTGCGGCCGGTGAGCCGGAGCGATACTGCACTTAGAGCGTGGATTGGGTAGTTGAGCCACACGGGATCGAAGATTGCGGGCCGCTCGATGAAATCGATGACCTTGAACCCCGCCATCGCGAGCAATCGCATGCCGGACGCGGGGGAATGCACGCGCATGTGCCCCTCTTCCCAGTCGTTGAAGAAGGGCAGCGAGACGATAAGCCGTCCGTCGTCGCGCAGGACGCGGCGGACGTTCAGCAGAGCCGTGACATCTTGCTGAAGATGCTCAAGCACTTCGCCGGCCAGAACGATCGCAAAGCTGCCGTCCTCAAATGGAAGCGGCTCCTCGACGTTCGCGATGACTATCGGGCTGATGCCTGGTTGCGGTCCGAGGTCCAGCGCCGTGACGTCGTAGCCAAGGTTCTTGAACAGGAAGTAGTCCCTGCCGCCCATCGCCCCAACGATCAAGACGCGTGAGCCAGCGGGGATCTTCGTCGCCCAACTGCGATAGATGTGTTGAACCTCGGCCGATCCGCCGAGATGGACGAATGCCGACTGATAAAGGGCCGGCACTGCGTACCCGGAATCATATAGGTACGCTGCCTTCACCCGGCTGTACACGCGACGAAGTGCCTGACCCACCCGATTGCGGGGCATGTCAGCTAGTTCCGCGTACCGGTGATCGCGTCGTGAGGCACGTAGCAATGGCGACTACCATCGAGACCTCCGAGTCATCGTCTGCATACGAGCGCCGGTAACGCGTACTCGTTGTGGTCGCACCAGCGAATGGCGAAGAGTCCTGTCGCGCCACCGATCCAGCTTGGGCCGGCCACAGTCCAAACCGGGCTATCCCCGCGAATGTCCCCCCTGCCACAACCGTCGGCCTGGCCCCATTGCTCGGTATCCCGATCACGCCACCGGCGGCTGGGAAGAGACGCGCCGTCACGGAGCGGAGCCATGAATGCACAACAGCGAGTTCTCGCCTAGCGAACACGCAAAACCGAGCCCTCTCATCGACAGCTCAACATCTTGAGGTGAGGAGCCCAGCGCGCGAAGCTGCCGTGGGTGAAGCTCGACTAGGGCACAAACGACTCTGCCGGAGCCGAGACTCTCCCGAGCCCCGTTGATGACGTTTAGCTCGTATCCCTCGACATCGATCTTCATTACGTCGACCGAGGGGATCTTGAGCGACGTTAGCAGGTCATCCATGCGAGTTAGCGCGACCTTCTCCGTTCTCAATGGATACCGCACGGGCCGGACGGCGGAGGTCGCTCCGCTGTTAGTGGACGGCATTAGGTGCAGTACCAGCGAGCCAGTGACGTCGCCCACCGCGGCTTTCACAACCTCGACGTTCACGCAACCGTTCAGCGCAACATTGGCTTTGAGGACCTCCACGGCCCTGCGTTGCGGCTCGATCGCAACAACACGGCCACCCGCGCCAACAGCGGATGATGCGAGGACCGTGAAGTAGCCCTCATTGGCCCCAACATCCACGAAAGTCATCCCTGGGCGGAGATAGGAGAGGATCCGATCGGACATCTCCGACTCATACTCGCCGGTCTTGATGAGTGCCGCGCCAAGATTCGAGACGGGATCTACGAAGAACGTTCCCGCCCGCACCTTCACTTCGCGGCGACGGACCCTGAGTATTGCCTTCGCAATTGACGCGGCCGCCGCCGGCCGTACGCGCAAGAGGAGTCGCTCCATCCGCGAATGCGCAAGGCCGATCATCGCTTGAATGAGCCCCAGTCTCTGTTCGGGCGAGCCCCGCGAGGCTGACGACAAGGCCGCCCAGCGTACGCACCGCAGCGCGTCGCGCCGGTCGCAATGACGGAACTATCCGGCCCGGGTAGCTGGAGGATCCGCCGCATCGCCTTGGTCTCCCATGTCGGCGATCCGGCCACCGGGAGAGTGACGATCTCGGTCACGAAGTGGCCCTCCGGGCTGCGTCGTACCACGCGATCGTCCGCCGCAGGCCGTTCTCGATGGACGTGCCAGCGACGAAGCCTAAGCAGTCCTGCGCCCGGTTCGTGTTGAGCGCCCGACGCGGCTGCCCATCTGGCTTCGTCGGGTCCCAGCGGATGTCGCCCGTGAAGCCCGTCACCTGAACGATCAGCTCCACGAGCTCGCGGATCGTGATCTCATGGCCGGTACCCAGGTTGACCGGCTCCGGGCCGTCGTACTTCTCGGCCGCGAGGACGATGCCCTCAGCCGCGTCCTCCACGTAGAGGAACTCCCGTGACGCCGCCCCGGTCCCCCACGCGTCGATGTGATCGGCGCCGCTCTCGCGCGCATCGACGCATTTCTTGATCAGCGCCGGGATCACGTGGGAGCTGCGTGGGTCGAAGTTGTCGCCCGGGCCGTATAGGTTCACCGGCAGCAAATAGATCGCGTTGAACCCATACTGCTGCCGATAGGCCTGCCCCTGGACCAGGAGCATCCGCTTGGCCAGGCCGTAGGGGGCGTTCGTCTCCTCCGGGTAGCCGTTCCAGAGGTCGTCCTCCCTGAACGGTACAGGTGTGAACTTGGGATAGGCGCAGACCGTACCGATCGTGACGAACTTCTCCACGCCGGCGAGCCGCGCCTGCTCCATGAGCTGGATGCCCATGATCGCGTTCTCGTAGAAGAACCGGCCTGGGTTCTCCCGGTTCGCGCCGATGCCGCCCACCACGGCGGCGAGGTGGATGACCATCTGGGGCCGCCCGTCGGCGAGGGCGCGGTCGATGCCCTCCTTGGTCCGGAGGTCGTAATCCTTCGAGCGGGGTACAAAGATCGAGTCGGCGCCGCCGGCTTGGAGCCGACGCACGACTGCCTGCCCGAGGAAGCCGCCGCCGCCGGTCACTATCACCCGCCGACCCGGCCAGAAGTCAGGCACGGGTCAGCACCTCGGTATCGATCCCGGCATCGGCCAGGTCGTGCTGGAGCATCAGCCGCACCAGGTCCTGGAACGTGGTCCGGGCGTGCCAGCCGAGGCGCTCGCGGGCCTTCGAGGCGTCCCCGCAGAGCTCCTCGACCTCCGTGGGCCGAAAGTACGCCGGATCCACCCGGACGTAGCGCTCCCAGTTGAGGCCGACGAGGCCGAAGGCGACGTCGCAGAGTTCGCGAACCGTGTGCATCTCGCCGGTGGCGATGACGTAGTCGTCGGGCTCGGGCTGCTGGAGCATCCGCCACATCCCATCGACGTACTCGGGCGCATAACCCCAGTCGCGCTTCGCCTCCAGGTT
>JAJYNP010000274.1 GCA_021786265.1 Chloroflexota bacterium
CGATCGACTGGACGGTCCGCGAGAACGTCCGCGCCCACCTGCGCGTCCTCGTCAAGCGCATCCTTCGTAAGCACGGCTACCCGCCCGACAAGCAGGAGAAGGCGACGCTGACGGTCCTCGAGCAGGCCGAAGTGCTGTCGGAGGGGTGGGCAGCGGCGTAGGCCGGGACGCTGCGCACCGCCCGGTCGAGCGCGTCCAGGAGGCCGGCGGTCAGGGCGTTGTCAGCCGTGACAAGCAACATGGTACCGGCTGCTGCTACGGTCTCCGCCATTCGGCAGGCGCCGCTGATACCGGACGGCCATTCCCAGCTGCCGATCGAGCTGCACCTCCAACGGATGCTTGGGGATGAGGCCGAGTTCCGACCCGGCCAGCGTGAGGCGATCGAGGCCGTCGTCGACGACCGCGCGCGCGTGCTCGTCGTCCAACGGACGGGATGGGGTAAGAGCCTCGTCTACTGGATCGCCACGCGTGTACGCCGAGACGCAGGGCACGGGCCGACCCTCATCATCAGCCCGCTGCTCGCGCTGATGCGAAACCAGATCGCGATGGCTTCGCGGCTCGGTCTCCGCGCCGCGACGATCAACTCTGGCAACCGCGACGAGTGGGTGACCGTGGAGGAGGGCCTGAGAGCGAATGAGGTCGACGTCCTCCTGATCTCGCCCGAGCGTCTCGGAAACGAGGCGCTCACGTCTCGGGTACTGCCGGCGATCCGTGGGTCGATTGGGCTCTTCGTCATCGACGAAGCCCACTGCATCTCCGACTGGGGTCACGATTTCCGTCCCGACTATCGGCACACCGGCGGCCTCCTCCTCCGCATGCCTCCGGGTATCCCCATCCTCGCGACGACTGCGATCGCTAATGACCGTGTCGTCGCGGATATCGGCGAGCAGCTCGGCGTCGAGGCGGCGGCTCGCTGGTCGGCGATCTCGCGGCCGGGCTTGCGGGCGAGCTCGGGCTTCCGTATGTCGACTGCCTCAGCGCACTGGTTGACGGAGAGCCACAGAAGGCGATGCTGAACAGCGTGCAGCAACTATGTAACGTGCATCACAAGCTCGACGTCGACGCGCCGTCCGTCAGCCCCGGCGCAGTTCTTCTGGTGGACGATGTCGTCGATTCGGGTTGGACCCTCACGTACGCCGGCTGGCTCCTGCGGACTCACGGGAGCGGCGCCGTCTACCCATTCGCGCTGGCCGTTGCCACGCATCGCGATTCCTGATGTTCGACGTCGCCGGCCCGTCTCCCGACGCACAGGCGATCGTCCTCGCCTGTTCGAGCCTCGGGCTTCCGCCCCGCGACGAGGTGAAACCATTCGGCCCGCGTGGGTGGGCGAGGCTCCATGCCGCGATCGAGGCCTCCGCGCTCGGCTCGCCGGGCGCCCTTCACGGACTCACGGCGGCCGAGATCGAGGCGGCGCTGCGGATCGATGCCTCTGACGCCACGCGACTTGCCACCCTGCTCGCCCGAAGCGGGCAGCTCGCGTTCGAGCTCGACCGCCTCCAGTCCCGCGGGATCTGGGTGACGACGCTGGTGGATGAGACGTATCCCGACGTGCTGCGGGAGCGGCTCGGTCCCGACGCCCCGCCGCTGCTCTTCGGATCCGGGGATCGACAGGCGCTGTGCGCCGGGGGCATCGCCGTCGTGGGCTCCCGCGACGCTGACGCCGACGCGCTCGCGTTCACCGGGCGCCTCGCGACGGCGGCGGCGGCCGCTGGCACGGCGATCGTCTCGGGCGGCGCGCGCGGCATCGACCAGGAAGCCATGCGCACGGCGTTCGCTCACGGAGGGCTGGTGGTCGGCGTTCTCCCGGAGGGGGTCGAGCGGCGGATCCGAGACTCCGCGACGCGAACGGCGGTGAGTAACGGTCAGGCTGTCCTCGTCTCGCCCTACCATCCGGCCGCCGGGTTCAGCGCCGCCGCGGCGATGGCCCGTAACAAGCTCATCTATGCGCTCGCGGACGTCGCCGTCGTCGTGAACAGCGGGGTGGGCTCGGGCGGCACGTGGGCCGGGGCGCTAGAAGCGCTGGAGGCAGGCTGGGTGCCGATCTTTGTCCGAGACGATCCGTCGGCGCCCGAAGGGAACCGTGAGCTGCTGAGGCGCGGCGGGTTGCCTCTCACCCCCGACTCGATCGGCCCCACGTTGACGGCAGGGGATCTCGTCCAGGCGGCTTTGTCCCGATCCAGGCAGGTCGCCGAGACTGCGACAGGGTATGGCCAGGCTTCGCTCTGGAACGTGGATTAGTCGCTGACGTCGACGCGGTTCGGCCGCAGCGGCCCGGGTGGCCCCACCACCACCAGGTGCCCCTTCGCCCTCGTGATTCCCACGCAGAGCAGCTCGTCGAGCCACTCGCCCTCCTCGACCGTCAGGCGGTGGAGGACCCGCCGGACGGCCTCGACGGTCGGGCGGCCGGGGGTGGCCTCGATGATCTCGGGTTCGAGCCCGTCCTCGCGCCAGGCGACGACCTCGTCGGGCCCGTGGTAGAAGCGGGCCGCGAGGCGGTGGATCGGCCCTGG
>JAJYNP010000072.1:0-1255 GCA_021786265.1 Chloroflexota bacterium
CGTCGACGGACGTGTCGTCCAGCAGCAGCCCGTCGTCGGCCGCGCGGTACGGGATCCCGCACTCGAGCGCCACCGCCGCGTACGGCGCGAGCTCCGCGTTGGTCCTGGCCAGGATGGCGCGCGTCTCGCCATCCGGTGCGTGCCACTCGCGGAACAGGCGCCGGGCACGCGCGACGTCGTCGCCGGGGTCCGGCGCCAGGTACAGCCGGCCGCTTGCCGACGGTCCCGCCCGGATCGTCTTGGCGAAGCGCTCGCGATTGTGCTCCACCAGCCGGACGGCCCGGGCGACGACCGACGGCGGGCAGCGGTAATTGGTCACCAGGTCGACGCGCCGCAGGCCGGGAAGGGAGGCGGCGAGGTCCAGGACGCGGCGCACGTCCGCCAGGCGCCAGGCGTAGATGGTCTGGTCGTCGTCCCCCACCAGGAACACGTGGTTGGCCGGGGCGGCCAGGAGCAGCGCGAGCCGAAGCTGGCTGCGGTCCACGTCCTGCACCTCGTCCACCAGCAGCTGTGCGCAGCGGCGACGCCAGCGGGTGAGCAGGACCGCGTCGGCCGCCAGCGCGACCAGTGCGCGCCGGACCAGGTCGTCGAAGTCCAGCGCGCCCTTCTCGCCGAGCGCGGATTCATACCGCAGGAACGCCTGCACCACGGGTCCGGCGGGCTCGCCCCGGGCCTCGGCGGCCCGGACCTCGTGGGCCATGCGGGCGGTGTCGACCGACAGGTCGAGCTTGAGGCGTGAGAACCCATCGTCGAGTCGCTGGAGATCGGCCGGCGAGAGCTCGCCCTCGAGCTCTCGCAGCAGGGCCCGCCGGTCCACGAGCGGCTCGACGGGCCGGCCGGCATCCTGGAGGATCTCGCGTCCCAGCGCGTGGAACGTCCGGACGCGAACCGTGTCGGGTGGATGGCCGAGCGGTTCGAGCGCCGCCGCGACACGTTCGCCGAGTTCGTCGGCCGCGCGCTTGTTGAACGTGACTGCGCAGATCGCCTCGGGCGACGTCCCTGTCGCGACGAGCCAGGCCACCCGCGCGACCAGGGTCGTCGTCTTCCCGCTCCCGGCCGGGGCAACGCAGAGCACCGGACCGGGCGGAGCGGTCGCCGCCGCGCGCTGGTCCGCCGCGAGACGGGCCAGGCGCTCCTCGACCGCCGGATGCAGCGGCATGTCGCGGATGGTGATCGCGGGCCCTCAACCGCGACGCCTCACGGGTTCGACGCCCGGTGCACGCCCGGTGCACGCCCGCTCAACGCCCGCTCAACG
>JAJYNP010000072.1:1265-2505 GCA_021786265.1 Chloroflexota bacterium
CAGAGAATCCGGCCGAACGTCATGCCGAATCACCTACCCGATCGAGTGGCAACCGACTATCCTGTCGAGCGGGGGGAGCGAGGTGCGCCCGGGTGCCCTACGGCGGGCTTGTGGCCCGTCCATCCCCGGGCGCAGAAGGCGGACAAGCGTTCCCTCCGCCATGGGAGGTGCTCGATGGGTCGTTCCATTGGCCTGCGCCGCTTTGCGCTGGTCGGCGCCGTGGTGCTCCTGGGGGGATTGATACCGGGCGGGCCGCCGCACGCCGTCGCGGCAGCGGCGCCCACCTTCACCATCCTCGACACGAACGACTTCCATGGTCAGCTCCAGGCATCCGGCAGCAACCCGGGCCTCGCCCGGGTGGCCGCGGTCGTCAACGGGATCCGTGGCGAGGTAGGGAAGGACAACGTCCTGCTCGTCGACGCCGGCGACGAGATGCAGGGTTCGCTCCTGTCGAACCTGCAGAAGGGCGAACCGACCATCGCCGCCTTCAACGCGATGGGCGAGCAGGTCGCCACCTTCGGCAACCACGAGTTCGACTGGGGGCAGACGGTCCTCGCGGCACGCACCGGCCAGGCGTCCTACCCGTTCGTGACGGCGAACATCGTCAAGAACGACACCGGGAGCTGCACGACCGCCGGCTGGACCAAGCCTGACTTCGCCTCCGCCCCCTACGTGGTCGAGACGGTCGGGGGCGTCAGGGTCGCGCTCGTCGGCGTCACCACGCAGGAGACGCCCACGATCACGATCGCCTCGGCCACGGCGGGCCTCTGTTTCAAGGACCCGGCCGAGTCGATCGAGCACTACTACGCCGAGATGAAGGGCAAGGCCGACGTCATCGTCGTGCTGAGCCACCTCGGGTTCAACGACGGCGGCTACGGCTACGGCATCCCGGTCTACGGCGACAAGACGCTGGCGCAGAAGCTGAACGACGCCGGCGACCCCGTCACCCTCATCGTCGGCGGGCACAGTCACACCAACATGCTGGCGCTCACGCCGCCGGGCGCCGTCACCGTGGGCGGCACGACCATCGTGCAGGCCTACTACAACGGGCGCCAGGTCGGGCGGGCGGACGTCACGTACGCCGGCGGCACCGCCACGGTGTCCTGGCAGGCCCTCGTGGTCAGCACCACCGGCGCCGAGGACCCGGACGTCAAGGCCGTCATCGACGCCGCGGCGAACAACGCCGACTACCAGGCCCTCATCAACAAGCCGATCGGGTACGCGCAGGTCGACCTGCTGC
>JAJYNP010000230.1 GCA_021786265.1 Chloroflexota bacterium
ATGTCCACGCCAGCTGCCTTGGCGGCGTAGAAGATGTTCGCCACGTCGACAAAGACGGCGACGTTCTTGCTCACGCAAGTCTCCTGTTCGGTTCCGGTCCCGCTCCCGCGGGCCGGGTGCCGGCGCACGCACGCGCCGGTTGAAGGGTCACGCCGGAGGTGCGCCGACAGGCGCGAGGCTCCGGACCAGGCGGGGGCCAGCTTCGACGAAGCCGCGGTCGACCCAGCGCTCCCGCTCTGCCGGGTCGCCCGTGGGAGCTGTCTCGATGGCCACGCAGCCCTTGTTCCGCCCGGACCTGAGCAGCTCATCCACGAGCGCGTCCCGGACGGCCTGCGCCGGCGAGGACGGATCGACGACGAGCACGTCGACGGTGCCCACGAAGCCACCCAGCGACACGCTGGGGTGCAGCGCCAGCACGGCCGCGCCGGCGAGCCGGCGGCCGGATTCGGCGACCAGGACGACGGCGTGCGGAAGGCCGACGAGCTGCCGTAGCAGATCGCCGGACCCCAGCGGGACGCGGTCGACGCCTGGACGGTCCGTCACGGCGTCGAGCATCGCGACGATGCGTTCGACGTCCGTGATCCGGGCGGTGCGGACCTGGTACTGCACGTTGGCGAGCGATACCTCGAATGAAGTCGCCAGGCGCCTTGCGGCGGCAGCCCAAGCCGCCGGTCGCTGCCGAGCCGGTTCCGTTACTCGAGCGCGCCGCACCGGGTGGGGTCGGGCCTTGCGGGCCGGGCCGCACACGCCCGGGGCGCTCCGGACCGTCTCTTGCATTTGAGACGCCGACACCTATCATACGCTAACCCATCGGCGAATGGCAGCAATGCTCTGGTGGGCCGGGCGTGCGAGCGTGTCTCCCCCGGGGCACCCGATGCCCGTCGGTTGCGAGGGGTGACCGACTGGCCTCCTGTCCCGGCGACCCGCGATTCTGACGGCCGTCCCCTTCCCGCTCCGCAGCCACCCGCCGCTGGTCCATCGTCATGAAGCGCAGCAGCTTTGAGGAGGAGACTGCACTTCCATGCAAACCAGGAGAATCGGCGCGCTCGCCGTTGCCGCCGTGGTCGTGACAGGCGCGTGCAGCAGTGCGGCCACCACGGCGCCGGCGCCGGCCAGTGCCGCGGCACCCGCCAGCGCTGCGGCACCCGCAGGGTCTGCCGCGGCCAGCGGCAAGACCATCACCATCGGTGTGGACCTTCCGCTGTCGGGCGGCGAGTTCGCCAATGGCGATCCCACCAAGAAGGGGATCCAGCTCGCGGTCGACCAGGCCAACAAGGCCGGCGGCGTCGGTGGGTACACCATCGTGCTGAGCATCAAGGACGACGCGGTCAACGGCGTCCACAACCCGCAGCAGGGCGCCACCAACGTCCAGACGCTGGTCGCCGACCCGTCGGTGATCGCCATCGTCGGCCCGTTCAACTCGAACGTCGGCGCGGCCGAGATCCCGATCACCAACCAGGCGGGTCTGCTGCAGTGCAGCCCGGCCAACACGAACCCGGGCCTGACCAAGCCGGCATACGGCGCGCTCGACATCCGCAAGGCGTTCCCGAACCGGATCAACTACATCCGCGTCGCGACCACGGACGACATCCAGGGCCTGGCCGGGGCGGAGTTCGCCTACAAGGACCTCGGCAAGCGCCGCGCCTACGTCGTGGACGACACCGAGACGTACGGCAAGGGCCTCGCCGACGTGTTCGCGGCATCGTTCACGAAGCTCGGCGGCACCGTCGTCAAGCACGACGGCGCGCCCGCCACCACCACCGACTACACGCCGCTCCTGACGGCAGTCCAGAGCCAGAACCCGGACGTCGTGTACTTCGGCGGCGTCACGGCCACCGGCGGCGGCCTGCTTCGCAAGCAGATGGCGCAGGTCGGCATGGGCTCCCTCGCCTTCGGCGGCGGCGACGGCATCGTCGACGGCCCCGGCGGCGTGCAGGGCTCGTTCATCACGGTCGCGGGCTCCGCGGCCGCCAACTCCTTCGGGACCATCGCAGCCACCCATGACATCCCGAACGCCTCCGCGTTCTCGGATGCGTACAAGGCCGCCTACGGTGCGGAGCCGGGCGCGTACAGCGCTTCGGCCTATGCCTGCACCCAGGTGATCCTCCAGGCCCTGCAGAACGTGGCCAGCACCGCCACCACGCCGGCCGCGCTCCGCGAGGCCGTGCGTGCCTACGCCACCAACCCGTCCAACAAGTTCAACACCCAGCTGGGTACGATCTCGTTCGACTCGAACGGCGACACGAGCCAGCACATCATCTCCTTCTACAAGACGGACATGACCGCCGCCGGTGGAAAGGGAGACTGGGTGTTCGTTCGCCAGCAGGACTTCGGCGCCAGCCAGTAGGCCAGTGTCTCAAGGGGCCGGGGGAGCACGCAGCTCCCCCGGCCCTCGTCCGCCTTCAGACGCCCGCAGGGCTGTACCGGATAACCGCCTGATGCAGATGCAACGATCGATCCCCCTCCCGGGTCGCCTCCAGGGGAGTCAGTTCAGACTGGTCGCG
>JAJYNP010000110.1 GCA_021786265.1 Chloroflexota bacterium
GTACCTTCGCTCGGCGCTGGACCCGGCGCGCCGGGCGGACCGGTTCCTGGCGGCCACGACCGCGGGCATCCTTCACGGCCGCGGCGCCACGTTCCTGTCGGGGCTGATGCCCAACGCGTTTGCCATGCCGCCCTCGTACGTGCGCCGGTACGCGGCGGCCAGCGGCTTCGTTCCGGAGGAGCGCGACGTCTTCGAGGCGCTCCGCGCCAAGAGCCGGCGGCTGCTCCGGGACTCGCTTCCGCCGGTGCGGGGGCTCGCGCTCCTGGGAGACGCGCGGGACGCGGGCACCCGCACGCGCGACGCGCTCCGCGGGCGCTCCCTGCCGGGGCGTGCGCGCCTGGTGGTCACCAGCCCCCCGTACCTCCGCGTGGTCCGCTACGGTGCGTACAACTGGCTCCGGCTCTGGTTCCTCGGCCTGGTGCCCGAGGGGATCGACGCCACGCTCGACCAGGTGCACCGGCCGCAGGCGTGGCTGCGGTTCGTCCGGGAGGTGCTGGCGGACCTGCTGAACGTGCTGAGCGACGACGCCATCGTCGTGCTCGTGCTCGGCGACGTCGGGTCCGACGGGGGCCATCGACTCCCGTACGAGATCGACCTGGCGTCCAGGGCGTGGGAGGAGGCGGCCCGGCCGGAGGGGTACCGGCTGGCGGGAATCGCCGTCGACCAGATTGCGGCGCATCGCAAGTCCACCAGGATCTGGGGTGACGAGGCAGGCCGGGCGACCCGGACCGATCGCCTGCTGGTACTCGCGCCCACGGAGCTCGGGCGGCGCCGGGCGCTCGCGGGCGCCTCGCTCCCGATCGACTGGACCTGGCCTCCCCCGGCCCGTCCGCGGCTCCTCGTTCAGGGCAGCCGGTAGAGGCAGGTCTCGCCCGGGCCCCAGGACACGCAGAGCTCCCTGGTCCGTGCCGCCCAGGCGGCCGGATGGAGGGCCGCCCACTGGGGAGCCGGACCTGCCGTCAGCACCCATCGCACACCGCGCGTCTGGTATAGGTCGCCCGGGTTCACGCTGGTCGCGGGCCGCGACACGATGGTGGTCGCGCGCGCCTGCATGGCGAGCACCGGGGCGAGGTCGCCCTGGATCACGGACCCGGCCGGCACGAGCGCGGCGATCCGTGCCTGGACCGCAGGCAGCGTCGACGGCGTGGCGGTCGCCCAGCCCAGCTGGAGCACCACGCCGGGTGCGACGAGGGCGACCGCAAGCGCGAGGCCGCCTGCCGTCGCGAGCATCCGCCGCTCACCCGCCCGGCGCACGAGCAGCGCGAACCCCAGTCCGGCCAGCACGGCCAGCGGCGGCAGCAGCGGGACCAGGTACCGGTTCGGGCGGTACGGGACGATCAGCAGGACGCCCATCCCCACCACGAACCAGCCGGCGGACGCCGCGGCCAGGCGGCGCTGCTCCGCCGTCAGCTCGGCGTGCCGAACCAGGACCACGAGCAGGCCGCCGGCGCCCGCGAGCAGCAGCGGCAGCGCCAGCGGAATGCCGCCGTCGCTCCGGCTGGCGTAGGAGGTGATCCGGCGGACGACCTCGGCGACGCTGTGCGGCAGCGGCTCCGGGGCCCAGATCCGCAGGTCCGTGGCCAGCGCAGTCGGGTTCGGGACGGCGAAGATGAACGCCCACGCCAGCGCGGCCGCGAGCAGGCCGAGCACGGCGCCCAGGACGGCCCGGCGGACTCCCCGGTCGCGCCACCCGGCCAGCGCGACGCCGCCGAGCAGGCCCGCGGCCGCGAACCCCGCGCTGGCCTTGGTGGCGATCGCCAGCGCCAGGGCAATCCCGGCGACGATGCCGGTGGCGAGCGACGGCCGCGCACGCGCCAGGAGCGTGAGCGCCGCGATCAGCCACAGCATGACCAGCGGTTCCAGGTAGGCCAGCCGGCCGTAGTAGAGCAGCAGCGCCGAGCCGGCGAGCGCGGCGGTGGCGAGCGACGCGCCGGCGTCACCGAGCTGCCGTCGCAGGCCGATGCCCAGCGTGCCCAGCGCGACCGCCCCGGAGGCGATCACGAGCAGGCGCGCCTGCACGATCCCGACGCCGACGGCCGCCATCCACGCGGCCTCCAGCGCGCTGAACGGGAAGTTCAGGACGTACATCCGCCAGTCGTCGGTCGCCCACGACCCGAACATGACCAGGTCGCGCGCGTTCACGACGTTCCATCCCTCGTCGGTGTAGGGGCTGGTGCTGGCGGTCACGCCGCGCGCCGGATCAACGCCCACCGCGGCCGCGAGCAGGACGAGGAAGGCGAGCGCGACCAGGAGCGGGACCGCGATCCCGGGCGAATCGAAGGGCCACGGGCGCCGCCCGGATTGGAGACTCGGGGCCGGCCCGAGACGGAGGCCGTGCGGACGGCTCGAAGAGCCGTCCGGCGAGCGGCGAGTGGGCATGCCCTCGGCTACGAGCGGATCTCCCGCCTCGCCATCTCGCCCTCGATCTGGCGCTCGGCCTCCACGTACCGGTCGATCTGGTCGCGCAGCTGGTTGGCCTCGGGCGTGTAGAGATGCACCTGCTG
>JAJYNP010000377.1 GCA_021786265.1 Chloroflexota bacterium
GCATGGCCGCCGGCTGATCGTCGGAACGGGAGCGCAGGGCGCCCTGCCCGTCATGCCGGAGGTCGTCGAGGAGGCCCGGCGCCGCGGGATCGAGCTCGTGACCGTCCCGACCGCGGAGGCCTGCGGGCTGATCCGGTCATGCCCGTCCGGGGACGTGAACGCGGTCCTGCACGTGACCTGCTGACATCGCGTGGGTGGACGCCCCGCCGGACCGGCAATCGACGGCCCGATCGACGGCGCGATGGACGGCCCGATGGACGGCCCGATGGACGGCCCGATGGACGTTGTGCCCCGGGACGCCCGGTGTTAGAACGGCGCAGGAGGGTGTGGCAGGCATGGTCGGCAGCGTCCCGACCGTTCCGGGGAGGCGCACTGCCATGGCAGGTTCCGCAGCAATCGCCACTTCCCACGTCACCGCAGTCTGGATCGACACGTCGTCCGCGACGATCCTCGGCCTGGGCCCCGACGCCACCGAGCGGCGCCGAATCGATTCCACCGTCCCGGCGCGACATCGTTCGACCGGCCAGGTGACCGAGCA
The DNA here is from genome assembly GCA_021786265.1 of Chloroflexota bacterium. Next base: position 539 of record JAJYNP010000377.1, read on the forward strand.
GGGCGGTGAGCGTCACGGGGGCAGCGGTCCGCGCTCGGCGCGCGACGGCCACCGGCTGGACCATCTCCGGGCGTTCCTCGAGGAGGTGGAGGCTGCGCTGCCGGGCGAGGATCTCCTGCTCCTCGGCGACGGCGTCGTGGTGGAGCGCCTGGCTCGGTCCGTGCGCGATCACGATCTGGCTCACGGGATCCACCGGCGTGTCGAGGCGCGACGCCACGCGCCGCTGACCGAGCCGCAACTCCTGGCGCTGCTGCGGGAATTCGCCGGGTCGCCGCCGCGACGGTATCGCGTCACCCGCGCATAGGCCCACCCGGGAACGGGCTCATCCGGAAACAGTCGCAACGCTCACCCGGGAACAGGCGCGACGTCGCTCCCCGGTGATCCGTACGGCGAGGCCGCCGCGCGAGCGGGCGGCCCAGGCCCGGCTCGGCCCGGTCGCTACAGCCTGCTGGGCCGGTGGTAGCGCTCCATCACCTCGGCCAGCTTCGCGCGTGCTTCGGCGAGCTCGGGGCGATCGCCGACGACGACGGCGTCCGGGCCCCAGCGACTGACCTGGCTCATGGCCGTCAGCAGCGCGTTGTGCATGATCCGGCGGGAGCCACCCCCGTCCACCACGCCCAGGACGAGGTACCGGCGCAGCAGGTCGAACGGTACGGTCCAGCGGCCGATCCTGGCCAGGTCTCCCTGGCGCAGCCCTTCCAGGTACTCCTCGTCGCCGACCGGACGCCGCTCGTGCTCGGCGAGGTGACGCACGAGGTCGGCGCGACCGCCGCCCACGAGCGATTCGAAACGGCCGTCGTCGGCCGACGTCTGGTAGCAGACGGGGCAGGAGGGTGAGCGGAACGGACGGGGTGCCGATCCGTACGGGAGCCCGCAGCGGCGGCAGAACGAGCCGCCGGAGGGCGGGGCGGGGACCCCGCACTCGAGGCACACGCGCCCGGAATCCACGCGCTCGGCCGGAGCGGTCCGCCGCAGGAGGTTCACCGGCCGTGCACCGGCGGTCGCCCGGTCCCACTGCCGGATCCGTCCTGCCCGTCGTCCCGCTGTGTGCCCTTCCGCATCTCGCCACCCACGCTGTGCCGTGCACCGCACACGGTGATTGCCCCGGCCTTCGGGCACCCGGGCACCGGGCCGGGGGACGCGACGACCGTCGACACGGTCCCGCGTGGCCTGCGTCGCGGCCACCACCCGTTCGTCACGGGCGCCGGCGCAGATCGTCAGGCCCGTCGCGACCGGCGCGCGGGCTCACGCGAGCGACAGCACCCGCCGCGGGTTCTCGACCGTCATCCGGTCGATCGCGTCGTCGGGAACCCCTGCCGCGCGAAGGCGTGGCAGGTACGTCTCCTGGAGATAGGTGTAGCCGTTGCCGCCGAACGCGTGGAGCTGGAGCGTGTGGCAGACGTCCTGCGACAGCAGCAGGTGGTCCACGTGCCCGCGATCGAGCAGCTCGCGCAGGATCCGGGCGCCGCGGGGCTCCATCGCCGCGTCCACGCGCGAGAAGTCCATCCCCAGGAAGTCGAACTCGATCGACGCGCCCCGCTCGAGGAGCGCCAGGTGGTACTCGAGGTACGGGTGCGAGTCGGCGTGGCCGATGACGATCCGGGCCGGATCCAGGCCCTCCTCGAGCAGGACGTGGAGCTGCACCAGCCCCACGTCCGACTGGGCGGCATGGGTGGTGACGGCCATGCCGGTGGCCTTCGCGGCGCGCGCGACGGCCCGGAAGACGCGCTCTTCCTGGGCAGACATCCACGGCTTGTCGGTGCCGATCTCGCCGATGATCCCGGGCCGGATGCCGGTGGCGCCCACCCCTTCGTGGAACTCGCGGACGATCTCATCGGCCAGGTCGTCGACCGGCCGGCGGTCGATCAGGGCCTCGGGCGGGTAGTACGCCTCCCGGTACCAGCCGGCGCCCATGACGATGGGCAGCCCGGTCCGCTCCGAGAGGCGCCGCAGGCGCTCCGG
>JAJYNP010000256.1 GCA_021786265.1 Chloroflexota bacterium
AGGTGAGCGATGAGCATCAGCACCGACCGGCTCACGGCCGAGGAGATCGTCCAGCTCTCGAGGCAGTACACGCTGTACGAGTGGTCGGCGCAGTCGGCGGTGGATCCCATCGCGGTGGACCGGGCCAAGGGCGTCTACTTCTACTCGCCCGACGGCACCCGCTACATCGACTTCAACAGCCAGCTGATGAGCGTGAACATCGGCCACGGCGACCCCCGGGTGGTCGACGCGATCAGCGCCCAGGTGGCGAAGCTCGCCTACGCCAACCCGTTCATGGCCACCGAGCCGCGGGCGCTCCTGGGCAGGAAGCTCGCCGAGCTGCTCCCCGGCGACCTCGACAAGGTCTTCTTCACCAACGGCGGCGCCGAGGCGAACGAGAACGCGATCAAGCTCGCCCGCCTGTACACGGGCCGCCACAAGATCGCGGTGCGGTACCGGAGCTACCACGGCGCCACGGCGGGCGTGATGACGCTCACCGGCGACCCGCGCCGGTGGGCGAACGAGCCGGGCATCCCGGGCGTGGTCCGCATCCCCGACACGCTGCCCTGGGGCGCGGCGGACTCGCTCCCCGCGGACGAGGTCCTGCGCGAGACCGAGCGGATCCTGATGTACGAGGGCCCGCAGACGGTGGCCGCCATCATGATCGAGCCGGTCGTGGGCACGAACGGGATCCTGGTCCCCCCGGACGGCTACCTGCAGGGGCTGCGCGAACTCTGCGACCGGTACGGGATCCTGCTGATCGCCGACGAGGTGATGTCCGGGTTCGGACGGACCGGCGAGTGGTTCGCGGTGAACCACTGGGGCGTGGTGCCGGACATCCTGACCATGGCCAAGGGGCTCACCTCGAGCTACGTCCCGCTCGGCGCGGTGGCGGTGCGCCATCACATCGCGGCTCACTTCGAGAAGAACGTCTTCTACGGGGGCCTCACCTACAACAGCCATCCCGTCGGCTGCGCCGCCGCGCTCGCCACGATCGGGGTCTACGAGGACGACGGGTTGATCGAGCACACGCGCCGGATGGGGGTGCGGATGGGCGAGCACCACCAGGCGCTCCGGGCGAAGCACCCGTCGGTCGGGTCGGTGCGGAACATCGGCCTGTTCGGGATCATCGAGCTTGCCCGGAGCCGCGACCCGTACGTGCCCATGGCCCCCTACAACGGCACCAGCGACGAGACGAAGGCGGTCGCCGCCTCGCTCCGCCAGCAGGGGCTCTACACGTTCGTGCGCTGGAACGCCATCTCGACCAACCCCCCGCTGTGCATCACGGAGGACGAGCTGGCGGAGGGGTTCGCGATCATCGACCGCGCGCTCGACCTGGCGGACGGAGCCGTGGCCGGATAGGCTCGGCCCGCGCGCTGGACTCGCCGGAATGCCTCGTCAGTCTGTCCGGTCCGCCGCCCCAGCTACGACCGGCAAACCCGCCAGCCGCCACTCCGGGAACCCCCCGACGAGCCGGCGCGCGCGATACCCGTGGCGACGCAGGATCTCGACCGCAGTCGGCGCGAAGACCCAATACGGCCCGCGGCGGTACGCGACGATCTCCCGGGCGTTCGGCAACTCCGCCAGGCGCGCTTCGAGATCCTCGACGGGGATCGAGCGGGCGCCGCGGCGCTCCTCGGCGTCGGCATGGCAATGGTGTACCCGACACTCATTGCCGCGGTCGGCGACGTCGCGCACCTCGCCTGGCGCACCTCGGCCCTCGGCGTGTATCGCCTGTGGCGGGACGTGGGCTTCGCGGTGGGCGCCCTCGTGGCGGGCGTCATCGCCGATGCGCTGGGCTTCGAGGCGGCGATCGGCGTCGTGGCCGCCCTGGCGCTGGCGGCGGGCAGCGCACGGCGCAGGCCGGTGAGGCGGTCCCGAAGGTGCAATGCTCGGCCCGGACACTCGGCCCTTGCGGCGAGCGTGCATCCTCGGCAACGATCAGTCGCCGCCCACCTGGCCGTCCGCGGCGACGAGGAACGATGAGCAGCGACCAAACCGACCACCACCACTCGCACCACGAACTCGACCACGACGGGCCCGGACACTCGCACGGCGGGCTGGCCGGGCTGGTTGCCGGCCTCTTCGGTCACAGCCACGACCCGGGTGACTCGATCGATGAGGCGCTGACGAGCGATGCCCGTGGCATTCGGGTGGTCAAGCTCTCGCTCCTCGGGCTCGGAATCACCGCCGTCCTGCAGCTCGCCGTCGTGCTCGTGTCGGGATCGGTCGCGCTGCTCGCCGACACGATCCACAACTTCTCGGATGCGTTGACCGCCATTCCGCTCTGGATCGCCTTCGCGCTGGGGGCGCGCGCCGCCACCCGCCGCTACACGTTTGGCTACCGGCGCGCCGAGGATCTCGCCGGTCTCTTCGTCCTGCTCATGATCCTGGGCTCCGCTCTCCTCGCCGCCTGGGAGTCGATCGACCATCTCATCCACCCCCAGCCCATGACGAACATCGCGATCGTGGCCGCCGCCGGGCTCATCGGCTTCGCCGGCAACGAGGCCGTCGCCCTCTACCGGATCCGGGTCGGGCGATCGATCGGGTCGGCGGCGCTCGTGGCGGATGGCTACCACGCGCGCACCGACGGGCTCACCTCGCTCGCGGTCGTGATCGGCGCCGGCGGCGTCGCGGCCGGCTATCCCCTCGCCGACCCCATCGTCGGGCTCCTCATCAGCGCGGTCATCCTCGTAGTGCTGCGCCAGGCGACGGGCCAGATGCTGGGGCGCCTGATGGACGCCGTCGAGCCCGAGCTCGTCGGGGAGGTCGAGCGGACCGCGCGGGGAGTGGCGGGCGTGCAGGACATCGGGCGTGTGCGCCTCCGCTGGGTGGGGCATGCGCTCGAGACCTCGCTCACGATCACGGTCGACTGCGATCTGACCGTGTCGGCCGGACACCGGATCGCGGAGGAGGTACGCCATCGCCTGCTCCACGAGGTCCGCAGGCTCGACACGGCACTCATCCACGTCAATCCCTGCGGCCATGCCGGGGAGGACCCCCACGCGATGACCCGCCATCACGACACGCCATCTCCTCGCACCGAAGAGCCAGCAGGCGGTGCCAGGGCAGGCGCCCAGGGAGAGGGTGCATCGCGCCTCGCGCCTTCGGGGCGGGTGTCGTAGACCGCAGGGTCGAGGGCGACACGTCCGGGTCCGGGACGCCGGCCAGCGCGAAGCGGTCGGGCCCCGACACGGCGGGCGCGATGGCCGTGGCGCGGCAGAATCTCGACCGCGCTCGGGGCGAAGACGCACTCCGGCCCGCGCAGGTATCCGTGACTCGGGAGGGATGTGGCGCGCCCCGTGGCCGACGAAACGCCTCTCGCTCATACTTGAGCCATGGCGCAAGTATTCGCCTCCGAGATCGACGCCGACGTCTGTTCGGTCGAATGCCTGCATCCCACGGTCATTGAGCCGCTCCTTGGCCGATCCCTGGGCAACGAGGGCGCGCGCGCCGTCGGCGAGCTGTTCGCCACCCTGGCGGATCCGTCCCGCGCTCGGATCGTCCACCTGCTCGCGATCACCCGTGATGAGCTGTGCGTGTGCGACATCGCGCTCGTCCTCGGGATGAGCGTGTCGGCGCTGTCGCACCAGCTGCGGTTCCTCCGCGAGCGGGGCGCCGTCGAGCGCCGGAAGGTCGGACGGATCGTCTACTACCGGCTCGTCGACGACCACCTGCGCGAGCTGGTCCTCGGCGCGGCAACCCACGTCGCGGAGCACGCCTGATGGCCCACGCGCACGGGTCCGCGGCCGCGGCCAGCCGCGGCCGGCTTCTCGCCGTCCTGCTCCTGGGCGTCGTGATCCTCGTCGTCGAGGTCGCCGGGGCCATCGCCGCCAACAGCCTCGCGCTCCTCGCCGACGCCGGGCACATGCTCACCGACGTGGCAGGCGTGGCGATGGCCCTGCTCGCCATCTGGTTCGCGGGCCGGCCGGCGACGAACGGCCGCACCTTCGGTTACCTGCGCCTGGAGGTCCTCGCCGCCGGTGCGAACGCCACGTTGCTGCTCGGCGTGGCGGCCTATGTGCTGTTCGAGGCCTGGCGGCGGCTGTCCGCGCCACCCGAGATCGCGTCGGGGCTCATGCTCGCCGTGGCGCTGGTGGGCCTCGCCGCCAACGCTGCCTCGCTCTCCCTCCTGCGCGACGCGCAGCGGGCGAGTCTCACCATGCGGGGTGCGTACCTGGAGGTGATGGGCGACCTCGCCGGGTCGCTGGCGGTCATCGTGGCCGCCGCGGTCATCGCGCTGACCGGCTGGACCGCGGCCGACGTCGTCGCCTCGGTGGCCATCGGCCTCCTCATCCTGCCGCGCACCCTCTCGCTGCTCCGTGACGCGACGGACGTGCTCTTGGAGGCGACGCCCAGGGGCATCGACATGGACGAGGTGCGCCAGCACATCCTCGATGCGCCGGGGGTCGTGGACTGCCACGACCTGCACGCCTGGACGATCACGTCGGGGGTGAACGTGGTCTCGGCGCACGTGATCCTGGCCGACGGGGCGGACCCGGCGACAACGCTCGATGCGCTCTGCGCATGCCTGTCGAACGACTTCGACATCGAGCACTCCACCTTCCAGCTCGAGACCGTCGATCGCCGGCGGCTCGAAGAACGGAGCCACGCATGACCCACCGCGCCCAGCTTCTCTGGTTCGGCGACTGCCCCAACCACGAGACGGCCCGACAACTGCTCCGGGACGTCGTCGCCCGGCTCGCCCCGGACACGACGATCGAGGATATCGACGCCAGCAATCCCGCGGTCGCGGAGCGCCTGCGTTTCCCGGGCTCACCCACGATCCGAGTCGACGGCGTCGACGTCGGGCCCGGGTTCCGGGGCCCCGGCGACTACGCGCCGCGCTGCCGGCTCTACCGCACGAGCTCGGGACTCGCAGGCGTGCCAGAACCCGCCTGGATCGAGGAGGCGCTTCGCGCGTGACAATGATCGCGGCCTCCATCCCTGCGACGAGGGCCAACAGGACCAGGGCCACTCCGGTCGAGCGACGCACGATCGACATCGGGGACCGCTCGAGCAGCTGCCCGGCTCTGATGGCCAGGCCCGCGGCAGCCCACAGCGCAAGGACGGAGGCGACCGCGACCTCGCGGGGCGTGGTAGTACGCGGTCGGCGGCCGTTGCACGAGCGGTCGGTGTCGTAGGGCGAGTCGTTCAGGATCGGCAACCCATGCGTGGCCTGATCGTCGCGCGGGCGACGCGCGTCCCCCGCGCGCCGGTCGGCCGGAGACGCATCGCCCGGCGGGCCGCTCGGTCAGGCCGGCCCGGGCTGCATCACCTCGCTCGCGTCGGCGTTGATGAGCTGGACGGTCACCTGCGCGCCCCGGGGCACCACCAGCGTCGGGTTGGTGAGGCCGGCAATCCGGAACGTCTCGTCCGGTCCGTCGGACGGGCTGACCGGCTGACCGTCGATCCCGCCCCCGTGCCGAAGCCCATCATGCCGGGGCTCATCCCGCCGATGCCCCAGCCCGGGGCACTGGCGCCGGAGCCCGCAGCCTCGTTCTCGGTTCCGAACCAGCCAGTGCCGGTCCCGCCGGCAACGGCGCCTGCCGCGAGGAGGACGATCCCGACGGCGACCAGGGCTGCGCCGGCGAGGCCGATCCTGCGCCTGCTCATCAGCGGCGTTCCAGGACCTGCCTGGACTGCTCGAACTGCTCCTGCGTGATCTCGCCGCGTGCGTAGCGCTCGCGCAGGATCTCGAGCGGGGTCGGTCGGGCGTCGTCGTGCCCGCTCCTCAGCGTGCCCCCCAGCGCCCAGACGACGAGGAGCACGATGCCCACCATCACGACGAGCCCGCCCAGCATCCACAGCCAGCCGCCGGGCCCGAGGCCGTAACCGAACATCATGGGTACACCTCCGCGGGTTGCATATACGAGGGGGAGGGCCGGGGCGCCAGCCGGACCCGGCGCAGCAGCTGGGCATTGGCGGCCACGATGATGGTCGACGCGCTCATCGCGATCGCCCCGACCGCCATCGGCAGCTCGATGCCCCAGGGGGCGAGGATCCCCGCCGCGACCGGGATCGCCACCAGGTTGTAGGCGGTCGCCCAGGCGAGGTTCTGGAGCATCTTGCGGTAGGTCGCGCGCGACAGCTCGATGGCGCCCACCACGTCGCGCGGGTCGCTGCGCACGAGCACGATGCCGGCCGACTCGATCGCCACGTCGGTGCCCGCGCCGATCGCGATGCCGACATCGGCGCTGGCCAGGGCGGGCGCGTCGTTCACCCCGTCGCCCACCATGGCGACCTTCCGCCCGCCGGCCTGGAAGCGCCGCACGGCCTGCGCCTTGTCGGCCGGCAGCACCTGCGCCGCCACCTCGTCGATGCCGAGACGGCGCGCCACCGCGTCCGCCACCGCCTGCGCGTCCCCGGTGATCATGGCGACCTTGAGTCCCAGCGCGTGGAGGTGGTGGATCGCCTCGGCCGACTCGGGCCGGATCTCGTCCTCCAGCGCGAGGGCGCCGGCGACCCGCCCATCGGCGACGACGTGGAGCACGGTGCGGCCCTCGCGCGACCAGGTGTCGCTGGCCGGGTCGGGATCGAGGCCCAGGTCGGCGAGCAGGCGGGGGCCGCCCACGGCAACCACCCGGCCGTCGACCACCGCCCGGGCACCGCGCCCGGGGAGCGCCTCGAAGCCGCGCGCAGCCGCCGTCTCGATCCCACGGGACCGCGCGCCCTCGACGATCGCCCGCGCGAGCGGGTGCTCCGAGTCCGCCTCCACCGCGGCGGCCAGGCGCAGGACCTCGGCCTCGCCGGCCCCGGCAACCGCGGCCAGGGCCGGCGCTCCCTTCGTGAGGGTCCCGGTCTTGTCGAAGATGACCAGGTCGAGATCGCGTGCCCGCTCGAGGGCGGTGCGGTTCTTGACCAGGAGGCCGTTGCGGGCGCCCAGCGAGGTGCTGATGGCGATCACGAGCGGGATCGCGAGCCCCAGGGCATGCGGGCAGGCGATGACGAGCACGGTCGCCAGGCGCACGAGCGCCCCAGCCCGGTCGCCCTCGATCCACCAGAAGGCGAAGGTGATCGCCCCCGCGGCGACCGCGACGTAGAAGAGGACCGCGGCGGCCCGATCGGCGAGCGCCTGCGCCCGCGACGCCGACGCCTGCGCCGCGGCGACCATGCGCATGATCCCCGACAGCGCCGTCGCCTCGCCGACCGCCGTTACCCGGACGCGCAGGCTGCCGCCCGCCGCCACCGTGCCCGCCACGACCGTTGCGCCGGGCTCCTTTGGGACCGGGCGCGACTCCCCCGTGATCATCGACTCGTCGACGTCGGCTGCGCCCTCGGCGACCACCCCGTCGACCGGCACCCGGGCCCCCGGACGGACGAGGACGAGGTCGTCCACGGCGAGCGCGTCGAGCGGCACCGTCTCGATGCCGGCGTCGGTCACCCGCTCGGCGGTGTCGGGCAGCAGTTCCGCCAGCGCCGTCAGGGCGCCCCGGGCCTGCGCGATCGAGCGCATCTCGAGCCAGTGCCCGAGCAGCATGATGACGATGAGCGAGGAGAGTTCCCACCAGATCTCGATGTCGAACAGGCCGAGGGTGCCCGCCCAGCTGGTAAGGAAGGCGACGACGATCGCCAGCGAGATCAGGGTCATCATGCCGGGCCGGCGGTCAGCCAGCTCCCCGCGGGCGCCGCGCAGGAAGACGAGCCCGCCGTACAGGAAGACCAGTGTGCCGAGCACGGGCGGGATGAGTTCCGAGCCCGGGAACGTCGGCGCGGCGTAGCCGAGCCAGGCCTGCGGGTCGCGGCTCCAGGCGATCACCGGGATCGTCAGCGCCAGGCTCAGCCAGAACTTGTCGCGGAACATGGCGACCGAGTGGCCGGCATGGCGATCGTGCGCCGCGAGTCCCGTGCCGGGGTGGGTACCGGGTTCGGCCGCATGGGCACCGTGCGCCGACGCCGCGCTCTCATGGTCCGTGGATGCGTGGTTCACGGGTGCGTGGTTCATCTGTTCGGGGCTCGCATGGTGCTCATCTATACCCCCTGGGAGTGTTGTCGCACGCCGGTCCACCGCGCCCGGGAGCCGGGCGCTCATGTGCCCAGCGAGACCAGGAGCCCGAAGCTCATCGCCACGACCCCCAGGGCGAGCACGCTCTTCACGACGGCCCCGTTGCGCCGGTTCCAGCGCCCAAGCGTCCCCAGCACGCGCCGGTTCGACACCGCGAGCAGGAAGAGGAGCAGGGGCAGGATGAAGGCGATGTTGTAGAGGACGAGCAGCGCGAGGCCCACCGGGCCCCCACCCGAGGCGTGGAGCACCGCGATCACGTCGAGGTAGATGGCGCCCGAGCAGGGCACCGTGCAGATGCCGACGAGGACGCCCGCCAGCAGCATGCCCGCCAGGCCGCCGCGCTGCATGGCCTTGTTCATCCAGCCGTGGGTGCCCGACGGCGCCGCCATCGTGGGCCCCCAGCCCGGGAAGAAGACGTCCTTCAGCATCCAGACCGCCATGAGGAGCGCGAGCACCGCGGCGACGCGCGCCACGATGTGGTCCTGCCCCAGCCAGGCGAGGAAGCCGAAGAGCCCCAGGCCGATCAGGAAGTAGGTGACGACGACCGCGCCGACATACAGGGATCCAGCGCCGAGGAGCGTGCGCCGGGCCGACGCCGTCGGCGTCCCCTCGGCGGTGACCGCGTTGACGAGGGTGAGGGTGTACGTCGCGAACAGCACGAGCAGGGCGAAGGCGCAGGGGTTGAACCCGTCGGCGAACCCGCTGGCGATGACGACCGGCGCCGTGAGGCCGCCGAACTTCGCGGTCCCGAAGGGGACCAGCGCGACCGTGGCGAGCGAGAGCAGGCCAGCCGCGCCGAGTCCCGCGAACAGGGCGAGCGCGGTGCGCGGCAGGCCGGTACCCGCGACAAGGGTCACCCAGGGCGCCGTCGGGGCGGCCCCGGCCGGTGTGACCCTGGCTGGGGCGACCTCGTCGGAGCTGCGGCGGCTCTCGGGCCTGACCGCCTGCGGGTCGTGGCAGTGGGACATCACTCAGGCCGCCACGTGCAGTGTGCCGTGCATGTCGGGCGAGTCCTTGCCGCCGCAGCACGAGTCGCACCAGAAGTCGTAGTCGCCGGGCGTGGCCGGCGCCGTGAGGGTGATCGTCTCGCGCGACTCGGCCGGCAGCGCGTAGCGCACGCCGAGCGCGTCCGAGACGAGGGTGTGGACGCCACCCTGCAGGTGCATCGCGGCGTCGGTGTTCCACCAGTCGAGCGTGATCGTCTGCCCGGGCTTCGCATCGATGGTCTTCGGGTCGAAGCCCGCCATGCTGATCCGCACCGGGATCGCGCCGGCGACGTGCGTCTGGCCGCGCTGGCCCAGGAAGACGGACGCCGCCAGGTAGGTCCCCGCGCCAAGGACGAGGACGGCCATCAGGCCGAAGGCGGCGATGCGGGGCAGGAGGTCGCGACGGCGCCGGCGCGCGCCGGCCTGCAGACGCTCTTCCTCCTGCTGCTCGGTCAGCTCCCGCTGCTCAGCGCGGCGGGACGAACGGGTGGTCATGGTCGGTCCTCAGGCTGCGAGTGCCGGCTCGCCGTGTGCGGCGGCGCCTACCGGGTTGATGGGGCAGACGAGGCCTCTCCCGACGCCCACGCGTGCATCGCGTCGTGCGCCTCGTCGCATGCCTGGAGCAGCGCCGCGCGCTGTGACGGATCGAGCGACCCCATCATCCCGGGGCCGGAGCTGCCCCAGCCGCCCATCATCTGGCTCCAGGGTGTCGTCGTCGCCGCGGCATTCCCGGTGGCCGGGGCGGGGCTCGCGGCGAGGGCCGAGCCGGCCGCTCCCACCGCGATCCCGAGTGCCAGACCTGCGCCCAGCAGCAGTCCGCCTCGTGTGCGTGTCATGGGTGTAACTCCTTCTCAATTCGCAGCGCGCGTCGCGCCTGCTCGAATTCGACCTCGGTGATCTCCCCGCGGGCGAACCGGGCGCGCAGGATCGCGTCTGGGTCGTCCGTCCAGGTGGAGCGCTCGCCGCCCCGCACAAGCAGCCAGACCATCGCGAGGAGCGCGACGACCCACACGCCCATCCAGAGCCAGGCGCCCAGCGTCATGTCGCCCCAGGCCGTCATCATTGCCGTGCCTCCAGTGCTCGCCGCTCAACTGAGCGACATGTCCGAGGCTAGGGGCGACGGGTCAGGAATCCATGGAGGCCGGGTCTGGCCTTCCTCAAGATCCGCTCAAGCGGCGGGCAGCTCGACCGCGAACGTGGCGCCCCGGCCGGGGCCGTCGGACTCCGCCCACACGCGCCCCTCCATGGCCTGCGCCAGGGCGTGCGTGATGGCGAGCCCGATGCCCGAGCCGCCGAGTGCGCGCGACCGCGAGGGGTCGACCCGGTAGAAGCGCTCGAAGACCGACGCGCGCTGCTCAGGGGTCAGGCCGGGCCCCTGGTCGCGCACCGCCAGCACCACGCCCTGCGTCGAGCGCGTGCCGGTAACCCGGACCGCCGTGCCGTCGGCCGTGTAGCGCAGGGCGTTCGAGAGGTAGTTATCGAGGATCTCGGCGAGGCGACCGCGGTCGGCGCGCACCAGGAGGCCGTCCGGCACCTCGAGCTCGAGCGCGAGGCCGCGCGCCGCGGCGCGCGGGCCGAAGCGCTCGACCACCTCACGCGCGAGCGTCGCGGCGTCGAACGCCTCGATCGCCAGGGGCAGCTGGCGCGCCTCCGCCCGCCACAGTTCCTGCAGGTCGGTGACGAGGCGGGTCAGGCGCGCCGTCTCCCCGCGCAGGAGGCGCCAGGTTTCGGGGCCCGCCGCCACGACCCCGTCCTCGAGTCCTTCGAGGTAGCCGTCGATGGTCGTCAGTGGTGTGCGTAGCTCGTGGGCCACGTCGCCCACCAGCTCGAGGCGGCGCCGCTCCGTCGCCTCGAGCGAGCCCGCCATCGCGTTGAACGAGGTGCCCAGCCCGGCGATCTCGTCGGTCCCGGCCGCGGGTACGCGCTCCGCGTAGTGGCCCCGCGCGATGCGGCCGGCGGCGGCCGCCAGACGAGCGACAGGCCGGGCGATTGCCGAGGAGAGCGCGAGGCTCACGACGAGCGAGGTCACGACCGCGATCAGCCCGGCCGCGAGCAGGGCGTTGCGGACCGCGTCGTCGAAGGCCACCTTGGTCGCCGCATCCATCGCGGCGCCCATCATGTCGCCCGCGGGATGGCCCATCGCCTGGGCGAAGTACCCGGGGCCGACCAGGCTGACCGCCACCACCACGGTGCCGAGGACGGCGCCCGCGACGACGAGGTTGGCGAGGAGCAGGCGACCCCGCAGGCCGCCGGGCATTCGCATCAGCGCGTCACCAGCCGGTATCCCACGCCGCGCACGGTCTCCACGAACCGGGGGTGTTCCGGGTCGTCGCCGAGCTTGCGCCGCAGGTTGGCCACGTGCACGTCGACGAGGTGGTCGTCGCCCACGAAGTCGGAGCCCCAGATCCGGTCGAGCAGGGCCGCCCGCCCCAGGACGACGCCCGGGTCCCGGACAAGCGCGGCGAGAATCTCGAACTCGGTGGCCGTCAGCTCGACCGGCGTGCCGTCGACCCGCACCTCGTGGCGCGCCTCGTCGAGTGAGAGTGCCGCAGGCGAGACCGCGGCCGCAATTGATGTTCTCGGGCGGCGCAGCAACGCCTTGACGCGCGCGACCAGCTCGCGCGGGCTGAACGGCTTGACCAGGTAGTCGTCGGCGCCGACCGACAGTCCGACCACCCGGTCGATCTCCTCCCCGCGCGCGGTGAGCATCAGCACGTAGGCGTCCGAGAAGATGCGCAGCTGCCGGCACACCTCGACCCCGTCGAGCCCGGGCAGCATGACGTCGAGGACGAGCACGTCGGGCGAGGACGTGCGCGCCAGCTCGAGGCCCGCGGGTCCGTCCGGTGCGGAGAGCACCTCGAACCCCTCCCGCTCGAGGTACCCCCGGACCAGCTCCACGATGGGGGGCTCGTCGTCCACGACGAGGACGAGCGGGGAGCGCGCCGATGCGGCCGGGTTCGTCTGCATGCGGACATGGTCCACCAGCGCGCCAGATCTGGAAACCGCCCCTGTCCGGAGGGTGGGAGTGCGAGTGAATCCGTTCGTCGCGGCCACGCTCCGCCAGCCCGGTCCGCGAACAGATTCGTCAACATAAGCGTGGGCCCAAATGTGTTCGCGCCACTCCATTTCGTGCGGCGCTCGCACATGGGCCTGGCACCGATCCCATGTGCGAAAGACTGTTGCGCCTGCCGGGTCCCGGATCGGCGGTTGCGTCCGAGATCTGCTGGAAGTGTGCTTGACGGCGCAGGCTCCTCGGCTTCGATAGGTTAGACCACCCGCTCGTGTTCCGGGGATGGACCGAGCGGCGACGAGCGCGGCGATGGCGGCCCGCTCGTCGCGCGTGAGCCCGAGGCCGCGGGCACCGGCGATGACGAGATCGAGGACCGCCCAGGCCGTCCCGAGACAGCTCGTCTCGCCTGGGAAGCGGCCGATGACCTTCATCCGGCGCCGGACTTCCTCGAGCGAGCGCAGCCTCGATCTGGGTGCTCGGGGCTATCCTTCGATCCACGGCGTAGTCCCCCTGATGCGAACTTCCAGGTCCGCTTCGGAGCCTACGCCGTGTCTACTTTTCCAGCGGACTCAGGACGCCAGCCCCCCGAGGACCTTCCTGCTGCCATCAGGAGTGAGAGGAAGCGTGGGGAGGTCGCCGAAAAGGGTGCGAGTTTCGAGAAGGGGCTGCTAGCAAGCGCAGCTCCTTCGAGCTCGCGCGAGATTGCGTCTGACAGCCGATGCGCAAGCTAGAACGGATCTGCCATGCCTCGCCGCGGGTCTGTTGCTCACGATCGCGCGGCCACATGAGCTCGGGTGCGCGTCCGCGCACGCATGTGGGCCGCTGTCAAACACCAGACGACCGCTCGATGAGGGCGCAGGCGGACCCGCAGCTGCTGCAAGCGGCCGGGCGCGATCTGCTCCCTGGGTGCCCCGAGCAGGGTCGGCTAATCGTTACGACTCGGTAAGTCAGGAATAAGTCGTGACGTGCACGATTTGCGAGGCTGGACAGGCGCGCGTCTATCAAGATCGTCTTGACGGACACGTACAGAATCCAGTCGGCCGGAGGCATCTCGTCGCGTCCCAAGAGGGAGGGATCGACGTGCGTCGTCCGGGCTTCGGGCTGGGGAGCTCCGCTCCAGGCGGCCAGCGGCGCGGCCACCCGTGGGCTGTCATCGTCGTGCTGTTCGCGATGCTGGGGACGGCCTCCTTGGGATTTGGCGCGCTGCGCCCCGCGTACGCGACGCAGCCGATGATGACACCGCTGCCGTCGCCAACCCCGACGCCCCCAGCCGGCGCGCAGCCGAATGCGGGCGGTATCCCCGTGTCGCTCAGCCCGTCGTCGGCGATCGCGGACGCGTGCTCGGGCGGTGCGCCAGGGCCCATCGTGTTCCCGGCCACGGCACACGTCCAGGCAGCGATCGTGTATGAAGACGCCGGGTCGACTAGCGACTTCGGCGTCAGTCCCGGGCATGTCCTCGTGGCGCAGGCGACGACGAAGGTCGGGACGACGGTCGCCGTCGGCGACTACCCCCTGGGCGCCTCCCTCGAGTTCTACATCTACACCCCGTACTTCGGGACGACCCGGACGTCGACGAGCCAGTACGCGCGGATCGTGTCGGAGTCTCCCGGCGAGTCCTTGATCTGCTTCGAGGACGGCGTCGACGGCGACTACAACGACCTCATCGTCCGTGTGTGGAACGCCAACTGCAACTCAGAGCAGCTCCAGGAGCTGGGGACGTCGTCGGACCAGATCCAGGTGGGATACGACCCGCGCTTCCTTGCGTCGCCGAGTGATCCGGACTACCTCGCCAAGGCGACGATCGCGGCGCAGGTGATCCAGACACGCGGCCTCTATACCATCGGCCAGTACCGCTCGCTGTTCAGCTCCTTCGGCGCTGGCTCGGATATCCCATCGCACGTCGAGATACGGATGCAGTGCCATCCGCTTCTGTTGAACCTGTTCGAGACCAATCCCCCCGCGTTCACCGAGTCCGCGAACCTCGTGAAGTTCCGGGCGGGGGATGCGCTCGGACAGGGCTTGGCGGACTGGGTCAAGGCCGAATACGCAGCAGAGCAGACGCCGGGAGTAGATCGG
>JAJYNP010000220.1 GCA_021786265.1 Chloroflexota bacterium
GAGGAACCCGCGCCGCGCACGCCCTGGCGACCGGCGCCAGACCATCCCTGGCGCCGCTGACCGCTGCCTGCCCCTGGACAGAATCACTGGCCGCCTGGACGGTCAAAGTCACTGGCCGGCGACACGCGGTGGCGTTTCCACACGCGGTGGCGTCTCTCGACGCATCCTCGGTCGCCTCACCGCTCGCGTGCCGGCAACGTCCGCCCGCGCAGGCGAGGCAGAAGCATCGGGACGTGTGCGGCGTACGCGAGATACGCCTCGCCGAAGTGCGCCACCAGCAGCCGCTCCTCCAGCCGGCAGCGGGCGACGAACGCCGGAACCAGCACCGTCCCGCCGAACGCCATGAGCCAGCTCCCCAGCGCCAGCGCCCCGCCCGCCCAGAGCAGCAGGATCGAGAGGTAGAGCGGGTGGCGCACCAGGCCGAACGCCCCGCGCGTCACCAGCACCGTGTCGGGCCGCACTTCGGGCGGCGATGCGAGCTGACGTCCGATCGACCGGAGCCCCCAGGCCGCCAGCGATCCGGCCGCCGCCAGCACGACGATCCCGAGCAAGTGGACCATCGTACCCACCGGTCCAGGGAGCGGGATCGCCCCGGCCATCGACAGCGCCGATCCCAGCCCGACCAGCACGAAGCCGCCGATCCCCACGAAATTGACGGTGGCCAGGGGCCCGGTGTCGCGCAGGACGGGCTTCGGGCGCGAGCGTTGCAGCTCCCAGACCAGCTCCGCCAGACCGACGATCCCAAGCGAAAGGGCAGACCCGGCCACTGCGACCCGAGCCAGCGACTCCACCGCAGTCTCCACCGCCGTCTCCATCCGCGCCACGATAGCGCCCGGGCGCCCGCGTGCGGGTCCCTCGGCCGCGTGCGTCACCCGCGGCCGCGCGCGGGATCCCCGGCTACGCACCACCCCCGGCGCGGCCGACAACCGCGCGGCAGGTCCTCCCCGGTGCGGCATGGTCGGATTGCCATACAAAGTATGGCGTACTGATTGCGGGCTCTGCGGCCATGACAGGCTCTGCGGCAGCCAGGGGCCGAGCGCAGCCCCGGAGCCGAGCGCAGCCCCGGAGCCGACCGCAGCCCCAGGCCCTTGCCGCACGAGGCGGATCCTGGCCGCGCGCCCGCAGCAGACGGCTGGCTCGCCCGCCGCCGCGGCGGCCTCGTGAACCGCGGCCACGTGCCATAGCCAGGTCGGGGGACGCGCAGGCGCCCGCGAGGCAGGACTCCTCCGGTGCGACCCGGTCGGATTGCCATACAAAGTATGGCGGCATGATTACGGGTCCGGCGAGAATGGCCGCGTGCACACTCGACGCGACAGCGCCTTTCTGGCCGTCCTCGGCCTCCTGCTGCTCGCCACCACGATCGCGCCAGGCGCATCGCCAGCTCCTCGCGAGCTCGCCGCCCCCTATCCCTCCGCGACCCCCATCGCCACCCCGGCCGCGCCTCCTCCGTCGCCCGTCATCACCGGCCGCGTCATCGCCGGCCCCCGCCCCACCGTCGCCGAGCTGGTTCGCCAGTACCAGTACGGCGAGCCGCCGGTGCCCGTCTTCCCCGGCGCGCGTGCCAGCGACTGGCGCCTCGACCGTCCCGATCTCGCCGCCGTCGCCGGGTACGCCGGCCAGACGAGCGTGCTCCCCGGCGGAACGGTCGACCTCCACATCCGGTCGGTCGGGCCCCGCGTCCGCCTGGACGTCTTCCGGGTCGGTGCCGGGGACGCGCAGCACCTGCTCACGATCCGCGACGTCCCCACCGGCTGGCACGCCGACGCAGCCGCAGACCCTGTCACCGGCCGGGTCGAGGATCGCTGGCCGGTCAGCCGGGTGCTCGCCATCCCTGCGACCTGGGCGAGCGGCTTCTACCTCGTCAAGTGCAGCCTCCCCGACGGCCGCGCGTCGTACATCCCGTTCGTGGTCCGGCCCCCGTCGCCCGCCCAGCTGCTCGTGGTCGTCCCGATGCTCAGCTACGAGGCCTACAACGGCTGGGGCGGCACCGACCTGTACCGCTGGTACCACGGGCCGCGACCGCGGGCCGTGGAGGCGAGCTTCGACCGCCCCTTCGAGCACGGCTACGGCGCGGGGATGCTGTTCCGGCTCGACCTTCCGCTCTGGGTCTGGCTGGAGGACCACGGCTACCACCCCGCCTACGCCACCGACATCGACCTCGCGCGCGACCCCGCCCTGGTCACGCAGGCGCGGACCGTGGTCCTCTCCGGCCACCCCGAGTACTGGCTGCGCGGCGATCGCGACGCCCTGGACGCTGCGCAGCGGGCCGGTGTGGGCATCCTCGGCATGGGCGCGAACATGGGCTACTGGCAGGTTCGGCTCGCACCGTCCGCCGGCGGGACCCCCGACCGGATCGTCGTCTGCTGGAAGAGCGCGACGGAGGATCCACTGGCCGCGACCGACCCGCTCGATGCGACGGGCGCCTTCGCCGATCCCCCGCTGTCGAGGCCAGTGGACGACCTGCTGGGCGAGGCCTACGGCGGCGTCGTCAACGGGCTGCAGCCGCTGGTGATCGGGCCGGGCATCGCCTCGCTCTCGCCCGAGTCGGGTCTCCAGGCCGGGCAGGCGCTG
Source organism: Chloroflexota bacterium (assembly GCA_021786265.1). Next base: position 2,572 of record JAJYNP010000220.1, read on the forward strand.
CCGGGACTGGTCGGCGACGAGGTGGATCTGATCTCGAGGAGGCCGGGCGCGCTCATCCTGGGCGCGACACCGGTCGAGCCGGTCGGCCACCCGCCGGGAACCGCCGGCGCGAGCGCGTGGGTGACGCCGAGCGGCGCGCACGTCTTCGACGCGGGCACCTTCGACTGGTCGTGGGGGCTCGACCCGCGCTACGCGGCCGCCCTCCCGGGATTCCCGGCCGGCTCGTTCGGCCGGCTGATGGCCGACATCCTGGCCTGGGCGGGCACGCCGGAGCCGGGCGTCTGAAGCGACGGCGCGTCCGTGCCCCGGAACCGGGCCCGGACCCACGCTCGAGCCGGGCGCGTAGAATCGCCCGACCGAATACCAGCCCGACCAGCCCGTCCCCCGGGGTGACGCGTGACGTTCGCCCGGTGTCCACAGGTGACCGCGCAGGAGGCGACTCGATGGCCATCGTCAGCGCGACCAGGCCCCACCCGATCTTCCTCGCCGGACGCTGGGTCGAATCGCCCGACGTCCTCGAGGTCACCAACCCGGCCGACCCCGGCTCCCTCGCCGGCGCCACCTACCACGCCACGCTGGAGCAGTACGAGGAGGCCGTGCAGGCCGCCGTCCGTGCCTTCGAGACCACGCGCCACATGCCCGCGTACGAGCGCGGCGCGATCCTGCGGTCGATCTCGGGCGGGATCCGCGAGCGGCGGGAGGAGCTGGGCCACCTGCTCGCCCTGGAGGCCGGCAAGCCGATCCGGGATGCCCTGGTCGAGGTGGATCGGGCCAGCCTGACCTTCCGGCTGGGTGCCGAGGAAGCCGAACGCATGTACGGCGAGACGATCCCGCTCGACCTCATGCCCTCATCCAGGGGCCGCGTGGGGATCACGCGCCGGTTCCCGGTCGGGCCGGTCGCGGCCATCAGCCCCTTCAACTTTCCCCTGAACCTGGCCGCGCACAAGGTCGCCCCCGCCATCGCCGCGGGCTGCCCCGTCGTCCTCAAGCCGCCGTCCAAGGATCCGCTGGTCATGCTGACGATCGGCGAGATCATCGCGCAGTCGGGCGCGCCGGAGGGTTCCGTGAGCATCCTGCCGATGACGCGGGAGCTCGGCGACCGGATGGTGGCGGACGAGCGATTCAAGCTGCTCACCTTCACCGGCTCGCCGGCGGTGGGCTGGGCGATGAAGGCCAGGGCCGGCAAGAAGCGCGTGGTCCTGGAGCTGGGCGGCAACGCCGGCGTCGTCGTCGACCGGTCGGCCGACCTGGACTGGGCGGTCCGGCGCATCCTGGTCGGCGCCTTCGCGTACGCGGGCCAGGTCTGCATCAGCGTGCAGCGGATCTTCGTCCACGCCGACGTCATGGAGACCTTCCTCGACAAGTTCATCGCCGGCGCCCGCGGGCTGAAGCTGGGCGATCCGACCGACCCGACCACCGACCTCGGACCGATGGTCGACGAGAAGGCGGCCCGGCGGACACAGGACTGGGTGGACGAGGCGGTCGCCATGGGCGGGCGCGTGCTGCTCGGCGGCAGGGCGGACGGCACCTTTTTCGGGCCCACCATTCTGGTGGACACCCCCGTCGAGGCGAAGGTCTGCTCGAGCGAGGCGTTCGCGCCCCTCGTGGTCGTGTTCCCGTTCACCGACTTCCCCGACGCCGTGCGGCAGGTCAACCAGAGCCTCTTCGGGCTCCAGGCGGGCGTCTTCACCAACGACCTGGCGAACGCGTGGCACGCCTTCAGCGAAACCGAGGTCGGCGGCGTGATCGTCAACGACATCCCGACCTACCGGATCGATCACATGCCCTACGGCGGGGTGAAGGACTCCGGGCTCGGGCGCGAGGGGCTCCGCTGGTCGATCGAGGACATGACCGAGCTGCGCATCATGGTGCTGGCCCAGCCGGGCTGACCGCATCGTCCTTGACCGTGACCGCGCCGCGCCTTACATTGGGCGCCGTGCCAAGCGTCAAGGTCAGTACCAAGCATCAGATCTCATTGCCAAGCGAGGCTCGACGACGCTTGGGCATTCAGGCTGGCGACCGCCTGTCAGTCGAGGTGCGCGACGACGAGCTGGTGCTGCGGCGCCGTCCCGCGCGACCCTCCGAACGGCTTCGCCGGCTGGGGCGCGAGGTCTGGCAGCAGGTCGACCCGGTCGAGTACGTCCGCCAGCTCCGCCAGGAGTCCGAGCCCGGCGGACTGGAGACGCCGACCGGAGAGCCCGGACCCCGGCGTGCCTGATCGTCCGCCCACGGTCCCCGACCTCTGCCGTGCTCACGCCCGCCTCGGGGTCGACAGCAACGTGTTCATCTACCTGTTCGAGGGCAGCGGTCCCGAGGCGGATCGCGCCGCCGAGCTCGCCGACGCCATTGGCGAGGGGACGGTCGCGGGGTGCCTGGCGACCCTGGGCCTGGCCGAGATCCTGACGGGACCGGCCCGGAGCGGCGCCCCGCAGGTGGCCGAACGCTACGTCGAGGAGCTCACCTCCTTCGAGAACCTGGCACTGGTGCCACTCGACGTCGACGTGGCCCGAGATGCGGCCACGATCCGCGGGCAGCTCCAGCTGTCGCTGGGCGATGCGATCCACCTGGCATCGGCCCGCAGGTTCGGCGCGACCCTCTTCGTCACGAACGACCGGCGCATCCATCCGATCGGCGGCGTCACCGTCGCGTACCTGGACGATCTCGGGCCGGCCGACTGACGGGCTCGAAATGGGCGGAGCGGCGCCGCCCCGCCCTGGCCGCCTGGATGGCCCACCAGGTGCTGCAGCCGGCCGCCCAACTCGACCGGTCCCACCGGGAACTGTCGCAGCGCCTGGAGGTCGCCCGACACGACGCGCTCCACGACAGCCTGACCGGCCTCGGGAGCCACCGGTCCTTCTACGAGGAGCTGGACCGGCAGCTGCAGGTCTCACGACGGTACGGTGTGCCTGTCGCGCTCCTGCTGATCGACCTCGACGACTTCAAGCACGTCAACGACTCGGCCGGCCATGCCGCGGGCGACGCTGTGCTCGCGTCTGTGGGCGCGTTCCTGAACCGGCACGTCCGTGCCACCGACCGCGCGTTCCGCATCGGCGGCGACGAGTTCGCGGTCGTCATGCCGCACACGGACATGAGCGGCGGACTCGTGGTCGCGCGCCGGATGCTCGGCATGGCCCTCGAGCCGGTGGCCGGCGCCGCGCGCCCAGGCGTCGCGCGCACGGGAGCCGCCTTCGCGCGCCCCGTTCGCCGCTCGAATCCCGTCTCACGAGCCGGAACGGCGCACGTCATCACGAGGCCGGTGTGTCACAGCAACAGATTCGCGTTGATGCCAGAGGAAGTCTGGGTGTAGGCCGCTTGGCGCCCTTGACCCAGGACGTCCACGATGCCGGGTCAACTCCAGGCGTATGGGTCTCTACACTAGAGGCTACGGAGACTAGGTCACACCCGGAGGATGGCAGCCGTGCTGCGGGACCCGGTGGCATGAACCCGCTCCCGGGATTCCTTCCCGGTGTGGCGGCCTCCTTCGTTGTCGGCGCGGTGTCGAGCGGGCGCGCCGCGCGGGCCCTCGGGGGGGCGCGAGCGGTGGCCTTCGGGTTGGTGCTGTTCGCGGGGATCATCGCGTCGGCGACGTTGACCCCCTACACGGGGGCGGCACCGGGGTCGCAGCATCCCGGGACCTGCGACTTCACCCGTATTGGCCCCGCCTCGATGCAGGACCTGCTGAGGGTCGGCGACGTCAGCGGGAACGTCCTGCTGTTCGTGCCGCTCGGAGTCTGTCTCGCGCTCCTCCCTCGGTCCCGGTCGAAGGCGACCCTGATCGTCGCAGCGGTCGCATTCCCATTCCTGATCGAGGGGACGCAGCTGCTCGTGCCGATGCTCTCGCGACAGTGTGAGTCGGCGGACATCGTGGACAACCTGACGGGACTGTTCGCCGGCCTCGCCCTCGGGGCCCTCGCCAGGTTGCTCTTCACCCGCGTCTCGACCCGTTCGGACCTCCGCGACTGAAGGCGTCAGGGAGCTCTCGACGGGTCGCGCAGGGCACCACTCCGATCCTGTCGACATGCTCCCCGTCGGCGTCGGGCATGGTTCACGAATCCCGCCGGCCTCATCACGACCCGGAGAGCGCCTCGACGAGTTCGCGGTAGTGGCGTCGCATGCGGGGCTCCGGCAACGTGCTGTTGTGATAGAGCACCACGGCTTCGCCGCCGTGGCGGCGACACACGTCGACGATTCCCCGGGCCTTGGCCGCGGCTTCGTCAGCGCCAAGGTGCATGTACTCGAGCAGCGTCGCGTCCATGACGAGAAGCGGTCGCTCCCGGATGCCGAGGCGCCTCCGCTCGACGAGATCGAAGACCGGGTACTCGCGGCACGTGCCGGCGCGAAAGCCGATCCGCTCCGCGAACCCGAGCGTCGAGTCGTGCGCGAACCCCGTCGAGGCCTGGCAGCGCCACGTCAGTGGGTTGTCGAAGCGCAGGAAGTGCTGCCGCACGCCCCACGCCGGCTGCTCGAAACCTGCGGCGCGGCACGCCGCTCGAAGCGCGTCGAGCTCCATCCGCATCCGCTCGCCGGACTTGAAGCTTGCGTAGCTCCCGTGGAGGCCCACCTCGTGGCCGCGCTGGTGGATGTGCCTCAGGAGATCCGTGAACCGAGGTCCGGAGAGCCGGTAACGAAAGTCAGGATCGCCGGGGACGTTGCCCGCCATCACGTAGAACGTGCTGGTCAGGCCGTGGCGCTCGCTCACGCCCATGAGGAAGTCGAACGTGTCGAGCGGGTCGCGGTCGACGCGGTCGTGACGTGCGTCCACGATCGCGAGCACGCGCCGGGCGGCAAGGGTCGCGTCATGCCGGTGGAAGACGTCGCCGACCACGGATCGCGCGGCGCTCCCGATCGTCTGGCCCACCGCGGTCCAGGGTCGGTCGATGTCATGCGTCAGCCGGAGGCGGAAGGCGGCCGGCCGCCGCGCCAGCGCCGGCCAGAGCGTGTGGATCGCCGTCCAGAGCAGGTCGACGTACTCGTCCGCGAGGGGACGCTCGAGGAATCCGGCGCGGTCGCAGAGGGAGGCACCGGCGGGGAACCTCCCGTGCCGGTCATGCACCGGGTTCGCCACCTCCTCGTACCGCGTGAGCAGGAAGAAGACGCCGCCGAACACGTCCACCGAGAGCTCGAGCCCGTCCCCGGTGCGCACCAGGGGGCTCCCCGACGAGCCGGGCCTCCCGAACAGGACCGGCACTTGACCTCTCGGACCATGCCGCCGGGCGGGGCCATCCGCATCACGGACCGTATCGAGCGCGACGCCTGCCAACGGCAGGGTAGGCATCGACGACTGTGTCAGCCAGGCGCCGGTGTCCGTCGCAAAGAGCCCGTCCGGCAGGGTGAGCTCGCGGTTCACTGGATCCCCTGCGACTCGGATCGACACGGACCGTCGATCGTCGAACTCGAGCTCGTAGGCGAGACCGAGCCATTCCGACAGCACCACGTCGAAGACGTACCGGCGCTCCTCGGCGTACGTGCCGGCGGTGCGGACGAGGAGCACCGGCGGGACCGCCGGGGCGTCCGCATCCTGGGGCACGGTCGCCGGCCCGCCCCCTGGGGCGGTCACGGGTGGCGCCTGCAGGTCGGTCGGCGGGTCCTGCACGGCGCTCACACGACCGTCGGCGGGGGACCGCTGATCGGGTCGGGGCCCGGAGTGGGAAGCGCCAGGGCCTCGCGGACGCGGCCGCGGATCGCATACCAGGACACGCCGCCGTACAGCACATACGTCACGCAGCGTGCCGCGCTGAGCAGGACGATCGACCAGACCGGCGAGAGGTGCAGCATCGCCGCCAGCGGGACCGCGCCGGCGATCAGGCCGCAGCGGACGACTTCCCGGGCCAGCTGCAGATCCTGCCGCTCGATCACGTAGAGCACGTCGCCGGTCGCGGTCATCACGAACTCCAGGAAATAGGAAGCGGTGAGGATGGCCACGAACAGGCCGGCCTCCCGCCACCCGTGCCCGAACACCGGCTCGGCCAGGAATGGGGCGGCGATGCCGAGGATGATCGCAGGGCCCACGGATGAACGTGCGAGCCAGCCAGTGGTCCGCCCGAAGAGGCGCTGGATGGCCGCCGGCTGCGTGTGCACGAGTCTGGCCGCGTCGGCAACGAACACCTGCCCGACCGATCCTGCGACGAGGGTCAGGGGAGCGGCACACACCCGGGCGGCGAGGGCGTACTCGCCTCCCACCGTCGCCCCGTACAGAGCGACCAGCGCCAGCAGCGGCACCTGGAGTCCAAGCGCCGCGAGCAGCGCGGACCAGCTCGAGAAGATGGGGAAGCGACGGTATCTCGCCGCCGCCTGTACGATGCCGGACCACGACACGAGCCTGAACGACGACGCGTGGGACCGCCAGGCCGCCCGGGCCAGTCGACTGGAACCGGTGATGCGTCCCGCGACATCACCAATGAACAGGCCCGGCGCGCCGAGCGCCACCGCCCCGAGGCCGATCTGGGCTCCGACGAGGGCGATGCTCTGGGTCATGCGGGTTGCCGCGATCTCGTAGAACGTCTTGGTCCGGACCGCCCAGTTGGTGAGAGCCGAAACGATGCCGGCGCCGAGCTGGCCCAGGGCCATGAGCGGGATGTAGGGGGCCAGGACGGAAGCTCCGAACACCGAGAGCAGGTTGTGGCCGATCATCATCAGCGCCACGGCCGTCGCCAGGCTCAGTGTCACCGCGGACAGCAGCGACAGCGCGAGCACGTTGGCCGCCATAACGTCGGTCTCCGGCAGCGGCACCGCGAACTCGTAGCGCAGGCAGGTGATCGTGACGAGCACTGCCAGGATCGAGGTCGCGACAGAGTAGACGCCGTAGTCGGCCGGCAGATACAGGCGGGTCAGGATCGGTGAGCTGGCGATCACGATGACCTGCGCGGTGCCTGTGCCGGCCACGAGAGTCAGCACGCCGCGACCGAACTCCCCGCGGGGGAGGACACTGTCGAGCCGGCGCCTGATCCTCGTCGTCGCCATGATGGTTCCCCGCAGGGGCCCGGAGGCGCGGTGGGAAGGATGAGCGACCGTGCGATTCGGGCCTTGCCCCCCGGTACAGTATGACTACGCTCAACCGCAGTGCGCAGCCGATTCCGGCGGCGGTCCGTCTGATGAGCCGGCGCCGGAATCGGTACCACTGACGACGATCGAATCGGTTGTCGAGGCGATGGTGGCATGAGGGTGGCCCTCGATCCGACCTGGAGCCGCGGCGCGGTCGCTCGCGCGGCGGCTCAGGGCGCCGTCACGCTCCTGTGGGCACTCCTGCTCGGGGCGATCTCTGCCGCCGTCGTGACGCTGGCCGGACCGGAGGGCGCGCTCCTGCTCGTGCTGGCGCTTGTCGCGACGTTCGCAGCCGTGCGCATGCCGGGCGCCGTACTTGCCGCCCTGGTCCTGGTGCCGTTCTACAAGGCGGCGATCCAGCCGTACATCCCGGTCGACATCACTGCGGTGCTCGCCGGTCTCAACGCGCTCCAGGTCATCCCGGTGCTGCGCGACCATCGGCCGCGGTCCTGGTCGAACGCCGGGTTGGTCCTGTGGTGCGCTTTTGGCCTGCTCCTGCTCGCCGGGGTCCTCTATGCGCCGGATCAGCAGCTCGCTTTGGGGGCGGTGGCAGGGTTCTGGGGCCTCGTGATCGTGCCGGTCACGCCTGCCGCCCTGCGGTGCGCCTCCGACCCGCGCCATGTCCGTCAATTCCTGTGGACGGTCTTCATCGTCGGTGTCGTCGTGGTCATCCTGGGGCTGATCCAGCTGCTCGACGGAGCGTCTACGGGCGGCGCGCCACTCGTTGTCCTCGGATCGAACACGATCGCGGTCGGTCGTGCGGCCCTGCTCGTACCGCTCCTCGGTCTGACCTTCGTCCTCCGGTCACGCACCGCGGTCGCCCGCGTGTCCATGGCCATCCTCACTCCGGCGGCATTCATCGTCGCGGTCGCGTCTGGGTCGCGGGGCCCCCTGCTCGTCCTCCTGGCGCTCGGCGGGTTGGGGCTGCTCGACTACATTGCCCGACCTCACCGCACGGACTGGAGGCTCGCGACCGTGCTGGGAGGCGCCGCTCTCGCCACCCTCCTCGTGACGATGGGCTCGGGGCTGCTGCCGGTTCAGTCGGTCCAGCGGTTCGCCATCTTCGCGGGCTTCGTCGAGGGAGCGGTGTCATCGACGCCAGTGACGTCGGCTGCGGACACGTCGTCCGCGGCGCGCATCGAGCTCTTCGGGGTCGCCCTGACGATGTTCGAAGAACGGCCCATCCTCGGCTGGGGCGCGTCGGCGTTCGCCACGATGAGCCCGGCACTCCTGGGCACCCCTGCGGGTGATTCGTACCCGCACAACGCCGTGCTCCAGGTCGCCGCCGAATCCGGGCTGGTCGGGCTCTTCCTGGTGATCGGTCTGGTGTCGCTTGCCCTGACCCGACGGCTGCCGCGCGGTCCGGCGGGGATCGTCCGCCTCCTGTTCCTGTTCTTCTTCCTCAACGCGATGGTGAGCGGCGACATCCTCGAGGACCGGATGACGTGGGCGCTGCTGATGCTCCTGCTCGTTGCCGATGCCGTGCCCGCCTCCGAGGAGGACCCAGCCCTCGTGCCGGTGCTCACGCCCACGAGATCCCCGGGTTCAAGACATTCGTCGAGGTGGATCCGTGCCTGAGATCCCGGAGCGTGGCGGCGCGCCCACGGTGGGCATGGCGGTGTACGGTGACATCACCTACGACAGTCGCGTCCGGCGCGAGGCGGCCACACTCGCGCGGGCGGGGTATCGCGTGTGTCTCGTGTGCCTTGGCGACGATAGCAAGCCGGGCAGCCTGCCCGGGGAGGTGCACGTCGTCGTGCGTCGTCCCACCCGGACCGCAGTGGTTCCGCGTTCTCCGAACCCATACCGAGAGGGCACGGGCGGACCGATCGACCTGGCCGTCCGCCGCCTGCAGTGGCTCGGGGGGTACGCTGCAAACGTGCGGGCGTGGGGGCGGTCCGTCAGCACCGCCTGCGGTCCCGTCGATCTCTGGCATCTGCATGATCTGACGGCCCTGGCCGCCGTCCTCCCGACGCTCGGATTGGACGTCCCTGTCGTCTACGACGCGCACGAGCTGTTCCTCGAGGCCGGGACCGCAGCCCGGCTCCCGGGAGTGCTCCGTCGCCTCATGCGCGCGTACGAGCGCCGCCTGGTGGCGAGGGTGTCGGCAGTCGTCACGGTGAACGAGGGGCTGGCGGAGGTCCTCCGGCGCCGATACGGGCCGCGCAGGATCGCGGTCGTCCACAACTGCCCGGACCTCTGGGATCCTCCTGAGTCCAGGCCGACCCTCGTGCGGGACGCGACGGGGATCTCGCCGGAGACGCCCGTGATCCTGTACCACGGGAGCCTGGGCGACCACCGCGGGATCGAGCAACTGGTGGAGGCATTGGAGCGCCCGGGCCTTGAGCATGCGCACCTTGTCCTCCTCGGCTACGGCGAGCGGCACGCGCAGTACGTCGAACTGGCCGGCGATCCCCGGTGGGGCGGGCGGGTCCATGTCCTCGACCCGGTCGCCCCGGAGGAGCTCCTGTCGTGGGTGGCATCCGCGGACGTGGGCGGAATGCCGATCCAGCGATCGACGCTCAACCACTACCTCTCGACCCCGAACAAGCTGTTCGAATGCCTCGCCGCCGGCACTCCGGTGGTGGCAAGCAACTTCCCGGCGATGAGAACGATCGTGACGGCCGGCCCCGCCGGCCCGCTCGGCGCCCTCTGCGATCCCGCCAGCGTCGATGACGTCGTCGCCGCCCTTCGGTGCGTCCTGGACCTGGGATCGTCCGACGCGGCGGCGATGCGCGCGCGCTGCGCGTCCGCGGCACGCGAACGCTGGAACTGGGAGCACGAGTCGGGCGCGCTGACCGGGCTCTACGAGGAGCTGCTCTCCGGGTCGCGGGTCGCGGCCACGGCGGTCAGTGAATGACGACCCGGTTGTGAGGACCCGGGCCGACCTCCACATTCTTGGTCAGTACCGAGGCCGCCTCCTTCGTGCCGGGATCGAAGGTGTTCCCCGAGATCGTCCCCGTGTTGTAATCGACGTGCACGTAGACGCCGTAGGCGTAGGGGAGGGCCTCGCTCCACGGCGCCCGGATGAGGTTGCCCGTGATCGTGAGGTCGTAGTTGTTCACGTACGGGCTGATCGCCGAGGGGCTCGCCTCGACGATCACATTGTTCGTGATCCTGAGCCCGCTCGTGTCTCGGGTCAGGATCGCGGCCGAGTCCCCGTTGGACTGGTCCCCGTAACCGGTGATCCGGTTGCTGTCGATCACGCCGCCGGTCGCGAGCTCGGTCGAGCCGCCGCCGGTCTCACTGCCCCCGCTGGCGCCCTGGAAGTAGATCGCGGCGTCCATGGAGCCGTCCGAGACGTCGCTCGCGATGGTGTTGTCGACCACGACCACGTCCAGCGGGGCGTACGCGTCGGGCCCGCCGGAGACGTCGACCGAGGCCCCCACCATGATGGGATTGCGGACGCGCCGGATGGTGTTGCCGATGAATTGGATCCGTTCCCCGCCGTGGGTGTCCAGGCCCTCCCAGTGCGGGATGTCCTCCACCGTGTTGCCCTCGACGACGACATCGCTCGATCTCGGCGCGATCCCCAGGCCACCAGTGCGCCGGCTGAGGTAGATCCCGTAGGCGTTGCCGGTGCCCGTGACGTCGCGGACGTGGTTGCCGACGATGTGGCCGCTCCGCACCGAATAGCAGCCGATCCCAGCGTAGAAGACGTCGGAGATGTCGTTGTCCGAGAACGTGAAATCCTCGACCAGCGTAGCGTGGATCGCCTCGCCATCCCAGGCCGTGAGCGTGTTGTCCGAGAGCGTGATGTCCGTCAGGTACGAGGACGCGGTCGGTCCCCGTATCTCGATGCCGTAGCGCCGCTCGTCGCTCGTGGCGCCCGAGCCCCGCAGCAGCATCCCGGAGATGGATACGTGCGAGCTGGTGATCAGGAGGCCGCCGGCAGGCGCGCTGACCGCGCCGCCACGGATCGTGATCGGTCGGGAGATCAATGCCGGCAGAGCAGCGACGTAGGAACAGCCCGCGAGATCCAGCGTTCCGCCGGTCGGCGTGCCGTCGATACGATCCTGGAGCGAGCCGCAGGGGGTGGGGACACGCGCACCGGGAGCGGCACTCGGCGTCACGGCGCCCGAGGGGATCATGCGGGCGCCGACGAGCAACAGGACCCCCACCAGTGCCAGGATCGTGATCGCGGCCCGCGATCTCGCCCTCATGCGGACAGGATAGGTCCTGCTGATCCCCGGTCACCAGGCGTCTTTGTACCCCGTATGCCCGGAGCGCCGCCCGGGGGGTACGCCCTGCGCGGTGGAGATCGGTCCGGAGACGCAGCGGGGCCGGGCGCGGCGGC
>JAJYNP010000358.1 GCA_021786265.1 Chloroflexota bacterium
CGTCTCGATGGCGCTGCTCGTCGCGACGGGGGTCGCCCTCACGGGCGAGCGCCGGGTGCTCGGCCTGGAGCTCTCCGCGGGGCACGACGAGGGCTCGGCCTGGCCGCGGTTCGTCCGCTCGCTCGTCGCGCGCGGCCTCACCGGCGTCCGCCTCGTCATCAGCGACGACCACGCGGGGCTGGTGAAGGCGATCGATCGGCGGGCGGCGATGGCCGCCTGACGCTGGGAGGTTGACAGAGGGAGTCTGCCGGGTCCACCTGACCCGCAACGCCCAGGACCTCGTGCCGCGGAGTGCCCGGAGCATGGTCGCCTCGGCGGTCCGGATGGTCATCGAGCAGCCCGACGGGATGAGCGCCCGGGAGCAGCTCGACCGGGTGATCGACGGGTTCCGACCCCGCTTCCCTGCGGTCGCCGACCTGCTGACGAGGGCCGAGGCAGGGTTGCTCGCGCACTTCGACTTCCCGGAGCCCCACCGTCGCCAGATCCGCAGCACGAACCCCCTCGAGCGCCTCAACAAGGAGATCAAGCGCCGGACCGCGGTCGTCGGGATCTTCCCCACCCGCGCGTCGGTCCTGCGCCTCGTCGGGATGATCCTCGCCGAGCAGGACGACGAGTGGCAGGACGGCCGGCGCTACTTCCGGCCGGAGACGCTTGCGCTCATCGATGCCGAGCCCGAGCCAGCGGAGGAGGTGCCAGCGCTGCTCATGGCGAGCTGATCAGCGGGCGCGAGATGACCGCGTTGCGTCTGCTGCTACACCACATGCTGGGACTTGACCCCCCGCACGATGTCTCGACCATCGAGGAGACAACGTCGGGCGCCCCGCCGGCGCACTACGATCCAGCTGCTTGGCTGACCGAAGACTGGAGACCATCGTGGACGACTCACCCGGCGTGCGTGAGCTCCGCCTCGTCGTGACTACGCCAGACTACGACGAGGCTGTTCGCTTCTACCGCGATGTCCTCGGTCTAACGAAACGGGCTGCCTACACGTCGCCGGGTGGTCGGGTGACGATCCTCGCGGCCGGACGCGCGACCCTCGAACTGACCGATCCTGGCAATGCCGCGTTCATCGACGAGGTCGAGGTCGGCCGACGGGTGGCCGGGCACATTCGGGTCGCCTTCGAGGTCGCCGACTCCCGCGCGATGACTGAGGCACTCGAGACTGCCGGTGCAGCCGTGATCGCCGGGCCGACCCTAACGCCCTGGAACTCGTTGAACTCGCGCCTTGAGGCGCCCGCTGGGCTGCAGCTGACCCTGTTCACCGAGCTTGGTACCCCGTCCGACGCCTGATCACGCCCGTGGACCTCAACACGATGACCACATAGGGCGGGACGTGGGGGCGACTCGAGTCATCGCCTCGGAGCGCTTCGACCTTGGTGGCGCGGGTTCGACCACCCGGCACTCCACCGCCACGGACCGCTCAAGTACGAGACTCATCTCCGCGTGTGGGCGGTCCCCACTCGGCGCTCACCCGTTTCGCACAGAAGACGCTGCTCGGGTGAGAAGGCGAGGACCACGACGTTGCCCTCGACTCGTCCGAACCGAGCCGTCTCGATGAGCGCTCGGTGCGTAGGACGCTTCACGATTGCGTCCAGAACCCTCGGCCACAACGCTCGGACCTCCTCGGAGAGTCAGCCGTTGTCGCCCGGCTGATGTCCGACGGATCTGCCGCGGCTGGCTGCGTTGTGTGCGCGATCCACCACCCGTGGCGTTTGTTCCGCGTCCATATCGCGGGCGCGGCGTCAGTCCGGCGACGGGGACAGGGGTACGATCGCTGCGTATGGCGCCCACAGTTCTTCGAATTCCTTCGGCTCAAGGAACGGGCGCACGACCAGAAACACGACGACGCTGGCGGCCGCCGTCTGCAAATAGTCCGCGACCGCGAGGTCAAACTCCGCAGGCCGTATCGACGACTCGGACCGCGCCTCGGCGATCACTACCGGAATCACCCTCGCCGCTGCCGCGGAGGCGATCTGCTTTGCCTTCGACACCTCCTCGGCCGTAATCGCGCCACGCGACATACCCGACCGGACGCCTTGGTCAACCAGCTGGTTCACGCGTGCCGCGCGCGCCGTATTGCGGTGCGCGGCCATGTGGGCGCCCCCAAGCGACATCCACGCGTTTGGCTCGGCGCGCTGGAGCCCATCAATGACCCCGAGGACTTCGCCCGCATTGGGCCCGAAGAGGAGCCGACCCTCGTCTTGCCTCTCGGCGGGTACAACGGGCTTGCCGTGTGGCGCCGTGGCGTCGGTCAGCGAGTCCACGTTGGCCTTGATGGTGAAGTCGAGCACGGTGGCGTAGCCGCGCCACATATACGCGAAGTCCCGACGCGAGATGTGAGGGCGAAGGGCAGCAGCGCTGACGGCGTTCGTGGCGGCATCCAAGAAGCTGAGGTAGCGTCCGACGGCTGGAGCGTCCGCCGGGTCAGCTAGGACTCCTCGGCGACTGATGACCGCCTCGAATCGGCCGTGCGCCGCGAGCGCCTCTTCCCCGGCTGCGGCCTTCGCGACTTCGGTCGCCTCCTGACGGACTGCCAACAACTCCCGCCCGAGTTGGTCGAATAAGCCTCGGCGGCGCGCCGTCGCATAGGCGTCGCGATAGATCCGTTCCCCGTTCTTGATGCTGTCAGGGTCTGCCGACCCGGCCTCTTCAACGGCCGCCAGTCGGACCCAGTCCAGCTCCGACATCGCCCGCAACACCCGAAGGACGGACTCGGCGCTCAGCGGCTCCTCTGAGGGGGCTGGCCCATCCTTCGAGATGCCGCCGCGTTCGTTGATGCGCCGATAGCGGGCCTCGTCACCCCGCCGCAGGAACCGGTCGAACATGCCGCCAGTATGCCCTGCCAGGTCCCACCGGTGGCCGCCTGCAAGACCAACTACGGCAGCCATCGCGGCCTCGTCCTCGGTGACCGCGCCAGGAGGGCAGAGCGGCCTCGAGCGTCGCGACAGGAGAGCATCTGCCGACACCAGAACCCGCTCGACCCGTCGCGCGAGGGCTGCGGCCCCACCAGCGTGGCCCCGCGGCACTGACTGCCGAGTCGATCGTCTCGCCGAGGCCCGACTCCGCGAGCGCTCCCCAGAACGCCAAAGTCCCCGGCAGATGCGGCCTTCTATGACTACGACCGTCGGACGCCACACGATGCGCGGATCGTGTCGGACCTCCAGTGCCGGCGATCACCGAAACTCCCCAGCTGACGACGCCCGGATTGGCCCCATGAGCCTACTCGCCTGAGCGGACGACCACCCCCTTTCGGATGTGCTCGGCGCGGGCCCGGTGGGCGCGCATCCGGTAGCTGTCGCCGTCGATGTTGAAGACGACCGAGCGGTGGAGGAGCCGGTCGAGCATCGCCGCGGCGACCGTCGGGTCGTCGAAGATGCGGCCCCAGGACGCGATGCCCAGGTTCGTCGTGAGCGCGATCGAGCCGCGCAGGTAGCGCTGGCTGACGACCTGGAACAGCGCAGCGGCGGCCTCCGCGGGCAGGGGCAGGTAGCCCACCTCATCGATCACGAGGAGGCGCGGCCCGGCGAAGAAGCGCATCGTCGCCGCCCAGCGGCCCTCGATCGCTGCCCGGTGGCAGCGCGCGGCGAGCTCGGCCGCGGTCGTGTAGTAGGCTCGGTGGCCGGCCTCGACCGCCGCCCGGGCGAGCGCCGTCGCGAGCATCGTCTTGCCGACCCCCGGCGGTCCGATGAACAGGACGTTCGTGGCGTCCTCGAGGAAGCGCCGGGTGGCAAGCTCGTTGACGAGCGAGCGGTCCACCGAGGGTTGGGCCTCGAAGTCGAAGTCGGCCAGGCGCCAGGGCGCCGGCAGCGAGGCGAACCGCTCGAGGCTCGCCCGCCGCCGCGCCTCGGTGGCCGTGACCTCGATGGCGAGGAGCCGCTCGAGCATCGCGGTGTGGCCGAGGCCCTCGGCCGTGGCCGCCTCGAGGACGCCCGGCAGGGCCTCGGCGGCGGCCGCCAGGCGGAGCGTCGCGAGATGGCCGCGGAGGGCCTGGTAGACGGAGGTCTCGCTCATCGGGCCGTCTCCACGAGCTCGGCATAGCGGGCCAGGTCGACGACCACCTCGCGGTCCTCGTGGCCGCCGAGCAGCGCGGCGGCGGCGGTTCGGGCGACCGCGCCCGGTGGATGGTTGCCCTTGCGCTCGCACGGCGGGAGCGTGGTGAACCCGCCGAGCACCGCCCGCTCGAGGGCGACCCGGTGGTCGGGCAGTCGGACCAGCCCACCGGCCGCCAGGCGGTGGACCGCGACGAGCGTGCCCGACGGGCTGACGAGCTCGATCGTCGGGCTGCCGAGGCGGTGACGGACCGTCAACTGGGCGCCGATGAACCCGGGCGACACGCTGTAGCGGGTGCTCCGATAGGCGATCGTGGCGTCGACGCCCACCGGGCCGGTCTGCTCGATCGTCGCCGGATAGGGCACCGGCGGCAGGGGCAGGAGCGGCTCGGCGTCGGCGAGCGCACCGACGGTCACCGATCCGCGCGGCCGCTCGTCGGCGATCGTCGCGCAGAACCGGTCGAGGCTGGCCTGGGCCTCGACCAGCGTCCGGGCGGTCATCGTCCGCCACCAGCGTCCACACAGATAGCGGACGCTCGCCTCGACGGCACCCTTGCGATTGCCCCGTCGGGGCGGGCAGGGCCGGATCACGACGCCATAGTGCTTGGCGACCGGGGCGAAGCTGGCCTGGACGTCGGCCGTGCCCGGCACGATGACCGTGGCCAGGCGATCGGTCCGCCACGCCCGGGCCGTCCCGCCCAGGCGGCGGAGCACGCCGTCGAGCGCTTCGACGAGGTGGGCCTAGTCCTCGGAGGTCGTGATGACGCCGCGGACCCGGCTGGAAAGCGGCAGCGTCCCCAGGAGGACGTGGGCCGTGCCGCCCCACGGTGCCCTCCGGCGCTCGAACCAGTCCCACTGGATCTCGTCGCCCGGCGGATGCTCGATCTCGATCGTCGCCCGACCCTTGACCCCGCGGCAGCGCTCGCAGTGCGGCCGGAGGTCCGCCCGGCGGACGCCGCGGACGAAGGACGGATAGCTGCGCGGATAGCCGAGGGCGGTCACCTCGTCGAACAACGCCGTCAGCCAGAGGTGCGGGTCGTCGATGAAGCGGGCCCGCAGGTAGGCGACGAACGGTTCGAGCGGATCGGGCGCCGGCCGCCGGCGGATGCCGGGCGAGCGCCGGCCAGCGACGTATGCGCGGACCGTCTTGCGGTCGCGCCCGAGATGGCGGGCGATGGCCGAGATCGACCAGCCTCGCCCAGCAAGTGCGTGGGCCTCCACGTCTTCTCCCTGTGTGAGCATAGGCCGGGGCTCCTCCGAAGCTGCTGGCGACGAACACCTGCAGCATCGGCTGGGGCCCCGCCCCGTTGTTGGACCAGACCGTCAGAGAGGGCCCGATCCCGGCGCTCAGACCTGGGGAGATTCGGTGATCAGCTCTGGGGAGATTCCGCTGATCGGCGACACCAGTTGTGAACGCCGTTCCGCTGGCGCGCTCGTCTGCGTTCCCGGCATCAGCAATTCCGAGACCGCGGGGCAGTGAGAGTCGAGCTTGAGGGGCGGTGTTAGGGCTACCGGTATGGCCCCTCGGTGAGCAGTCGGAACCGCCGCGTTCGTCCGATCGAGGTTCCGGCGCGGCTGTCGTTGAATCCGAGGTCTCCGAGCAGGCACGCTGTGATGAGCAACGTTGTCTCTTCGGTCATCCGCAGAAGATCCAATCCGGAGGAAGCGGGCGCGTGCTTCCGCGTCCCGCGATGCGTCAGGCTGTTTCGAGCCTTGACGACCGGACCAACGAACTCATCTGCTCGTCCGATGAGTAACTGAACGATCGGGGCCGTTCTTCGGTGCAGTTCGGTCAAACGCTGTCGAAGGCTCGGTTCGTTGCTGTGCTCCAACCGCTCCCGAAGCCAAGCCCGGTGCTCCTCCGGAGCGCTGCCGATCACCTCCTTCACTCTTGCGCGGTGCTCGGTCCTTGGAAGGAGGGCGTTCGAGAGGCGGGATCGGTGATACGCCTCTGCTGACCCCACCACGTTCAGGAAGTGGTTCTCGACGAAGGTCCCGGGCCGGTATCGCGGTCCGAGGAAGAGGTCAATGACCGGGCCGATCTCCTCGATGATTCGGAACCACCTCCCGATTACAGACGCGAAGTCCTCGGCGAGCGTCCACGCGTTGAAGAGAAACTCGAAATCGTGGGCCGGCCCGGCCTGAGGGTCGCTGGACGGTCGAGCGTAGGCCACTTCGATGGGAGTGCCGAACGTCGAGTCGTAGCGGTAGGAGGTGAAGGTCAGCTCCCTCACTTCGTTCGCTCGATCCGTGGAGAAGGTCATGAGGTGCCGCAGCGGATGGACAATGATGCGAAGCCAGTCAGCGAGTGGCAGCGACTCGTTCAGATCGACTACGAAGCCCACGCTCTTCTCGATTCCGCGGGATCGAAGGCCGTCGCCGGTGACCGCCCAGCCGTGACGAAGCGCGAGTCGTCCGAACCTGAGCGGGGCCTCCAGTGGGGCCGGGTTCTTGAGCACCAACGATATGTCGATCGGTTCGGGGCCGAACGTGTCCTCCAATCCTGAGTGGCCCGCCCATTCGAACAGGTCCGTGAAGTCGACGACACCACGCCTGAACCGGCGATCCGATGCTTCCGGGAGGTGCCCGCCCGCGTACGCCACTCCGGCCATCAAGACCTCGGTCTCGACGGACTTCTCGAGGAGGCGGGATTCCCGTCCGGATCGCCCCAGCTGCCGGAGA
Organism: Chloroflexota bacterium; assembly: GCA_021786265.1. Next base: position 6,732 of record JAJYNP010000358.1, read on the forward strand.
TTCTCAAGAGTCACGGGCGTGCCGCCGGCCGTGGTCCCGAGAACGACCGGATAGCGATTGTCCGGGTGCCCGTCGGTCAAGAGGTCCATGAGATCGAGCCGGAGGGGTCCGGACACGTCGGTCAGAAGGGTTCCGGCGACCTTCCTCGCCGGGTCCTCGGGCCGCCACCAGTGACCCAAACGCTTGTCCTCGTCCGTAGTCATCGGGTCCCTCCTGCCTCGATCCGGCGACCTCGTGATCCCTGCGGTCTCGCACGCCGCGCCCACAATGGTGTTGGCGGCGCCCAAATCCAGACTGCGCCAGATCAGCCTTGAATCCTTGGCCTTGCCAGACACAATGAGCCTACCGCTCGTGGCTCCTTGCGGGCCCATCGCGAAGTACGCGACCGTCTTCCCGACCGGGCACGATGTCCGCATCGTGACTGACACATCCCAACCTGCACCACGCGGGTCAGGTGACCGGACGGCTCAGACGACTGATCATCCGCTGCGGGCCGCCGCGACGGGACCACATGCTCAAAGGGCCTGCGACGTCGCGCCGCCGACCAGCAGGCACGCGTGGCCCCCCGGTCATACTCGGGCCATCCTTGAGGGACCGTGGTGTTCACCGGGGCTCGCGTAATAGCCCGACCTGCGCGAGGGAGCCTGTTTCGTGCCCTGCCGCTCGATCGTCGTCGACTCCCGCCGACATTCCGCGCATGGTTGCTGTCGCTTCCAGGAAGCCCTTGGCCGCGCCCGCTGACCTCGCGCCGGGTCTCGCGGCCGAGGTCGCCAAGGCGACCGCGGCCGCTCCCCATGAGGCCAGCCTGCGCGCGGTCACCGAAGCGCGGCTCGGTGAGGCTGCCACGACCCTCGGTGTGGCTTGGAGCGAGCACACCCTCGACCTGACCCTGACCGGGGCCGCCAACGGGACCAAGCGTTTCGTTGATGCGGTCCATGGGGCCGTGGTCATCGAATACGAGCCGCCCCGCTCGTTCAAGGGCGGCAGCGCACGGCGTGTCCTCGAGCACGCCCAGCACCAAGCCGAGGAGAACGCCGGCCTCATCGCCCTCGAGGAGGGCCGTCCGGTCGCCGAATACGTCCCCCGTCGCCTGGGACGGCGACCACATCTCGTTCGGCCGCCTGGAGCCGCACCTCACGGCAACATGGGAGCCTGTCCGCGCCTTCGACGCCGCCGCGGCCGAGCGGATCCTCACAGCTTTGCGCGACAACGGGGTGCCCCTGGTCTACCCGAGCCTGCTGGCCGAGCTGGTCGGGCCGGAGTCGACCGCCGGCAACTCCCTCCTTCCGGCGCTCTATAACGCCGTGCGGGACACCATCGCCTCGGGCCGGACCAGCAAGACGCTCCTGCTCTACACCGAGTGGCGACGCCTCTTCGGCCAGGTGGTCGGCATCGCCGACGAGGGCCTGCGCGACCTGCTGATCCGCCAGGGGACCGCGCACGACACCGACTACGCCGCGGACCCGACGGCCTACCTGTTCGCCCTCAACACCCACATCGCCATCGTCGCCAAGCTTGTCGCAGGGCTGGCCCTGCCGACCGCGGCGGGCCTGGCCGATCACAGCGTGCCGGTGGCGGCGCGCATCCGGCGCATGGAGGACGGCGACCTCTTCCGCGGGGCCGGCGTAGTCAACATGCTGTCCGGGCAGGACTTCTTCGCCTGGTATGCCGACGACGCGGCCTGGGACACCTTCGAGCCGATCCTTGGGCGCATGCTCGATCAGCTCTCACCGTCCTTCGACTCGCGTGACGCCGACCACCGGTCGCTGGCCGCCCTCGGTCTCGCCATCACACGTCGAGCCGGGCACGGAGGTGCTGGGCCGACCCCCGCCGAGAACGCGCGGCTCGAGGAGCTAGCCCTCCGCATCCTGGGCGTGCCGGCTGTCTGAAGTGGACGACGAGACCGCTCAGCCATCACCACGGAAGCGTAGTGTGGGATCAACTCGCCGAGGCCCACCTCGCGGCCGTTCGGTCGACAGACCCCGCTCATCTCGCGAATTGTGAAGGCCAACCCCGATGGCAACCGACCTCCGTCCTCGACTGTTCTCGACCTCCTCCCGAACCGATCCCTCGCCTCGGCGCCACAACGAGCGGTTGTATCAGTTCCTCGATCGCGTCGACCGACGGTGGTACCAAGGCGTCCGTCAGACCCTGGAGGCGTGGCTGGATGCGACGCCCCGTAGCTTCGGAGACCGCGTGGTCCGGGAGTTCAGATCGCGGCGCGACCGCCAATGCCTTGCTGCGTTCTGGGAGCTCTACCTGTTCACGGTCTTGACGCGGCTGGGCTACACCGTCGAGGTCGATCCGCCTGTCGCAGGAACTCGCCGACGCGCCGACTTCCTGGTCGAGAGCGTCGACAACCCGTGGATGGTGGAGGCGACCGTCTCGTTCGAAGAGGAGACCGACACTGCCGCCTCAAGGCGGCAAGGCGAGGCATATGCGGCACTCGACCAGACCGACAGTCCCAACTTCTTCCTCTGGATCTACGTCGAGCAAGGTGTCGGCCCGATGCCGGGACTTGCGCCCGTTCGGCGCGAGCTGGAGACGTGGCTGGCGGAGCTGGATCCCGACGCGATCGCGACTGAGGTCAGCGCAGGTGGCATGCAGGACCACCTCCCGGAGCGGACGATCGTCGCCGGCTCGTGGACGCTCCGATTCGAGGCGATCCCCAAGTCCGTCGATGCACGGGGTCGCCCGGGGATTCGACCACTTGGCGTCTTCGGCACGGGTGGGCCCAAGATGCTCGACACGATCGGCCGGCTGCGGGAGGCCCTCGTCGCCAAGGCGGATCAGACGCGAGGCGCCGACCGACCGGTGCTGGTCGCGCTCAACGCTCACGGGTTCTTCGTCGATGAGGATGATGTCTGCTCGAGCCTGTTCGGGGACGATGCGATCCAGTTTCGGATCGGCCCCGATGGCGTCGTGGGCAACGAGGCCGTCAGGCAACCGACGGGCTTCTGGACCGAGGGCCGCCTGGGTCGCCGGGGGCATGTCTCCGGGGTCCTCACCGTGGAGAACCTCGGCCCCTGGAATGTCCATCTGGTGGAGCCCGCTCTCTGGCTCAACCCTTGGGCCGAACGTCCGCTTGAACTCGAGGCGCCGTTCCGTCGAATCGAGATCGATCTCTCATCGGGAACGCGGCGGGAGACACCGGCCAGGGCTCCCGCCGCCGAGATCCTGCAGCTCGGCGCGGACTGGCCTGCCGCGGGCGACGTCTGGGACGACTGAGCCGGCCAGAGCCGGGGGGCTCCACGAAGATCGGCTCGACAGGCGGGCGATCGCTGGGTGCACCCTGCCGCCCGCACGATGAGCAGATCGTGCCGGCGGGGGGGCGGCCGACCGGCCGCCGCGGGCTTACGGCTTGAACGCGGCGAAGAGCCAGGCCATCGTCAGGGCGGAGAGAGCGGCCCAGGCGATCGCGATGACCAGGAGACCAGCTGCCAGACGCGGTCGACCGCCTGCCCCGCCGACCTGCCGCCAGAAGGCGACGGCACCACCGAGGCCAATGAGGGTCGCGGCCGCGATCACCACGCCGATCGCGACGCTGGGCGGGCCGATTTCGACGGTCAGCACCACGAGCTCCAGCGCCATGGCAATCCCGGCCAGCGCCGCGAACCATGCGACCGTTGCCCGCAGCCGCCGATGGCTCGACCTCACGGCCGGCGTCGACCCGGACGCGGGGGCCGACCCGGACGCGGAACCTGAGCTCAGCCGGGGCAACACGGGCGTCATGGTCCGGTCGTGCCGCACGCGAGCGACCAGACGGGATCGAAGTCCGCGGGCGGCCTGGAGCAGTCGATGCCGCTTCCAGCGCCCGACGGTCGAGGCGTGGCACGATGCACTGGTGTCGGGCGAACGGTCGGGGACGGGGCGGGCGTGGCGACGGGACCACCGCGGTCTCGAAGCGTGTACCAGACCCAGAACCCGTTGTCGAGCCGCGACACCGTGATCGTCGCTCCCCGCTCCGGGACAAGGACCGGCCAGGTGACCGACTGCCCGCTCGCCGTGATCGGTAGCGCGGCGTCCGGCGCCAGTCCGCCGTTCGTGACGAGCGTGACGGCAGTCGGTCCGAGGACGCTGGCCAACGTCGCCCGCACGGCCCACTGCGATGTCCCTGCCGGCTGATCGAGGCGACTCGTGAGCTTCGCAGAAACGGCGATCTGACACAGGGCCCGGCCGGCGGCAACCATCGCATCCGTCAGCTGCGGGAGTCCGGCCTTGGCGCGTGCGCCGTCGATCGCCTTTCGGACCGCACGGTCGACTCGAAGGGTCAATCCGCCGACGGTCGGGTCGCCCGGCCCAGCATTGCCGACGATGAGCTGCTTGATCTGCGCGGCGCTGAGACCCGGGTCGATGGCCCGGATGAGGGCCGCCGCAGCCGAGACCATTGGCGTCGCCGAGCTGGTCCCGCCGTAGTCGGCCCGCACCTCGCCATCGGCCCCGCGACCCCAGACGGCCTGCTCGCCGGGCGCCGCGAGGCTGATCTCACCGCTTCCGCCGGCAGTCACCTTGTCCGAGGCGGCGACCCGTCGGTTGGTCGTCGTCACGTTGCCTACGGTGATGACGTTAGGAGCGGGGATGCCCGCCGGGTAGAAGTTCGTGCCATCGAGGACGGCGTCGTTGTTGCCGGCCGCGTAGACGAACAGGACCTCGGGGTGGTCTCTGGCCATCTTGTCGAAGAATGCCTTCCACATCGCCGCCATCCCGATGTTGGCCGCCGACACAGACCCCGCGGCCCAGCTGCCGCTGATGATCGTCGCCCCGGCCTCGATCTGGCGGATCGTGTTGAGCAGCTCGCCGTCGGAGTACGAGGTGCCGTCCGGGCCGGTCCACGCCGCCGGAGCACCCGGACCTGCACCGGCGCCAAGGACCGCCTGACTGACCTCGAGGTTCGGACCAAGCGGACTCGCGATCCCCGCGACGCCGCCGTGGCTCCCGTCGCCAGCCAGGATGCCGAGGACGCCATCCGCGTGGTTGAACCCGTCGGCCCGCGGGTCGGCCGCGGTCGCTGGTCGGAGTACCGGGGTCGTTGTTGGTGGCCCGTCGAACGTGACCTTGCTGAATTGCCAGGGGATCGAGCCGCTCCGGTCCCGGGTGAGGGCAGTGTCGATGATGCCGACGTGGACGGGCGACTTCGGCAGGCCCGACGCGTAGTAGGCCTGCCACGCGGCGCGGACGCCGATCATGTCGTACGGCTTGGCGCCATCGCCCGCGTAGACGGCGTTGCGGAGCGCCGGCGCACAGTCAGGCGCAGCCTGCGTGACGACGAGCGAGACGGGGGCGATGACGTCGACGCCCGACGCCATCGCCAGACGATCCCGCGTCGCGTACCAGGCAGCCGCCTTCCGCGCCGGCGCCGTCCGGATCTTCCAGATCCCGAGGTAGGCGACATGCCCGACGAGCGTGCCCTTGACCGACGCTGCAACCCGGCGGGCCGCCGCCTCGGACGTGTCGCCCGAGAGCATGACGAGGTATTGGTCAGCCGCGACCCTCGTCCCGCCGTCGATCGTGATGAAGCGTCGGTAGGCCGGCGCGGTCGTCCAGCCGTCGCCGAGGTCCGGTCCCGGGGCGATCGACGGCCTGACCCCGACCGGAACACCGCGCACGGCGGGCGCGACCGGATCCGCCGATCGCGGCGAGATGACACCCCTGACCAGGAGATCGGCGGACGTCAGGAGTGCCACGAGGATGGACGCCGCGAGGAATAGACGCCCTGCACGACGTCGCTTCGACGTCCGTTGAACGGACCGGGGCGCGACGGCCGAAACAGCCGCGCCGCACTGGAGACAGGACCAGGCGCCGCGACGGAGTGGCGTCCCGCAATGCTGGCAGGCCTGCGCGCCCATGCATTCCTCGCATCGGAACGCGAGGCTGAGGGCCCGATCGCGTTCTCGGACTCATCGTGCCGTTCGAATTTGCGCTGATGCAGGGGGCGAATCGTCCCCGAATCCGACGTCAGTGGTCCTGGTGGCCGTCGCTGGAGCCGGGTCATGGCCGGACACAGGCACCCACAGGCCGCGTCACGATCATGCCCATTGTGTGGGGGCACCCGGCGGGTGATCCGTGGCCGGCTTCCTGGCCAGCTCCGATCGGCGGGAAGACGCCAACCTGGCCGTCGTTCCCGACGTCTTGGAGGATGAGTCGGAAGTCCGCCGTCAGGGGAATGCAGACCTAGACTCCCCGCGTTTCGAAGCCGGCTCCAGGGCAGGGTGAGGGATCGGACGGTGGGATGAGGACGGCCGCGGTCTTGGGCCGGGAACGGTTCACAGACGTGCGCCGTCCGGCGGCCTCCGGGCCGACCTCCTCTGCGTCCCCCCGACGGCCGGCGAGGGGCCCTGCGAGATCACCTGGGGCGAGATGTTCGCCGTCCTGCCCTTCGGGAACCGGACGGTGATCCTCACCCTCTCCGGCGCCCAGCCCGAGCAGGCGTTCCTCAACGGGTTCCAGCCGGCCAGCGACCCGGCGTTCGCCGGCGGCACCGGGCGGTTCCCGCAGGTCTCCGGCCTCAAGGTCACGTACACCTGCGCCGGCACGACCCCGGTCGTCACGGGCATGTGGAAGACGCCGGACGGGAGCGCCGGCCCGGCGACGCCGATCGGGCCGGCCGACGCCTCGCCGCGCCCCCACGGGGTGTTGACGCTCAGCGACTCTGTCAGATCACCTGCTCAGTGAATCTGTCAGTCGCTCCTCGCGCGGGGTGAGGAGACGTCGCTTCCAAGGGTGGTCCGCACCGGGACGATAGCCCACGTTGCGGCTGGTCGGCTCGGGCTGCGGACCGCCGGGCGCGAGGACCCGCAGGTCGCGCAGCCGGGCCGGCTCCGGCGGCGCCGCGACGGCGACGAGGAGGCGGCCCTCGGCGATGACGAGCAGGCGGCCGTCGAGCCGGAGCTCGACCTCCACCCGTCGTCCGGCGAGGGATCGCCCGCCCGGCCCCGGCGGGAGCTGGAGCACCATCCCCTCGAGCCGGATGCAGCTGTCGCTGCCGACGGCGCGCCGCCAGCGGAAGGCGCAGACCCGGGCGAGGTCGAGTCCAGCGGGCACCGGCCGCCAGGCCGGGACGTCGCTCGCCGGCGGGACCGCGAACCGGCGGTTGAAGCGGGGCAGGAAGTCGCGCAGCACCGCGTTCGCGGCCGGCAG
>JAJYNP010000351.1 GCA_021786265.1 Chloroflexota bacterium
ACAAGCTCGTCGACGCCGTCCACCGTCAGCTCAACCCAGTGAGTGATACAGCCCCCGAGTACGATCAGGCAGCAGCCTGATTCAGCTGTGGCCACCGCCAAACTTCAACAATGGACGGGGCATCGTCGGGCTCGGGAGCGCGTGCGACGACTGCGGACGGACCTCGGGACCCGAGCGACGGATGTTCGCCATCACCTCTTCAAAGATCGAGCGGCGCCTCGGTAACAGAATTTCTCCGGCCCGGGGCAGATTCGCCTCTCAAGTGGGAAGATGCGTGGCCGGAAGTCGAGGTGCGAGTTCGGCGGATCCTCCAGCGACGGGGGGCGCCGCTGTCAACGATCGATGACGTCCTCCAGACGGCAGCGATGCGTGCCCTCCAACGCAGCGAGGGCTTTGACGGGGTCGACGGCTGTGTGAACTGGATTACTCGAGTCGCCTGGCACGAGGTTCAGGCGGAGTGGCATCGCCAGGCGCGGACTGCGCCCAGCGTGATACCCGAGCTACCCGACAGTCACGACCCCGCCAGGATTGTCGAGGGCCGCTTTGACCTCGACGCGATCAAGCACGCCTTAACCGTCCTCACCCCCGATGAGCGTGCGGCGGTCCTGGCGGCGCTCGATGACGGCCTGACACCCGACGGTCCGCTCGAAGCGCGAATGAAAATGCGGCGGAGCCGGGCACGTCAGCGGCTCGCCCGAATCGTAAGTTCGGTCTCAGAGCCGAAGTTGCGACCGGTCTCCCCCGACAGGAGCGACATGCCCTCCCGAGTTGGCGAACAGACATGAACCGCTTCCTCAAGACGTTCGCGAATCAGGTCCGTCACGCCCGGCTCGTCTCTCGGGGTTTGGCGAGCGATCAGCGCCACGCGCGGACGTCGCGGCGACGCAGCCAAGTGCGCGAACCACCCACATCCAGGTCACTGCGGGGGTTTAGCGGTATTCCCGGATGACTAGGCGATGTTTGCGCTTAGCAGGGCCGCCGATGACACACCGGAGGTGTACTCTTCTCGACAACCGTCAGAGTTGGTGCGGGAGGACAATGGCGTCAGCAGTGGGCTGGCGCTCCCCCGCTCCACAAGCCGCGGACGAGGTGAACGATGGACCTCAAGGGTTCGGCCATGCCGTGGCCGGGAGCAATTCGGGCATACGCAAGTCCGGGGCTGTCAACTTGTCTCGAAGAGCGGCGGCTATGCAGCGACCGCTCTCCTGTGCCGATCTCTCCGCTGGAGATCGAAGCCGTCCAACTTGCTGAGTGGGCCTTCGCGCGTAAACGGGCGCTCACCCTGTGCCCCGCCGACCCATTGGCCCCGCTGCCTGAGCTGATGGCGGCGGCGGTTCACTTCGCCGACATGACGGCGTTCTATCGCCAAAGCGGGCAGGCCGCAGGGAGCAGGTGGCACGTCGCGGTCGTAACCTCGGACTACAGCGCCCGAGGCTTCTACCGCGGGCTCGGGGTGCGACATCCTGCGAGCAACAGTATTGCGACCCTGCGCGACACGGTCCCCGCCGCGACGCTGGGCCGCGACGGCGTGGTTCGGGTTCTTGACGCCGACCCGCGCAACGGATGGTCAACGCTCTTTGCGCCGTCGATCTCAGCCCTGTCGGCGGTGTCCGGCCTGGACCTTGTGATAGTCGACCTGCCGTGTCCCGACGTGGATCGGGTGCCGGACCTCGGCGTCCCCGTTGTCGTCGTCGCCGGCGACCCGTCGGACCCCTTCCTGGAGCGGGCAGCCGACACGATGTTGGTCTTCGGTTGGGACCGCTCGGACCTGGACCGGATCGGCGGGGAGCCCACGCTCCCGCCGCGGGTTGAGCGCCGTGTCAGGGGAGGCGACTGCGGGGTCGTGGCGGTCCCGGCGCACGGCGTGTGCGAGAACGCGGCCCTCTTTTGGCAGGACATCGGGCCGCTGATGCGGTCGGGGCGTCGCTCGGCTGTTGCGGGACAACTCGGGCGTCAGGCGTTCACGCTGTTCCACGACCTGTCCGGCCTGGCGCTGCCCATGGACGCCTATGAAGGTCTCACGGTGCCGGTCAGGGTGAGGTTGGACGCCGTGGGCGCGGCGGCAAGGTTGACGCGGGGGGAGACGCGGGACCTTTACCTCCCGATGGCGCAGGCGGAGTTGCGTGATCTCGCCGCCGCGCTCGGGGCTAACCCGCCGAAGCGGGACGCCCTTCTCCTGACGCTCCAGGAGCTCCTGGACGACCACGCCGACGTGATGCTGGTCGCCCGCACGGCGGAGATGGCAAGACTTCACCGGGCGGACCTTGAATCCCGGGGGTCGCTCGCGGCGGTGCGCGTCACCTCCCTCGGGGCCTTGGCCGACGAACGTCCGGCGGACGTGGCCGTGCTCACCGGGATGGCCCCGACGTGGGCGCGGTGGGTGTACCGATCGGGGATCGCGACATCGATCCGGGTACTGGCGTACACGCCGGAGGGACCCGTGGAATCGGTGGCGCGGGGATACGACGAGGTCGAGCTGATACGTCGGGTTGTAGGTTTACAGGCGGAACGCGAGGCGTGGACGGGACGGGCATACGCCAAGGACCTCGTGTGGTCGGAACTGAGCGGCGAGGCGCGTCTTGTGGTTTCGGACGACTCTCCGACCCGTGTCGACGGCTCCGTCGGGGTGCAGGTCACCAGCGCGCCAAGTCCACCCGACGTGCCGCCCGGACTTTGGGACGGCAAGGGGTGGCTGGCCGACCTGGAACCGGCGCGGGCCGAGGGCCCCGTGTCGGCGGACGGGGGGGCCGTCGCCCGCTCCGGATCGTCGGTGGTTGGTGCGGTCAGGATCACGTTCGACGACGGTCGCTGGATTCTCGCCGAGACCGCGGGAACGGTGACGCGGTTCCGGCCGGGCACTGGCGCGCCGGAACCGTATGCGGTGCTGTCGGTGAAGCCCAGCGACCGGCTGCTGTTCTTCGACGGCGACAGCCGGAAGGACCTTCTGGCGAAGGTGATCGAGATCGCCGACGAGGTGCCCGCTCTGGCCGTGGCGGCGGGGTGGGTCGCCCATTGGCGCCGGACCCTCGGCGCGGCGTACCGGGCGTTCGGGAGTTACCCGGCGTTCGCGGGCGCCCTACGGACGGAGGGGTGCACGGTACAGGACCAAACGGTCCGGCTGTGGGTGATCGGGGTCACCATTGGGCCCGAGGACGACGAGGACGTTCGTCGGGTCGGGGTCGTGATGGACGACGCCATTCTGCGTGACATGCACCACGAAGTCTGCCGTGCCATTCACTCGCTGCGCGGGGCGCACGTCCGACTGAGTCAGCGACTGTCGGACCTTGCGATGAAGGTGGGGTCGGCTGCCGAGGCGGGACTCGTGGACGCCGACGAGGTGGTCGACGAGCGCAGCGGGCTCACCGTTGCGGACTTCCGCGAGTCCGTCGACATTCTCACCGTGTCGGCCGTGGAGGCGGCGGGTGACGTTCCGTACGTCTTGATCGGCACCGTCAACGAGCCGGAATTCGAAGAGGAGGAGCAGGATGACTAACCGATTCGAGCCGACGGTGGAACAACAATCGGCCATGGCCGACCACCTGGTCGACGCCGTGATCCTGGACGCCACCGGGGAGAGGGACGGGGACCGATGCGTCGGTGAGCCGCCGTCGGCTAAATACTTCCTGGCGACGCTGGCGCCGCAGGACCTCAACCTTGCGGCCGGCCGGGAGCGGCGGGGTCGCGAGACGCCGAGTTCGGCCGGATTCGAGTTCGAGGTCGTCGCCGACCGTGCCGTTCTCGAGGTCCGGGCGACGGTGAGCTGTTACTACCGGGTCTTCCCGACCCTGGAAGAGCAACTCGCGTACCGGGGGGGCGACGATGACCCGGCGGACCGGATCCGGCGTGAGTACCGGCTCGCACCCGCGTATCAACGTGTCGAGGTCGACAGCGGAGCTCTGGCACTGCGCCTGGATCCGCAGGACCATGTGCAGCACGTCGGGTTGGTAGATCTCGCCGCCGGGTTCTCGGCGGCCGGTGCGACCGCGGCGGGGGACCCGCACGTAGATCGACGCAACGGTGACGACCGTGCAGAACGGTTCGTACCCGGCGACGTGTTGGCGACGGAGGAGGACTTCGGCTCCTGGCTGGCCGCGCTGCCCGGTACACCGGTCGTCCCGGAGTGGGCGGCCCGGATCACGGCGCTGACGAGGCCCGTGGCCGATGGCCGGTTTCGGGTGCAGGTGAGCCTGGAGAACCTGTCGGACGATCCGAAGGTCGCCGGTACTCGGCGGGGACAGCCCGTCGAACGTCACGACGACGCCCGCGACCACTTCCTGTTCCGGGTGCGTCTGGAATGCGGCGCCGAGCCCGGCGTCATCGTGCCCATCGAGATGTACCTCGGCCCCGACGCGTACCGGTACGACCCGAGGTTGCACGGGTACGCGAACAACTGCGGCCTGGCGGCAGACAGCGACCCGACGGGGAGATTCGTTCGCCGGCTGTGGTCGGTGGCGGCCCCGACGTGTCAGACGCGCCGCATGGTCGCCAAGGAGCATCCCGCCACGGAGTTCTCGGCGCTCGCCGACGACCCGCTCCCCCTGCTCGACGGGCTTGCGCAGGACATGCGCGCCTGGATGGCGTCCGACGCCTGGTCCACCGCCGGGCTGCGTGACGAGATGGCCGCGCGCAAGTTGGGCGACAGGGATGCGTTCGAGGCGGAGATTCGCCGGTTCGAGGACGGGATCGCGTGGTTGAGGCGTGACGGGCGCCTGCTGCTGGCGTTCAGGCTGGCCAACCGGACGATGGTGCGGCTCGGGGAGATGAGCGGAAAGCGGCACTGGGGCTGGCGGTTGTTCCAGTTGGTCTTCATCGTCTCCCAACTCTCGGCGCTGGCGTGGCGGGAGTACGACCCGTCGGAGTTCACCCCCGGACTGTGGGGGGGAGAGGACGACCGCGACCCGACCGCCGCGGCGACCGTGCTCTTCTTTCCCACGTCGGGTGGCAAGACCGAGGCGTATCTCGGGCTCTCCGGTTGCGCCATGTTCTACGACCGGGCGCGTGGCAAGGGACGAGGGATCACCGCGTGGTGCCGCTTCCCGTTGCGGCTCCTGACCCTGCAGCAGACCCAGCGCCAGGTCGAGTTCGTCGCGGCCGCCGAGGAGGTCCGACAGGAGGCGGAGGGGCAACTCGCCGCCGTGGGGGGAGGCGGCGGTGACCCCTTCGCGCTCGGGTTCTTCGCGGGCGAGGGCAACACGCCGAACTCGCTGAGCCGGGACCAGTCGACGTTGGACAGGCTGATCACCGACGCCGAGCGTCGCCGCGAGGTCCGTGTTGTCGACGAGTGCCCGTACTGTCACGAACGGACGGTCGAGGTTCTGCCGCCCGACCCCTCGCGGCTCCGCCTCGAACACTCCTGCACGCACTGCAACCGGGTGCTGCCGGTCGTGGTCGTCGACACCGAGGTGTACAGGTACCTCCCCGCCCTCATCGTCGGGACGCTCGACAAACTGGCGAACATCGGACTGAGCGACCGGTTCGGATCGGTGCTCGGGGACGTGGACTGCGAGTGTTCGCTGCACGGGTTGGGTCGCGGACAGAAGTGCCACGAGAGACGTGCGAAGGGGCACCCGAAGAACACCGTCCGGCCGTTGTCCCGACCGCTGTACGACGCGAGTCCGTCGCTGGAGATCGTCGACGAGCTGCACATGGTGGACGAGGACCTGGGGGCATTCAGCGGCCACTACGAGGGAATCCTCGCCGTGGCCCAGAGGCGGCTGAGCGCCGGGGGACGCCCGGACGGGCGTGGTGTTCGCATGAAGGTGGTCGCGACGACCGCCACGATCAAGGGCGAGGACCGTCAGGTCGATCATCTCTTCGGGTTGCGGTCCGTGGTCATCCCGCTCCCCGGTCCGTCGTTGGAGGAGTCCTTCTACTGGCGTCTCCTCGACGAGCCGATGCGCCGTTTCATCGGGGTCCAGCCGAACAGGACGACGGCCGAGCAGACGTTGGTGCGCATGCTCCAGGCGTTCCACAAGGAGATAAGGCACCTCCAGGCCGCCGGACCATCGATGGTTCGGGGGCTGGGCGCCATGTCGTCGGACGACTTCGAGCAGTTGCTCGACCTGTACCGCGTCTCGCTCACCTACGTGACGAGCCTCGTCGACTTCGGCAAGCTCAGCCGGTCGATGGAGACGCAGGTCAACGAACACATGCGTCTGCAGAACCTCCGGCCCGTGCCCGTCAGGGAGTTGAGCGGCGACACGAGCTTCGACGACGTGCGCATCACGCTGGACCACCTCACCGGTTCCGGCGAGACGGAGGGCGTGATCGCCACGAGCATGGTGTCGCACGGGGTCGACGTCGACCGGCTCAACGTCATGGTGTTCAACGGCATGCCGAAGTCGATGGCCGAGTACATCCAGGCGTCGTCGCGAGTCGGACGCAGGTACCTCGGAATCGTGTTCATGATCTTCAACCCGATCCGGGAACGGGACCGGTCGCACTTCCGGTATCACGCGAAGTTCCACGAGTATCTCGACCGGATGGTCGAGCCGGTAGCCATCAACCGGTGGAGCGCGTACGCCGCGCGGAAGACGCTGCCCGGGGTGTTGATGGCGGAGATTCTGCAGACCGGCAACCGGGACTTCTGGGACTCGGGCCGTGCCCCCGCGCATCTCCACGACCTCACCCAGATGCAAAGCGCACTGCGCAGCGTCGACGCTGGCGGGTTGGAGTCGGTTCGCCCGGAGGCGCTGCTGGAGGCGCTGGGTGAGGCGTATCTGACGGACCGGGACGAGGCCGAGGAGCTTCGGCCGGAACTCGACGACCGCGTTCACATCGCCGTCGACAGCATTCGCGCCGCCGGTGCGGCGGCGAGCGCGTCGCTGGGAGGTCGTCCCCAGTACCGGGGGACCGGGGATTACCTCGGGTTGGAGTACACGCCGATGACGTCGCTGCGCGACATCGCCGAGGGGATTCCGTTCTACGTGCTGCAGGAGAGGAAGAGGTCGTGAGCAACTTCGCCCCCAAGGAGATGTCCCGGAACCGGGGTCAGGTCCTGTACCGCTACCGACCGAATCAGACCTTCGACCATCCGGGCGGGTTCGTCGCGCAGGTGCGCCAGTACGGCCGTGACGACGCGTACCAGGGTGCCGCGCTCGACTCGGGGTACCTGGTCAACGAGGCCATGAACTTCGTACAGCGCTGGCGGATCGAGGGCCGGCAGGCGGGCGCCGCCCAACCCGGCTCCGACCGTGCTCCCGAGTTCCCGAGCGACGACCCGCTGGCACACCAGCACTATCAGGTCGTCATCCCCGGCAAGGTGTACACGCGGGTGTGGCCGCTCGTGTTCCGCTGCGCGGCTGGCGGCAGGTGCGGAAAGGTGTGGGAGGCGTCCGACCCGAGGCCGGGGATCGACCCGTGGCCACCGGCGTGCCCGCGCTGTGGCAACGACCGCGGCAATCGTCAACTGCAGTACGTGTTCGTCCACGCGTGCGGCGAGATTCTGCCGATGCTCCCACCGCGCGAGTGCCTGCCCCGGCACCACACCGCAGGATTCCGTCTGAACGACCAGGTGTCGCGGTTCCAGGACTTCCGCTGGGAATGCCTGGACTGCGGCACGCCCACGCAGGTGCGCGCCTTCTGTCCGAACCGGACCGGGTGCAACTGGACCGACAAGATGATGGCGCCGCAGGTGCACACGGCATCGTCCGCCTATTCGGGTCACGGGCGCACGCTGGTCAACGTTCCCCGTGAGGACTTCGCCCGGATGGCGCAAACCCCGGGATTCATCGTCGGGACGCTCGCACGGTGGTTGGAGGAGTGCGACGAGGACGAGGCACGGTCCCTCACGTCGGGCGGCGGGGCGGAGATTCCATCGGAGGTTCTCGACTCGATCAGAGCGATGGAGGGCGCAGGCCTGGTCGATCAGGCGCAGGCGCTGCGCCGCCGATTCGTTCCGGTGGACCTCGACGACCTGCGCTCCCGGGTGGAGAAGGACCTCGGGTTCGATCCTCTCGGCGAGGAGGGCCGTGGCCGCCTGCTTGCGGAGCAGGTCGGTGTGTACGAGCGCGTGCTGGCGCTGCCCAAGATCACCCTGGAGCGGCTGGGTCGCAGCGCCGCGGGTGCGGCACGGAAGAGCCGGTACGAGAACTACACGCCGGTTCTCGCGACGGCCGGATTCGACCCCGGGCGCTGCATGCTCGTCAACGAGTTCCCGGTCACGTATCTGGCGATCGGCTACACGAGGGGGGGCTTCGGGGCGAGGGAGGCCGATCTGGTCGCGTACAAGGGCAGGGCCGGCAGGGGTCAGCAGTTGACGACGCTCCTGTACGCCAGCCCGACCGAGACGGAGGCCCTGGTGTTCGCCTTGGACCGGGCGCGGGTGGCACGGTGGCTGGTGGCGAACCACGCCACCACCCACGCGGAGCTGGACGGGGCGGGCGGACCGCATCGCTGGTTCGCGTCGCACCTGGATCCGGCGGACGGACAACTGCCGAGTTGGGACCCGGACGAGGAGCCGTCCCCGGGGGACCCGCAGTACGGCGTGCGTGCCCTGTTCCGGCTGCTTCACTCGGTCGCGCATCAAGTGTTGCGTGCCTTGGCGGTCGACAGCGGGTACTCGGAGACGGGACTATCCGAGTACCTGTTCCCGTACGAGTTGAGCTTCGGCATCCATCCCAACGGGGGGAGCGAGTTCACCATCGGCGGGCTGCGCACCGTGCTCGAACAGAACCTCGACGAGGTCGTCGAGCGTGCCGTCACGAACGCCACCTGCATCTACGACCCGAACTGCATGGAGGCCAACCGGGGGGCGGACCACGGCTGTCTTCAACTCCCTGAGACGGCCTGTCAGGTGTGGAACCGCTTCATCAGTCGATGGGACTTGTTTGGGGCACCACGTGGCGAGGTCGTGGGGTACTGGTCACCGGAGCTGGACGAGACGTGAACGTCGCGCTTCGAGTCATTCACGACGGGCTTCGGACGTGTGCGGACCGGCCCGAGGGGTGGGGGGAGTTCGTGTCCCGTGTGGAGGAACGGAGTAGAGGCGATCGTGTGGTCGACGTGGACGTAGTGAAGACGTGCCTGGGGGCGTCGGGATTGTCGGCCTCGCCAGCCGAATGGCTCCGGCACTTGCGCACCCTGGCGGTCGTCGACACCTCGGGTCGGCTGGACCGACGGCGGGCGTCGGATGTCGGCATCGCGCTTGACCTTGTCGGGGACTCGTTCGACCTCGCCCCGCCACGCTCGACGTGGGCGCCCGTTGCGACCCTCCCGGCCGAGGTTCTGTCCCTGGTGCGCCCGCCCCCCATGCGCCAGACCGCGGGCGTGCTCCTCGCCCTGATCGACCGCTCGACCGAGTGCGTCACGCTGGCGGCGCCGTTCGTCGACTCGGCCGCGGTTCACCACCTTCACGGATCGCTCATGGCCGCCGTGCGTCGCGGGGTGGCGGTGCACGTGCTCACGAGCGTCGGCCGGGGCGCCGAGTGGGCGCCCCTCGTCGACGACGCGCTCGGGACGCCACGCTGCAATCTCGCCGTGACGGAACTGCACACTGAAATCTCCACGCTCGGGTCGCACGCCAAGGTTCTGCTCGTTGACAGGAACGAGGGATACGTCGGTTCGGCGAATCTCACCGCCGCCGGTCTCGGACGTCACGTCGAGATCGGGGTGGAGCTGTCCGGCCCTCAGGTCGACGAGCTTGCCAGACTCCTCGACGCCGTCGAACGACTTGGGACGCGCGTGGTCTCGGTCGTCGCCGGCGTCCTGCGACGGTGAGGTCGTCGCGACAACGCCTCCATCTCCAACACGGCCTCGCCGATACGCCGGGCCAGGAGCGGCGGTATGGCGTTGCCCACCTGGAGGGCCATCGCGTCGAGCGTTCCGCTGAGCGTGGAACGCTTCGGGAAGCTCTGGAGCAGCATCGCCTCGCGCAGGGTGATGGCCCGGTCCTGCTCAGGGTGGGCGAACCGACCCCGGGTGATGTTCGTGCAGCCGGAGGTCAGCGTGGGCGCCGGCTTGTCCCACCACATCCGGCCGTATATGTCGTAGTGGCCGGAGTGACCCTTGTGGCAGTCGAGTTGCAGCTCCGGGGGAAGGTCGGCGCGGGCGCCGCCCTCGGGAATGGCGCGCAGTCTGCGGAGCGCCATGTCGCTGTGCAGCCGCGCCTCGTGGAGCGGGTCCTTCGGGTCGCGCCCGCCGATCCCCAGGGGGGGACAGTCGCCGATCGCCTGGCGGACCGTCACGTGCCGTCGCCTTCTCTTGTCCCTCGGGTCAGAGAAGTGCGTGGGCGCCGGCAGAATCGGCCGGGTGACACGGCTCCCCACGACCAGGACACGTCTACGATGCTGGGGCACGCCGTAGTCGGCGGCGTCGAGCACGATCCAGTCCGCCCGGTATCCGATGTCCTCCAACTGCCCGAGGAATGCCGCGAAGTGCGGATGCCAGCGCTGGCTCAGCATACCGGGAACGTTCTCGAAGGCGATGTGCCGGGGACGGACCTCGTCGACGAGGCGTAAGTAATCCAGATAGAGGGTGTTGCGCCTGCGGTCCCGCGACGTTGCCGGTGCTCCCTTGCGAAGACTGGTGAAACTCTGGCAGGGCGGGCAGCCGAAGAGAACCGTGCATTCACCGGGGCCGAGGCCAGTGCTCGTCATCAGCTGGTCGCCCGTGACCAGACGGACGTCTCGCACGATAGGGGCAATACCGAGATTCGCCTCGTACGCGGCGGCCGCGTGTGGATCGATCTCCACCGCCGCCACCGGCATCAGACCCGCCTGCCGGAAACCGATGGATCCCCCGCCGCAGCCCGCGAACAGGTCCACCATGGGATGGGATGCGCGTCCTCGGGAGGACGTCACCGCCCACGCACCTTTCCGGCCTCCCGTCGGCTCCGGAGCCATCCGTCTACCTCGGTCCGGGACCACAGGCGGCAGCGCTTGGTGCCCGTGTCGACCACGGGACGCGGGAAGTCGGGGTAGCGGTTCATATAGGTTGAGACGCTGTTCCGATGCCTAAGTCCGAGTTGGGCCGCCACCCCGGCGGCGTCTATGAGGTCCCGGACGGAAACCCGTCGAATCACGCTCTTTAGTCTACAAAGGTCGACTGGCGACATGGTGACACCGCCGCCGACGTACGATCGGGTGGATGTCCCTTCCAGCGGTATCCTGGGCGTCGTCGGAGGGCGTGCGCCGGTCGATGCAGTCGAACCGTCCCCGGGACACGAGGCCGGAAGTCTCGCTCCGATCGGCACTCCACGCGGCGGGCTTGCGATTTCGCAAGAACTACCGCCCTATCAAGGGTTCGCGGTGCGAGGTCGACGTCGCCTTCACGCGCGCCCGGGTGGCCGTCCAACTCGACGGTTGCTTTTGGCACGGGTGTCCCGAGCACGCGACCTGGCCGATCACCAACGGGGTCTGGTGGGCAAACAAGCTCCAAGCCACCATCGTGCGGGATCGGCTTAACGACGAGCTGCTGCGATCTTATGGCTGGACCGTACTCCGCTTCTGGGAGCATGAGACACTCGATGAGATCGTCGCCGTCGTGTACGAGGAGCTGGCGACCGGAAGCGAGCGATGAACGTCAGGTTGGGATCTATGAGGTGTCGCGGGGATCGCTCGGAGTTACGTCGACCTCCCAGTCCGGTCTCACAGCGTTGACGGCCTCCAGCAGAAAGTACCGACTGACCCCGACTCCATGGGTGAAGCGTTCAATGTCGAAGTCAGCTGGTCGCACGTACCAGCACTGCGAGACGCGTAGGGCCGAGCATGCCGCAGCGCAAGCGACTGCGTGAAGCTTTGAGCCCGTGAGCCCCAACTCGAACTCGTAGTTGCCGTGGGCGTAATAACGCTGGTAGTGCTCGGCAATGAACCCCAACATCGCCGCCAAGTCGTCGGATGGCACGGGAACCATGCTTGAGGAATGAAAGTCTTTGGTTGCCACCTCCGCAGCGAGTCGAGCTAGCTTGGCCCGCGGCGTGTCAGAAGCGGGCACGATGATGTCGACCCGGTCGTAGTCTCGCTCGTCGATGAGGGACATCAGTCGTTCGTGCTTGGGGGACGCGGCCGCGCACAAGAGACGGCGGCGCCCATCGTCAGCGTCGGCACTCAGCAGTTTGTCAAAGGTGTAGGGCCGCGCTTCGCCGGTGAGGATCCCGCTCAACGAAGTGAGAAGAGTGTAGGAGTCCCCTCTTTCGTGAGCTTCGAGGACAGGACCGATGTCTTCGTTCAGCGGGTAGTGCCTCTCCGCAGCGGTATGCGCAACGATGACCCTCCCATCGCGGCGAAGAAGTCGACGAATGGCGTCGAAGATCACCGGCTTGGCCAAGCCGGTCACATCGACAACCGCGATTCCGGCAGGAAGGGATACACCCTCAGCCACGGCGGTGTTGTAATCGACGACCTCGCAGTCAGTAACGGCTTCGCGCACCGCGCGCTCGATAGCGGGCCCGTGCCCCTCCAGTGGGTACGAGATTACAACCGCCTGTCGGGGTCGCACGACGCTCAATAGCCTCTGCGCCGACGCCAGCGTGCGTTCCTCAAATCCGCGGCCAACAATTACCGAGGCTGCGTCAAGCATGACCAAATCTTCAGCACTCAACTCTCTGAGCACCGGGACGCGTTCGTGAGCCAGGTCGACGAATTCGTCGTTGGCCCCGTTATCATCAATTGACTCCCACAACGTGATGGGGCGAGGGGCGGGCCGCGCGGTGTGACGATCAGCGCTACTCCCGATCGCCGGTGCGAGTGGTGCCGGTCCACCTACCAACGACTGGTGTGTCGTCGCTTCCTCATCCAGCTGCTCGGCGGATTCGAGACCGCCAAGATCGCGCAACAAGATCTCGCGCGTACGGTCCGGGTTGGCCAGCCATTCCTCTAGAGCTGCTCCCGAGAGTTCGAACCGGTCGCGTTGCGACAGGCCGACGAAGTTCGAGAGACCAAACAGTTTTCGATAGGTCAGCACAAACTGGGCTATGGGATTGGAGTCCCGGGTCTTCGTGCGCGGCGCGTCAGGGCCCGCGTCCAAGACGAACACCCCCGCGTCCATCAGTTCCCGCAGTCGGTCCAGTTGGGCTCCCTCGTCGCCAGAGGTAACACGTACGTACAAGCTGTTGTACTGGCGCAGTCGTCGCGGCTCCCCTTCGCTGAGGCCGCGCGCTGCCGACTGGACAAGCAGCTCGTGTGCGGCTTCGGCGAAGCCGAGGGCG
>JAJYNP010000199.1 GCA_021786265.1 Chloroflexota bacterium
AGCCAGCATCGTGCTGACGCAGCCTGGCCTGGGGGACGTGGTGTCCGCGATCGAGCTCAGCCGGCGGATCTACCAGCGCATGCTCACCTACGCGTTGAACTCGAGCATCAAGAAGCTCGAGGTGCCTGTCTTCCTGAGCCTGGTGTTCCTGGTCACCGGCCGCATCGCGCTGAGCCCGCTGCTGATGGTGCTGCTGCTCTTCGCCAACGATTTCGCCACGATGGCCATCACCACCGACCGGGCGCCGTCGTCGCAGCGCCCGAACCGCTGGCACGTGCGGCCGCTCCTGCTGGGGGCGCTGGGCGTCGCGCTCCCCTCGCTCGCCCTCACGCTCGCCGTCTTCTGGGCAGGCGGCGCCGTCCTCGGCCTGGGCGCAGACCGGCTCCAGACGCTCGCGTTCGTGACCCTCGCGTTCGGCAGCCAGGCGACCGTCTACCTGGTCCGGGAGCCGCGTCGCGTCTGGAGCTCGCGGCCCGGACCGTGGCTCATGGCGGCCTCTGCCTGGGCCGTCGTGACCGTGGCGGTCCTGGCAAGTGCCGGGTGGCTGATGGCGGCACTCAGCCCCGTGCTGGTGGCCGTGGTGCTGGTGGCGGTGGGGCTCTGGGCGGTGCTGATCGACTGGTTCAAGCTGCGTCTCTTCGGCCGGCTCGGCCTCCACGCGACGTAGGACCGGGCGGGGACCGGCGGCCCGGAGGCGCCCGCCCCTCGCGCGCGGTCAGGACGCCGGCGGCGCGTCGTCGGAGGCGCGGAGCAGCAGCACCGGCACTTTCGAGCGCTGCACCACGCCCTCGGCCACGCTGCCCAGGATGAGGTGGGCCAGGCCGTGGCGCCCGTGGGTGCCCATCACGATGAGGTCTGCGCCCCAGCGATCGGCCTCGGCGAGGATCTCGGCCGCTGGCTCGTCGATGTCGGTCTCCAGCACCGCGGACTCGGCCTCGATCCCCGCGGCGCGCGCCTCTGCGGTCGCGGCATCGATGATGCGGGTGCCGGTTTCACGGAGCGCCGCGTCCAGCGTGTCGTAGTCGATGAACGCCGGCTCGGCCCATGGCGCCAGCGCCACGCCGAGGTCGATGACGTGGGCGATCCGCAGCCCGGCGTGCTGGTCGGCCGCCAGCCGGAGGGCTTCCCGGAAGGCCCGCGTCGATGGTCCGCTGCCATCCACGGCTGCCAGGATTCGCGAGTACATGTGCACCTCCGCCTTGGCCGGAGTCCGCCGGACCCGGGACGGCCGGACCGCGATCCCGAGCCCGAGATTGACCGCAACCGCACCTTGCCGGCCGACCGCGCCCACCTGGCCCCCCATCGTCACCTGCGAGCGTACTGCGCGCGCAGCTGCCGCAGCGTTTCGATGAACTCCTTCTGGTCGGGGAAGCTCAACGCGTCGGTCGGACAGACGCTCGTGCAGGACGAGCAGCCCACCACGCAGTTCAACGGGTTCGCGACGAACGTCTGCTTCTCGCCGGCGACGAAGACGTCGTTGGTGCAGAACTGCAGACATTCGGAATCGTTCAGGCAGGCCTCAGGGTCGATCGTGGGATACCACGGGATGGCCTCCCGCGGAATACCCATGTAGGTCTGGCCACTCATCCCTCCACCGCCTCGAGCGTGGCCTGGACGTCGGCGAACGCCTGGTCGGTGGTCTTGAACTGGATCGACACCGGCCGCCAGGTGTTCTCGTTCATGGGCACGCCGGCCTGCGCGAAGCCATCGCGCAGGAGCTTGGCCTGCTTCTCGATCTTGCAGGCCGGCGTGATGTAGACGGTGCCGTCGTCCTTCAGCAGGTCCCGCATGAGCGCCTCCCCGTTGGCCTCGCAGAGACGGGCATGGATGACCATGTAGTCGTGCGGCAGCTCGAGCCGGATGCGCTCCGCGAGCTCCGGAATGTCGAGATCCTTCATGCTCGGGCACGCGAAACTGCACGTGCACATGAGGATGGCCTTCTTCACGGTGCGCCTCCTGGCTGCCCTGATACCAGCCGATGCCGCCCGGCCATCGGCCTGGCGCCGGCACCGACCGGTACCTCCTGGGCATATATCTCAAACATCAGTGTCACAGCTATCAATGACACACATCAGATGCAAGCGGCCCGTTCTGTCGGGACCTGCGGCCAGGGCAGCTACGCTTCGGGCGGCGCTTGACCCTCCAGTAGCTGGAGGGTTTACGCTGCGCGACATGCACCAGAGCGCCACCATCGGAGATGCTTCGCGGCTCACCGGCGTGCCGGTGCGCACCATCCGGTTCTACGAACAGGCAGGCTTGTTGCCTGCGACTGACCGGACAGACTCCGGTTATCGCCTGTTCGGTCCGACCGAGCTGCGCCGGTTGCGGCTCATCCGTAGGGCACGCATCGCGGGGCTCTCGCTGCCGCAGGTCCGTGAGCTGGCCGACGCGGCCTTCTCGCAATCCTGCGATCGGTTCGAGGAGCGGCTCGGAGCTCTCCTCGAGGCGCGCCTGCGCGAGGTGGACCAGACGATCACCGAGCTGCAGGCGCTGCGCACGGACCTCGCCGCGGTCCGGCAGGACCTGCAGCGTCCGGCGGCGCGAACCGAGCCGTGTCGGCTCGACGACTGCGAACGCTGTCGGTTCATCGACGATTGAGTTGTCTGGGCGTCCCCTGAAAGCGTCCCCAACCAGAAGGAGTCACGTGATGCTCGCTCTCGTGGAGCGTGAATTCGTCTCGATCGGCGCCAGCATCGGCGCCGGCTGCGAGCCCTGCCTGACCTGCCACGTGCAGGCGGCCGCGTCCGCCGGTGCGACCCCGGCGGCCCTGCTGAAGGCAGTCGAAGACGCCGAGTGCGTGAGGAGGAGCGCGGCGGGGCAGGTCGCGGTGCTCAGCCGTGACCTCATTGGGTTGCACGGAGAGCCTCCTGCGGATTGCTGCGACACCTCGGACCGCGCCAAGGAGCTGGCTGCCATCGGGGCCGCAGTCGGGGCCAACTCGATGGCGAACCTCCGCAAGCATCTCGAGGCGGGTCAACTGGTCGGCCTGACCGCGCGCGACGCGAACGAGGCGGTCCAGATTGCGCGTGCCGTGCAGCGACGCGCCGCCGAATTCACGGCCGACGAGGCCGCGCGGCTCCTGCCGGACGCCACCGTCGCGTGGTCCGCTCCGCTGCCTCAGCGGCCGGCCGCAGTTGTTTCCTCTGCCGTCGCTGCGCACGGCGTTTCGCCCCAGGTCGCCGCGCAGATCGCCGAGGACGCGTGTGGCCCGGACTGCGGATGCGGGTCGGCTGTGGCCGCCGCCGCGCCGGCAGCCGCGGCCACGCGTGGTCCCGACTGCGGCTGTCAGTCCGTCCCCCACGTGGAAGTCGGAGCCGTGGCCGGTGCCGCCGTGTCCGCCGGCGACGGAGCCTGCACCTGCGGCTGACTGACTTGACCCGTCCATTGGGCGGGCTTTCACGGATGAGCGAGCCCGGCCGCAAGCCGGGCTGAGAGCCCCGGCCGGACGGCCTGTCCGGCCTGGGCTGGACGGCCCTCCTGAGCCGCGGAACGTCGGGCCAGACTGGCGACCGTGGTCATATCAAGGACGCTTGATCCACAGGGCCGATCGCTGGCCCAGGTCCTCGCGGCGCTCGCGGAGCCGCAACGGGTGTCCATCCTGTGTCGCCTGCGGGACGGAGACCGGTGCGTCTGCGACCTGGAGTCCGATCTCGGGGTGGCGCAGAACCTCGTGTCCTACCACCTGAAGGTGCTCCGGGAGGCGGGCCTCGTCGAGTCCAGGCGCCGGGGCCGCAGGATCGAATACACGCTCCGGCCGGACCGATTTGCGGAGGTGGTCGCGGCGATCGCGGCCCTCGCGCCGGGTTGCTGTGAGCTGGTCCCGGCCCCGCTCCCCGGGACGGAGGCGGGACCGCGATGACCGGAGCGCATCGGCGGACCGACGAGAGCCGCGCTGTCATCCGCTTCACCCTGAACGGTCGGGCCATGGAGGCCGGGCCCCAGGCCGGCATGAGCCTTCTGGGGCTGCCTGTCTCGCTGGCGCTGAAGGACCAGGGGCTCCTGCGCGCCCCTGCCATGCCGCCGGTGGACGTCATCTTCGTCGAGGAAACCCAGCCCGAGGGGCCCTACGGTGCCAAGGGCGTGGGCGAAGCCGCGGCGGTTCCCACAGCCGCCGCGGCGGCCGCCGCCCTCCACGCGTACGACGGCATCCGCCGCACGCGTCTCCCCATGCGAGACTCCCCGGCGGCCCTGGGGCTCCTGCCGGGACGACGAACGGAGGCCGGATAGATGGACGTGCTGAGGCCGTCGAGCCTGGGTGAGGCGCTGGCGCTCAAGGCGAAGCGCCCCGAGGCCGCGCCGATCGCTGGAGGGACCGACCTGATGGTCGAGTGGCAGGCGGGGCGCCCACGTCCCCCCGCGGTGCTCGATCTGTCGCGTCTTCCCGAGTTGAAGCGGTGGGGAGCCGAAGACGGCGTGTACTTTCTGGGCGCCGGGGTGACTTACGCGTCGATCCTGCGGGAGCCGACGGACCGGGAGCTCCTGGCCCAGGCCTCGCGCACCGTGGGCTCGCCGCAGATCCGCGTCCGCGGCACGGTGGGCGGGAACCTCGGGACGGCCTCCCCCGCGGGCGATGTCCTGCCAGTGCTCGCCGCATGTGACGCCGAGGTGCTCCTGCGCTCGGAGTCAGGGGCGCGGTCGCTGCCCTGGGACGCCTTCCTGGTCGGCCCGAAGCGCACCGCGATGCACCCTGACGAACTCATCGTCGGCGTTCGCTGGCCGCTCCGGCGACGGGTCGGGTCGTTCTCGAAGGTGGGCACGCGCAACGCGACGGTGATCGCCGTGGCCAGCCTGGCCATGGCAATCGACGAGGACGCCCGCGAGGTGCGGATCGCCCTCGGGTCGGTGGGCCCGACGGTCTTGCGGGCCCGGGAGGCAGAGGCCTTCGTTCGATCCGTGCTGGACGACGCGGGCGCCTGGGACGACCCGGCCGCACCGGTCCGAGGAGGCGCGGCGGCGGAGCTGGGCGCCCTTGTGGCTGGCGCCGCCCGGCCGATCGATGACGTGCGCGGAACGGCGGCATACCGGCGCCATGCCTGCGCGGTCCTCGGCGAGCGGGCGTTCGGATGGCTCCTCGGCCGGCGAGCGATGCCGGCCACGGTACAGGCGGCGTGAGGCGCGAGATGCAGATCAACCTGAGCGTGAACGGCGCGCCCCGCACGGCGCTGATCGAGGGGCACGAGAGCCTGCTCGAGGTGCTCCGTGAGTACCTCGGCCTTGCGGGGACCAAGAACGCCTGCGAGCAGGGAGAATGCGGCTCGTGCTCGGTCTGGCTGGACGGCGAGATGGTGAACTCGTGCCTGGTCCTGGCAGCGCAGGCCGAGGGCGCCGTGGTGCGCACCGTGGAGGGCATGGCACGGGACGGTCGGCTGCATCCGGTCCAGGAGGCGTTCCTGGACGCGGGCGCGGTGCAGTGCGGGTTTTGCACGCCCGGGCTGCTGCTGGGCGCGGCCGACCTCCTGGCTCGCACACCGCACCCAGACGAGGAGACGATCCGGGAGGCGCTCGCCGGCCACCTCTGCCGCTGCACCGGCTACCAGAAGATCGTGGCGGCCGTCCAACTGGCCGCCGCTCGATCGTGAGGACGTCACGATGAACCACGAACCTGGCACGCCCGACGGGATCGGATCGCGGGGCCGCCGTGTGGGTGGGCTTCCGCGCGTGACTGGCGAGTTCGTCTTCGGCACGGACCTGAGAGTTGACGGGATGCTCGAGGGCGCGGTCGTGCGGAGCCCGCACGCGCATGCGCGGATCGTCGCGATCGATGCCACGCGCGCCCGGCGGATGCCCGGTGTACACGCCGTGCTCACGGCGGACCAGCTTCCGGCGAAACGCACGTATGGCCTCGAGTTCGACGACCAGCCGGTGCTCGCGGCCGACCGCGTCCGCTACGAGGGTGAGCCGGTGGTCGCGATCGCGGCCGACACCCGCGCGCAGGCGCGCGCCGCCGCGTCGGCCGTCACGATCGAATACGACGCCCTGCCGGCGGTCACCGACATGGAAACCGCGCTCGATCCGGAGGCCCCGGCGCTCCACGAATGGGGCAACGTGATCCGGCATCTGCGGATCGAGCACGGCGACCCGGCCGCGCACGCCGACGTGTGGGTGGAGGGCTACTACGAGACCGCCATGCAGGACCAGGCGGCGCTGGGGCCGGAGGCCGCGTTGGCGGTCCCCGCTCCAGACGGCTCAATGGACCTCTATGTCATGACGCAGTGGCTGCACGTCGACCTGCACCAGGTCGCGCCGTGCCTGGGCCTGCCCGAGGAGCGGGTCCACTTGCACCTCACGGGCGTGGGAGGGGCCTTCGGCTCGCGCGAGGACGTGAACCTGGAGATCCTGGCGGGGGTGCTCGCCCAGACTACGGGACGCCCCGTCAAGCTCGCCAACAGCCGGGCCGAATCCTTCCGGGGACATGTGCACCGCCACCCCTCCCGATACTGGGTGCGGCACGGCGCCACCCGCGATGGTCGTCTGACGGCGGTCCGGGTACGGGCGCTCCTGGATGGCGGGGCGTACACCTCGTCCACGCCGGCTGTCCTGTCCAATGCGGCCGCCTTTGCCACCGGCCCGTACGAGGTGCCCAACGCCCTGATCGAGGCGACCGCCGTCTACACGAACAACCCTCCCTGCGGCGCCATGCGCGGGTTCGGCTCGCCCCAGCCCTGCTTCGCCTACGAGTCTCAGATGGAGAAGCTCGCCCGGGCGCTGCAGATGGATCCGGTGGAGCTGCGCCTGAAGAACGCCGTCCATCCCGGATCGATGTTCCCGACCGGGCAGGTCATCACCGGTGAGGCCCCGGTTGCGGAGCTCCTCGAGCGCTGTCGAGCGCTCCCGCTGCCGGAGGAGCCGGTCGTCCGGACCGCGAGCTCGCTGCCGGGGGGCCTGGGCAACGTCACCCATGGCGAGGGGCTTCGGAGAGGGGTCGGATACGCGCTGGGGTTCAAGAACGTCGGCTACAGCGAAGGGTTCGACGACTCCTGCGAGGCGAGGGTGACCTTGTCGGCCGGAGCCGAGGGACCGCTCGTCGAAGTGCACAGCGCTGCGGTCGACTCGGGCCAGGGGCTGGCCACGGTGCTGGTGCAGGTCGCACGCACCGAGCTTGGGGTGCACGCGGTGGCACTCCACGAGGCCGATACGGGCGTCGGCTCCGCCGGCTCGAGCTCGGCGTCGAGGCAGACCGTCATGTCGAGCGGCGCCGTTCAACTCACCTGCACGACTGTCCGCGAGGAGCTGTTCGATCGGGTGCGGGCCGCGCATGACCTGCGCGACGCGCACCTGTCGCTGCAGGAGGGGCAGGTGCTGGCCGATGGCGTCGCCGTGGCCCGCGTGGAGGAGTTCCTCGATCAGCCGATCGTCGCGACACGGGTCTTCCACCACCGTCCCACGCAGCCGCTCGACGAGCGCGGCCAGGGCGACGCTCATCCGTTCTTCGCCTTCGTCGCCGAGCGGGCCGTGGTGGACGTGGATGTGCAGCTCGGCCTGGCCCGCGTGGTCCAGCTGGCGGCCGTCGAGGACGTGGGGCGGGCGATCAACCCGCAGGGCCTGGAAGGCCAGGTCGAGGGTGGTCTCGTCATCGGCATGGGCCACGCGCTGATGGAAGAGGTCCAGCTGAAGGAGGGGCTCATGCGCAACGCCTCCTTCACCGATTACCTCATTCCCACGGTCCTCGACGCGCCGCCGATCGTCTCCGAGCTGGTGGAGCACGCGGAGCCGGGGGTGCCCTACGGCGCCAAGGGGGTCGGCGAGGTGCCCACCATCGCGGCCACGGTCGCGGTGGTCAACGCGCTGCGGGCTGCCACCGGGCGGGAGCTCACCCGCGCCCCCGTCCGATCCGACGACCTTGCCGGCATCGCCCCGCCCGTCACAAGCGCTGAGCCGCCGCCCTCGCCCTCAGTCCCCGGGCCCAGACCAGTCCTCGAGTACTACGGACGCGGGGGTGGGCAGGGCGATCTGATGCACGCACCGTTTCCGGACGAGCCTGAGGCCCCGGGACGCCGGTCCTGAACTTCACACCCCGTACGAGTCGGCGAAGATCCGCTCGTTCGCCACTTCACGCGCCTGCAGGGACGCGATGCTGTCCGCGACCGTGACGCGCGGGCCGGCGACGTAGGCGTCATACCCGGAGAGATCGAGGCCGGAGGCGCGCACTGCATCGGACAGGCGACCGACGACTGTCGTGGCCCCGGCGGGCGCCACAAAGTCGTCGCCGAACGTGCGCGCCACGAGGGTGACCCGCAGGTTGTGGTCCGTCTGCAGCCAGCCCGCGATCGCATCCAGGTCGTAGAGATCGTCCGAGGAAGTCGCACCCCAGAAGAGATGCATCTGGCGCTGCGGGAACATCGCCAGCTGCTGCTCGATGAGCGCCTTCATAGGGGCGAACCCCGTGCCGCGCGCGACGAAGACGAGCGGCCGGTCGGGCGTCGAGCGCATGGTGAACGCGCCCAGTGGCCCGCGCGCGGTGACAACATCCCCGACCTTGGCCTGCTCGAAGGCCCAGCCAGACAGGCGCCCCCCCTCGAGCTTCTTGATCTGCAGCTCCACCGAACCGTCGGCGCTGGGCGCGTTGCCGATGGAGTAGGCCCGCGACATCCAGTCGGTGCCGGGCACCCAGATCTCGACGTACTGGCCCGGCGCGAACTCGCACATGCAGTCCTCGGGCCGGTGCGGCTTCAACAGGAAGAGGCGGGTGGCGCTGCCCACCTGGCGGATCTCCTGGATTTCGAGCTGGATCATCCGGTCCGGGTGAGGCAGCACGTCGATGAGGGCGATCTGCTCACGCCGTGCCAGCAGCTCGTCCTCGATCGAGTGGCGGACCTCCGGCCGAAGCTCCAGGTCGAGGACGACCTGGGCAGGCGGGAAGCTGATCGCATTGGCCGGGCAGGTGGAGGCGCAGGTGCGGCAGCCGACCATGCAGTGCATCGGGTCGGCCACGACGCTCTTCTTGCGGTCGAAGTCGAAGCGGTAGACGCCCCTCGAACAGCTGACCACGCAGCTCCCGCACCCGATGCAGACGTCGGGATCGACGGTGGGGAACCAGGGGATCTCGCTGCGGGGAATGCCGTGCCACGGCTTGCTGAACTTGTCCTCGGATGAGATGGGCGACTGGGTCATGATGTCAACTCCCTCGGATGGGACATGCCCGCTGCCGGGCGTGTCAATCAGCGCCAGGCACCGCCGAGCGCGAGGTAGGCGGCCCAGGCGGCCAGTCCGGCCCCGAACACCGCGAGCAGGTTCCAGCGCGCGACGCGCACCGCGACGAATGCCGCGGCGAGCAGCACGAGCGCCGCGGGCAGCCCCAGCACGGGGCGCCCGAGCGAGAGGGCCACGCTGGCCAGCAGGCCGACGAAGACGGCCATGACGCCGGCCACCGCCCCCTTGACCCAGGCCCAGCGCCGCAGCCACGGGTAGAGCTCGGCCGCGACCGTGGTCATCGCGACGCTGGGGGCAAAGATCGCGATCGCGGCGAGCACGCCACCCCACAGCCCGGCCACGCGATAGCCGACGAACGCCGCGCTGATCAGGAAGGGGCCCGGTGTGACCTGCCCGAACCCGATCGCCACCCCGAACTCCGGCAGGCCCAGCCAGTGCCGGGTGTCGACCACGTCCTGCTGCAGCACCGGCAGGATCGTGGACCCGTTGCCGAACGCGACCGTCCCGATCCGGGTCATGTCGAGGAAGAGCGTGGACAGGACCCCGCTCGAGACGGTCGCGACCGCCGCGGCCGCCACCACGATGACGCCCGGCACGAGGGCCAGCGCCAGCCGGCGCCACGAGAGCGCCTCCTCGGCCCGCACGGGGGCGGATGCCCTGCCCGGCGCCACCGCGCCGCCGCGGCCCGGTCGGATCGCGACCGCTCCGATGGCCAGCCCGCCCAGGACTGCCCAGAGCAGGCCGACGCCACTCACGGCCACCGCGAACCCGGCCAGCGCCAGCAGCGCCGGCAGCGTGCCGCGGGCGTGCTGGAGGGCGAAGTCGATCGCCACGCTCGCCACCACGCCGACCACGATGGCGTCCAGGCCAACCACCAGCCCGGCGACCCCGGGCGCGGACCCATACGTGGCATACACCCAGGAGAGCCCGAGCATCAGCACGAGCGCCGGCGTGACGAACCCCGCGGTGGCCGCCACGGCGCCGGCCACGCGGTGGATCCGGTAGCCGATGTAGGCGACCAGGTCGACCATGATCGCGCCGGGGTAGAGCTGCACGAGCCCCAGCCCCTCGTCGATCTCCTCGCGCCCGATCCAGCCACGCCGGACCGGCACCGAGCGGATGTTCTGCAGGATGGCCATGCCGAACGAGGTCAGGCCGATCGCGAAGAACGTGGCGAAGAGCTGGGCAATACTGGGCACCACGCGGGAGCGGGAGCCCTCCCCGCCTCCGAGCGCGGTCGCGGTCGCGGCTGCCATACCGCGGGCCGCCGGTCCCGCGACGGTCTCTGTGGCTGACGCCATCAGCGCACGACGAGGACCGGGCAGCCGGCGCGCTTGGTCACCTGCTCCACGGTGCTGCCCATCAGCAGCTCCTCCAGCGAGCGCTTGCCGTGCGAGCCCATCGCGATCAGGTCGCTTCCGAGCTCCTGGGCGGCGGCGAGGATCTCGTCTCCCGGGGACCCGACCCGTACGTGCAGGGTCGTCTCGATGCCGGCATCGCGCAGGAACTGGGTCTCGGACTCGAGCTCGTGCCGGACCCGGGCCTCGTGCTCGACCTCCAGCCGCCGCTCGGCCTCGTGCACCGCCTCCTCGGCGATGAACGGATCGGGCACGTCGAGCAGGAAGGGCGGCAGGTCGTCCGGCGTGACCACGGTCAGCACGTCGATGGGGCGATGTGAGCACTGGGCGCACTCGAGCACCTTGCCGCCGGCATCCCGGGCGGGGGCCGAGAAATCAGTCGCCCACAGGATCTTCTGGAACATCGGAGAGCCTCCTCATCCCGGGACCATGGCCGGGATGTCCGGTGGGCGCGGAGGGAGCCGCATCAGGCGGCCCGCACCACGCGGGATTCGATCGTGATGGGCTGGCCCAGCTGCAGGGTGTTGGTCACCGTGCCGTTGAACTGAAGTGCGTCGAGCAGTGGGCGCAAGGCCGCCTCGGGTTCCGGGCTGGTGACGGTCACCTCGACCCGGAAGTCGCCCAGGCGGGGGCCGTCCGGACCCCCGAAGCGGGTGGCCTGCGCCGTCACCTCGACGGCGTCGATGCGCAGGCCGGCCGCCGCGCTCTCGCGCTGGATGCCCGAGATCATGCAGGCCGCCAGGGCGCCGATCAGCGCCTCGGTCGGCTTGGGCGCATCCACCGGCTGGGTCCCGGTGATGGCCCAGGTCGCGCCCCACGAACGCGCGTGCACGGTGGCCATGAGAGCATCGACCTGGCTGGCAACGACCGAGAGCACCTGGGGCTGGGCGTGGAGGGGGGCGGTCACGGAGGGGCTCCTTGAGGTGTCCGGCCGGACGGGGGCCGTCACGCCCGGGCTGATGGGAGGTTGCATGGACCTACACCTCCGGCGCGGGCGCCACGCAGCAGATCCCGACGATCACGTCGGCCACCCGCTGCAGCATCTCGGCCGGGATCCCGACGAGCATCTCCTCGTTGGTGAACTCGGCCCGCTTGCGCGCCTGCTCCTGGGGGATCGTCGCCTCCGGGCGGCCGCTCTGGAACGGCAGCACGGTGGCGTACGCGCAGAAGGAGGTGAGGATCTGGAAACGGAGCGGGATCTCTACCCCGGTCTCGTAGCTGGTGGCGTTGAGCAGTTGCAGCGCCTGGTGGGGAGTGGCCGCGAAGAGGACCACGTCGGGATCCACGGGGGTCTGCGCGAGCGGTGTCAGCAGGATCGCCGCGGTCGAGCCGACCCGGAGCTTCGGCGCCTGCTCGATCAGTCGCTTGCCCGCGCGGGGGCTGCCGACCATGTGCGACTTGGCGTAGGGCACCCCGTTGGTGACCGCCGCGGGAGCCTCCTTGACGCCCAGCATGTAGGCGCCCCGCTGACAGCCGTGGTCGTCGGCCTGCATCAGGATCGTCTCGCCCCCCATGGCAAGCCCGACCGCGGCGCAGTAGTACATGGCGCTGGCGGGCCGGGGCAGGCCCTCGGGGACCGCGTGGGGATCGTCAAAGAGCTTGACCGCGACCGGCGCCTTGGTCAGGTTGACGGCGCCTGCGATCCGGTGACTGAGCTCGGCGTAGTCGGGTGGCTGCTCGCGCAGCACCGTGATGGTGGACATCGTTGGGCTCCTTGTCGTGTTCGTGGCCTATGCGCGGGCCCAGCGGGCAGCGCCATGGCCCAGGCTCAGGCGGTGGGATCGGGCGCCGCCACTGGGGCTGCCCGCCGTCCCGCAAAGTAGGCCCGCACCCGGTCCGCCGAACGCAGGTAGAAGACCATCAGCAGGATCTGGAAGATCGGCATGGTGGCGGCCGGGATGGCTACGAGCGGCGAGAAAGCCGCGCTGGCGATGGCGATGGCGGTGCCGTTGTTCTTGCCGGTGCTGCTGAAGGCGAGGGCCATGTTCTCGGCGTAGCCCATCCCCAGGCGCCTGGCCAGCCAGGTGACGAGGAGCAGGGTCACGGCGATGAAGATCGCGTTGGGCACCAGGAGCAGCAGCACGGTGCTCCACTTGGAGACGATGAGGGTGGCCTTTCCGAAGAAGATCAGGAACACGATGGCGTACATGGCGAGCAGCGAGAGGGCCGGGAAGAGCGGCTGCAGCTTCGTGAAGCCGGCCTGCCCGAGTTGCCGCAGCAGGGCCCAGCGGGTCGCGTAACCCAGGATCATGGGCGCCACCAGCACGGTCAGGATCGAGGTGATGAGATCGCCGATGGGCACCGGCACGTGGTAGCTCGAGGCGTACACCACCATCCAGGCGGGCACCGCCACCACCGCGAGCAGGAAGCTCAGCGCCACCACCACGGTGGCCAGCTCGAGATCGCCCTTGGCGAGGCCGGTGTAGCCGATGGCCATGCTCGAGCAGGGCACCACCATCACCAGCATGAAGCCCAGGGCGAGCAGGGGCTCGTGGATGAAGAGCGCCGAGAGGAGCCAGCCGAAGAGGGGCGCCCAGAGGAAGTTG
>JAJYNP010000142.1 GCA_021786265.1 Chloroflexota bacterium
CTTCGAGCGGCTCGCTGGTGAACGCCGACCCGTGCGCGTAGGCGATCCGCGAGGCCTGGTCGGCCATCACGCGCGCCACCGACTCGCGTCCGTGGCCGACGTTCACGACGATGGCGCCCCCGGCGGCGTCCAGGTAGCGCTTCCCGGTCGCGTCCCAGATCTCCGCGCCTTCGGCGCGGACGGCGACAGGCAGGGGACGGGTCAGCACGCGCGGGAAGACGCGGCCGGGGGCGGTGGCCTCGGGCACGTGCCGGCGCGCGGTCAGTTCATCGGCGGTCATGGAAGCTCCTGCAGAGTCGACTGGCCGGACTCGGGGTGTTGCCGTGATGCTACGAGCTGTGTCGGGGTACCGCAGATCGCGCCTGCGGGACCCCGACGGGCAGCAGGTGCGGCAGGATCAGCTCCGTGACCGCGTCGGGCCGCTCGATGTTGGCCAGGTGGGCGGCGCCTTCGACGACGGCGAAGCGCGCCCCCGCGATCCCGGCGGCGATCCGCTCGCCGTGCGCCGGCGGCAGGGCGACATCGCCGGCGGCCGAGATCACCAGCGTGTCGGCGCGGACACGCGGCAGCTCCGGCAGCAGGTCCATCGTGGCCAGCGCGTCGCAGCACCCGGCGTACCCCTCGGCGGGCGTCGAGGCGATCATCGCGCGGAGGGTCTCGACGACGGCCGGGTGGGCCCCGGCGAAGGACGGCGTGAGCCAGCGGGCGACCACGGCGTCCGCGATCGCGTCGGTGCCCTGTGCCCGGACCACGGCCGCGCGCTCCCGGTACAGGCTCGCGAGTGGGGGATCGAAATGCGCCGAGGTGCAGCACAGGACGAGCCGCTCGACTCGCTCGGGCGCGTTTGCGGCGACCCACGTGCTCACCATCCCGCCGATCGAGAGCCCGCACAGGTGGGCCGCCGGCACGCCGAGCCGGTCGAGCAGGGCCAGCAGGTCGCGTCCGAGAGCCTCGACCTCGTACGGCCCCGGTGGCACCGGGGACCGCCCGTGCCCGCGCATGTCGTATCGCACGACGCGGAAATGGCGGGCAAGCGCCTGGACCTGCGGGCCCCACATCGCGAGCGTGCTGCCCAGCGAATTCGAGAGGACGAGCACGGGCGCGCCGGGAGGCCCCTCGACAACATGGTGGACGGTTGCGGCAGGTGTCATGCCTGCATCTTGCTCCAGATCGCGGCTGGGGTGGTCAGTGCCCGCCGGAGATCTCCGCGGCCGCCTGGTCGAGCACGTCGGAACCGTCCCACGAAGATCCGGCGGACGACGTCCTGACCCGGGCTCAGACCACAGCAGGGGAGGGGTCTATCGAGCCTCGTCGGGCCGCTCCGCTGGCGGCCTGCGCCGGGCCTCCGGATGCCCGGGTGGCGCCGGGCGAGTGTCCTCGGGCCACTCGTTGAACACGTCCGTGAACCATCGCCCGAACCGACCGGGCGGCGGCGGGTCCGGATAGCCCTGGCAGAGGTCGTGCAGCTCGGTCCACAGTCGCCCGGTGAGCGCCTGGACCGCAGCCTGCGTCGGACGGGCCTCCGCGGTGATCGGTCGCCCGAACCTCACCCGGACCGTGCGCCCGAAACAGAGCCAGCTCGTCCCGTTGATGGCACAGGGCACGATCGGCACGCTCGAACGCAGGGCGAAGAACGCGGCCCCCTCGCTGAGCGGCAGGAGAGCCCCTTCCCCGGCATGGATCCGCCCCTCGCCCGCGATCGCCAGCATGTTCCCGGCATCGAACACGGCCTGGACACGCCGGGTGGCGCCGAGCAGATCGTCCTTGGCCGGGCGGTACGGGACCGACGTGCCGGTCCACCGGATGAGGCGATTCCGCCATCCGTGGTCCATGTCCTCCTCCTTCGGCCCGAAGAAGAAGACGCGCGTCCGCCAGGGCAGGACGGCGAGCAGGAGGAGCGGATCGGTCCAGCTCTGGTGGTTGAAGCACAGGAGGTACGGCCCGCGCGGGAGTCCCTTCTTTCCGTGGACGCGAAGCCGCACGTAGCCGCGCGCCACCGCGCCGATGACGAGGCGGGTCGCGATGTAGCGCGCCTGGGAGCGAAGCCCACGAGCTCGGGACAGAACACCGGGATCCGTTGCGGCCCTTGCCGGAGACATGGTCAGGCCGCGGCCCCAGCGGCGATGCGCCGGGCTGCCGCGCGCCGGCCCGACGGTTCGGGGACATGGGTCAGCGCCCAGGCCCCGACGAGGAACTCGGCGACCATGAACAGGATCATGGCGCGGTAGCCGGCGTTCGCTCCGAGCACCAGCGTGACGGCAAGCTGCACGGCGGCCGCGGCCATCACGGCCGCTCCCTGGTTGCCGGCGGTCACGACGTTGCTGATCCCCATGTAGCGGCCGGATTCGGCCTTCGGGATGATATCGGTCATGAGGGCCCAGTCGACCGACTGGAAGGCGCCCAGGCAGATGCCCACCGGCACGACGAGGAGCACCATCATCCAGTACTCACCGGCGGCCGCGATCCCCAGCGTGCCCGCGATCCCCAGCGCGAGGCCGGCATAGATGACCGGCTTCCGACCGACACGCGTCGAGAGCATGCCGGCCGGGAGCGTGGCGATCGCCGCCGAGACACCGAGCGCGAGCATGACGGGCAACATTCGTGACTCCGCGTCCTCGGTGGGGAAGCCCAGGGCGTTGACGAGAAAGAGCACGCCCATGTTGGCCAGGGTGCTCCCGCCCATGAGGATGAAGAGCCGGCTCGCCAGCAGCCAGACGTAGGACCGCTCGCGGAGGAGGTCGGTGCCCCAGGCCGCGCGCGCCCGCTGGCGGAGTGTCAGGTTGGTCGGCGGGCCCGGGCTGTCGGGCACCCAGATGGCCGTGACGAGCATGGTCGTCACTTCGACCAGCCCGACGGTGATGAACACGCCAGAATCCCAGTGGAGCAGGCGCACGAACAGGACCGCCACTCCGGCACCGCCGAGGTTCCCCACCAGGGAGGCGAGGCCCATCAATCCGGAGGCCACGCCAACCTGCGGCGAGGGGACGAGGTCCGGGAGGTAGCCCTGGAACGGCCCCTGTGCGAAGTTGCTGCTGAACTGCAGGAGGAGCACCGCGACGAGGAACGCCGGGTAGCTGGGCACCGAGAAGGCCCAGGCGGCAACCGCAAGGAAGACCAGGTCGAAGGCCGTCCCGACCATGATGTACGGCTTCCGCCGTCCGAGCCTGGTGCGCGTGTGGTCGCTGATGGCCCCCATCGTCGGCTGCAGGACCATCGGGACGACGACGGTGACGGCCGTCAGCCCTGCGACCGCCGTCCCGGCAAGGGGGCTGGTGGCTCCCAGGACCCGATGTACGAGTTCCGGGTACAGGATCGCCCCGAACGCGCCCCAGAGCCCCGTGAGCGCCAGCCAGTAGGCCGTGACGGCGAACAGGCTCCACCAGCTGAGGAACCTGGTGGGGCGGCCGAACTCATCGCGGGCGGGGTCGCAGGCCCCGTCGCAGGCCCCGTCGCGGGATGCGTCGCGACTGCCGGCCATCTCGGGTGAAGACGGCGCGGTCAGCCGCCCTTCACGCTCGGCCACGGACCGCTCGACCGGCTCGATGTTCATGGGTGCCCCACCCGATCGCGGCGGACCGGCGATCCCTCCGGTCGCCCGTCACGTCACGGCGCTCGGCGCCATCCTACCCGCGGAGCCCAGGGCCGGATGGCGGCGGCGACGCGGCCGGGCGCCGTCACCCGTGCCGGATCAGGTGAGCAGGTCCGTCATGACCTCGCAGTAGAGCGTCCAGCCGCTGTCGTAGTCCGGCATCGTGCCGGCCTCCCGGACCAGCTCGTTCTCCGGGGTCGCCCGAGGTCCGCCATCATCGGTAGAAGATGACGGTGAACTGGCCGGAGTTGTCGCCGTAGGTGTTGGCGTAGTCGTTGACGGTCAGCCACAACTCGCCGCTAAGCCCATCGGGGATCACGAGCAGGGAAGTGTCTCCGACGACGAACGACGTCTCCCCGACCCGACCGATCAGCGTGCCGAACCACGCGTCGTCATAGGCGCACGGCCCGAGATCGGAGCCGGGCGGCCGCGTTGCCGACCCGCAGGTATACCCCCACCAGGGCTGGCCGGCGGGCCCGCTACCGCTGATGAGCCCTCCGGGCATGAAGAACTGGGGTGGGAACGCAGTCATCACGAACCCGGTGGTGCGCACCGGCAGCTCCTGCCCGCCGCTGACGACGATCCCGGTGGGCACCCAGCCGGCCGCGCCGGGAACCTGGACCACCGTGGACCCCTTGGATGCCAACGCCGTTGTCGGCCCAAGCGCCAACAGGGCGAGCAAGCCCGTGGCGACGATCCACCCTGCCCTGGATGGACGCATCATGACCCTCCCGGGACGCTCCCCGCGGGTCGGTCCCGCCAGTGGCTCGGCGCGGTCGAGGCGGCCTGAGCATAGCCGCGCGTCAACGCCCCCCGCGTGCCCCGTCAGCCTTCGCCGCGTTGACCACAGCGCAAGTGCCGAACGACAGGAAGATCAAGCGTTCGAGCAATCGAGCAGGTCGATTACAGGCGGGTCAGCTCCGAGGGGATGCCGCAGATCGCCGAGCCTCACCAGAGCCACACTCGCGGACGCCGCGCTGAAGTTGTCGCTGACAGGATGTCCGGCACTGGCGACGCGACGAGCGGGGCGCATGCTGAGCGCACGCCGCGAGGCGCCACTAACCGCCCGAGACCGTCAGAGCCAGGGCCCCACCCGGCGTCACTTGACGAGTGCATGGCAATGCACAGGCTGACTTGTCTGATCCTGCTGTTCGCTCTCGGCGTGAGCGCATGCTCCGCGACCCCGTCAAGCGTGCCGAGCGCCGGCGCGGGCACCCCGACTCCGTCGACGCAGGCTCGCTCGGCCCCACCGTCTCCAACACCCGCGGTGACGGCCTCGTTCGACCCGGCCCTCGCATCCAGGCTGCAGGCGGAGCTCGACGATTGGGTGCTGACCCTGCACTACCCGGCCCTTGCAGCCGCCGTCATCCTGCCTGACGGCAGCTCCTGGTCCGGGGCCGCCGGGAAGGCCGACATCGCGAGCGACACGCCTGCGACGCCGGACACGTCGTTCGCGATCGCCAGCATCACGAAAACCTTCATGGCGGCCCTCATGCTCGAGCTCGCCCATGACGGTGTCCTGAGCCTCGACGATCCGATCGTGAAGTGGCTCCCGCAACTCAACGGCGACGCTCGCTTCGTCGCGGACCGCGTCACCGTCCGGCAGCTCCTGGATCACACCAGCGGGATCGCCGACTACCTCGCGAACCCCGGATTCGACGCGGCGTTCTCGAGGGATCCGAGGCGCCGCTGGACGCCCGATGAGCTGATCTCGTATGTTGGCTCCCCCACGTTCGCCCCGGGAACCGACTGGGCGTACTCCAACACCAACTACATCCTCGCGGGCATGGTCATCGAGCGGGCGACTGGATCGACCGTGGCGTCCCTGCTGCGCCGACGCGTCCTGACCCCGCTCGGGCTCGAGCGGACCGTCCTCCAGCCGCAGGAACATCCCATCAGCCCGACCGCCCACGGGTACTCCGCGCAGTTGCCGGATGGAACGCCGGACAAGCCCCTCGATCCATGGGACGGGAGCGGCCTTACGCCGAGCGGACCTTTCGCAAGCGCGGCCTGGACGGCCGGCGGGATTGCCTCCACGGCACCGGAGCTCGCCCGATGGGCCGCGGCCCTCTACGGGGGCCGAGTGCTCGATCCGGCCTCGCTTCGGGAGATGCTCGACTTCGAGCGGACCGTCAACCTGCCCGCGGGCGGCACCTACGGCCTGGGGGTCATGCGGTGGCTCGGGCGTGGGGGGTTGGCCATTGGCCACGCGGGTGGACAGGTCGGCTTCCAGAGCCTGATGTGGTACCTGACCGGCCAACGTGCGACCCTGGTCATCCTGACGAACACCGACGCTCAGCCGCTCGATCCCGTGTCCCAGGCGCTCCAGGGCATCGTGCTGGAGCATCTCGGCGCCTGACCCCTTGTCGGCTGCCGCTGCCGGGGGCCTTGTTCGCTGGCAGCGCAGAGGTAATCTCTCACCGAGCGAGGGCGGTCGCTCGCTGACGCGGGGCGCGGATCATGGCGCACCGCGGGCCCTGAAACACGGCCGGGAAACGAGCAGGTCATGTCGCTGCTCCATCGGGAAGCGCAGGCGCAACAGCTGGCGGGCGAGAATGCCCGCGCCGCGACGCCGGTCGCGCCTGCCGCGACGTCGGTCACACCGGTCGCGCCTGCCGCCCCGCCGAGGCTGGCTCCGGGGGTTTCGGGTCGAGAGCAGGTGCTGCTCGACCTCAGGCTTCGCCTCCAGGACGAGGTCATCGGCGCCTTCGACTCGTTGCTCGACGTCTCCGATGCGGCCGACCTCCGCGGCAGGGTCGCGGCGCTCGTCGAGCGGGTCATCGGCCTGCACCAGATCGGTGTGACGCGGGACGAACGGCTTCGCCTGATCGATGAGCTGATCAACGAGATCACTGGGCTTGGGCCGCTCGAGCCGCTCCTTCGCGACGAGACGATCACCGAGATCATGGTCAACGGGCCGAAGCAGATCTACGTCGAGCGGCGCGGCAAGATCCAGCGCATCGATAGCGCGTTCATGAGCGACGAGCACGTGCTGCGAATCGTCGACCGGATCATCGCCCCGTTGGGACGGCGCATCGACGAGTCGAGCCCCAGGGTGGACGCTCGCCTTCCCGACGGCTCGCGCGTCAACGTGATCATCGAACCGCTCTCGCTGGTTGGGCCGGTGATCACCATCCGCAAGTTCGCCGCCAGGCCCTTCACCGTCGACGACCTCATCGGCTTCGGTACGGCAACGGCCGAGATGTTCGACTTCCTCAAGGCGTGCGTCGAGGCCCGTCTCAACATCTTCGTGTCGGGCGGCACGGGCTCGGGCAAGACCACGTTCCTCAACGTCCTGTCGTCGTTCATCCCGAACGACGAGCGGATCATCACGGTCGAGGACGCGGCTGAGCTGCAGCTGCGCCAGGACCACGTGGTCACGCTGGAGGCGCGGCCGCCGAACCTCGAGGGCGAAGGCGAGATCACGATCCGCGACCTGATGCGCAACGCCCTGCACATGCGGCCCGACCGGATCATCGTCGGCGAGTGCCGCTCGGGCGAGGCCCTGGACATGCTCCAGGCCATGAACTCGGGCCAGGACGGCTCGCTATCGACCGGCCACGCGAACACCCCGCCGGACATGCTCCGCCGTCTCGAGACGATGGTGCTCATGACCGGTTATGAGCTGCCGCTGCGGGCGATCCGTGAGCAGATCGCCTCCGCCGTCGACGTGATCGTCCATACCGCCCGCCTCAAGGACGGCTCCCGCAAGGTCGTCAACATCACCGAGGTCTACGGGCTCGAAGACGACCAGATCCTCACCCAGGACGTCTTCGCCTTCGAGCAGACCGGTGTCCGGGAGGGAAAGATCGAGGGGCGACTCGCCCCGACCGGGATTCGGCCCACGTTCATGCGGAGGTTCAAGGCCAGCGGGATCACGCTGCCGCCCGGAGAGTACGGTATCCCCGCCGAAGATCCCGCGCGACCAGGGCCGCCCGGGAAGGGAAGATGGGGCCCCGGAGAGACGCATCAGTCGCCCGATCCATCCCGACCCGCCGTCGGTACCGGCCGGGTGGTCACGGCCGGAGGCATGGTTTACGTCTCGTCGATGGGGCCTGTCGATCCCGATACCGGTCAGGTCGTCAGCGGAGAGATCAAGGAACAGACGCGCCAATGCCTGCGCAACCTGAAAGCGAGGCTCGAAGCCGCGGGAAGCTCGCTCGACAGGGTTGTCTGGGCGAACTGGTCGTTGCGCGAACCGGCGGAGTTCGACATCTTCAACGAGGAATGGGCGCGCTGGTTTCCGGGCGACGCGCCGATTGGCCAGGGTACCCTGATGCCCCCGTTGCAGCGCCGCGCCGGTTTCCGGGTATCGATCGGGGTGATCGCCGAGGCGTAGGAGAGCGGCCCTCAAGGCGTCGCTTCGCAGGCTCACCCGCGGGGCGATCAGTCCGGGACGACCGCGGGTCGCCCCGGACCAGTGCAAGGGAGGGGCTTCTCCTCGCGACGGTCCTCGCCCACCGCTCGCGCGTAGAGATGCCCCACTCAGCCCCCTCGCCCTGGCCGTCGAGGCCAGGCGCGCGGGACCGGAGCCGATCGCGTTGCAGGCGTAGTTGTTCACCGGCGTGACGCACCTGACGAGGTAGAGGGTGCGGGTCATCACGACCGTCCGCGTCTCACCTGCGTTCGCCGCCTCCGGCGACATGTCCCCGGCCTCGGCTCTTGTCGGGATGAGCCTTCGCGGCACCAGAGGGGGCCGATGGAGACGGCGGAATCATCGAGAACCGTTGCTGCGCAAGGGAGGTTTCACTCAGCGCTCGGCATGCCCTTCCGCCGGCTCGCACCGGAGCACGGCACCGGGATCGCCCATCAGGCACGTCACCAGATGCGGTGACGACCGCGGGAGATCCCGGCGGGATTTCGCTGATCGGCACGACGGGCTGATCTAGCGCTCGAACCAGGTCGCCCGCTGCCGATCGGACCAGACGGAAGTGGCGAAGGTGCCCGGCTGCGCGGCGGCGAAGATCGGCGCCCAGACCTCATCGCAGGCAGGCGTGTCCGGGTCGCCCTCCAGCGCGGTCAGGCTCTCGTATTCCAGGTGGCACAGGTACGCGCGCCACGGCCGTGACCCCCACACCTGGCGGTAGGTCCGGAAGCTCCTTGCCGTTGGGTGGACCGTGCGCACGTGCTCGGCCAGCGCCGCGATCGCCTGTTCGCAGCCTGCCGTGTCAAGCTCATTCACGCTCCACTGCATGACCTGGTAGACGCCCACGCGGTCACCTCATCGATACATCGGCTGCGCCGGGAGCTACGACGCCGGCGGCAGCGGGATGGAATGGACGAGGACGAGCCTCCAGGTGCCGCCCTCGCGACGCCAGATCAGCGTCGTGGGCGCCTCGATGTCGCAGCGGGTCCCGTCGAACACGTAGCTCTGGCGCAGGATCATGGTCTCGATCTCGACGTCGCCCCAGCGGCGCACCGCGACGTCCTCGATGGTCGAATGGATGTCTTCCATGCGTGGCAGGTTGTCGGTGATGTACGCCTCCAGCGCCGGGCGCCCGCGCAGCCAGCCGCGCGTCATCTCGTCGGCGCCCTGCGGGTCGTCGGACCACATTGCGCGCAGGGCCGCCTCGTCCTTGGCGTCGAGCGAACGGAAGAGCTCGCTCGCCCGCGTCGCCACGAAGTCCACGGTTGTCATGTGTCGACCTCCGATCACGTCTCATCCAGGGTCGGATGCCGCGGCGGGACCACCACCGCCAGCGGCTCGACGCGTCCTCCTCCGCCCCGATCCAGCCTCTGCCGGTCAGGCCACCCCGACAGACTTGTGGAAGTGGACGATGATCCAGCTCCCCTGCCGGCGCTCCAGCACCCATGTGCAGCGAGTCGGCTCCACGACCTCCTGATCGCCGGACTTGGCCCGGAAGTCCCACAGGCAGGTGGCCCACGCGACCTGCCGATCCGGGCTCAGGTGGACGCGCAGGTCGGTCTGCGTGATCCTGAAGTCGGACAGGCCCTCGAACATTTCTCGGATGAGGCCCTCCAGCTCGTCCCAGCCGACGATCTGGCCGGGC
Source organism: Chloroflexota bacterium (assembly GCA_021786265.1). The sequence continues at coordinate 9,601 of JAJYNP010000142.1, forward strand.
ATCGAGCCGTACCAGGCGAGATCAGCATCGTGGGCGACGATCTCCGCGTACGCATCAAGGTCTTCAGTCTCCACGGCCTCGACATAGCGATGGATCGTCTCGGCTACTGCCGCCTCGATATCGGTTGCGATGGCCGCCATGCGTCAACCCCCCTGGAGATGCGGGTCGGTCTCGCCAGTGGCTCGGCGCGGTCGAGGCGGCCTGAGCATGAACCGCGCGTCTACGCCCCCCGTGCGCACCCGCAGCATTCGCGACGCCGACTGACACGCCAGTGCCAAAGGACCTGAAGCTGCAGGTTGGCTGCCGTCCGGTTCGCCAATCACCGCGGGGAAGGGCCAGGGCAGGTGTCAGGCCCCCGAGGACCAGTACTCGGCCTTCTGGGGAGCAGCGGTCGACCGAGCAGCGCGGCCGGCGACGGAGGGCTTGTTGGGGCTTGTTGACGACGCGCTACCTGGTGTAGATCCCCTGCGGGTCGAGCTCCTCCCGGATCAGCCGCAGCTCCTCCGGGGTGGGGGCCGGCGTGGTCGCCAGTCGATCGGCCACCCGGGCCTGCCAGCCCATCGCGTCACGCACCTGCTCGAGCGTGGCCCCCGGGTGCAGCGAGTCGAGGCGCATCTCGCCCGTCTCGTCCTCGAAGTGGTAGATGCCGAGGTCCGTCACTACCACCGAGGGCCCACGCCCGTTCCAGCCGCCTTCCCGTCGGATCCGCGCCCCGTCCGGGCCGCCCAGGTTGCCGGGTGAGGTCCGGAAGTCGATGCGCTCGACGAACGAGCGCTTCGACTGGCGCATGATCACGAACACGTTGCGGGCGTTGATCGCGATCTCGCAGGCGCCGCCGGACCCCGGCAGGCGCGTCCTGGGGTGCGCGTAGTCGTCGCCGATCACGGTCGTGTTGATGTTGCCGTAGCGATCGATCTGCGCCGCGCCCAGGAACCCGACGTCGACCAGGCCGCGCTGCAGGTAGTAGCCGAACAGCTCGAACATGCTCATGACCGCGGTCGAGCCGGTGACGATGGTGGGGTCGCCGATCGAGAGCGGAAGGCGGGCCGGCTCGGCTCCGAAGACGCCCGCCTCGTAGACCAGCTCGAGCGCCGGCGCGACCGTGCGCTTCGCCAGGTTCACGGCGATGTTGGGCAGACCGACGCCCACGAAACAGACGTGCTGCCCGGCCAGCTCGCGGGCGGCGGCGGCGATCATCATCTCGGACTTCGAGAAGGCGGCGGCCGGCCCGCCCGCGGCGGCCGATCCGCCCACAGTCCGCTCGTTCATCGGTAGGCTCCGTAGTCGACCGGCTGCGACGGCGCCGGGCCGGGCCGCAGCGACGCTATCCGCTCCCTGCCGAGCTTCGCCACGTACTCCGCGCGGCCCGACACGCCGTACACCCACTCGGCGAGCCAGGCGTCGAGCGCCGCCGGATCCCGGCTGATCGCCTCCCACTCGATGTAGAAGCGGTTGTCGCGGTCGTAGTAACCCTGCGCGTACGAGGGATGCGCCCCGAACGGCTCGACCACGACCGCGTCGACCAGGAGCCCCGGGATGATGGTCCGGTTCGGGTCCGCCCGGATCACCGACTCGTCGACCAGCTCCTCCACGACCACGATCAGCCGCTCGGCGGCGAACGCGGCCTCTTTCTGGCAGCCCAGGAGCCCCCAGACCTGCGTGTCGCCGGAGGCGTCGGCGCGCTGCGCGTGCACGATCGTCACGTCGGGCCGGAGCGGCGGCACCGCGTACACCGTCTCGTCGCCGTAGGGCGACCGGATCGGTCGGATCAGCGGGTTGGCGACGGGCAGGTCGGTCTCGTAGTAGGAGCGCAGCGGGAAGAACGGGAGGTTGGACGCCCCGGCGACGTACCGGCAGACCATCCCGAAATGGCTGTACTCCTCGACCTCCAGCGGCGCGGGATCGGCCGACTCGATCCGCCGGCGGATGGCGTGCAGTCCTCCCACGCCCGGGTTCCCGAGCCAGCTGAAGATCAGCTTGCGGGCCACGCCCGCGCCGATCATCTGGTCGTAGACCAGGTCCGGGGTCAGGCGCGCCAGCGTGAGGTCGCGCTTCCGCTGGCGGATGATCTCGTGCCCGGCCGCGAAGCCGATGAGGTGCGTGAACCCTTCGATCGCGACGGTGTCCCCGTCGCGGACGAGCTCGCGGACGGCGTCCGCCATCGTGGCGACTTTCGAGACCATGCCTGCTCCTGTGCCGGAGACGCGCCGCGGAAACGCCGCGGAAACGCCGCGGAAACGCCGCGAGACTAGCCCCTCGCGTCGATCGCCGCCACGGCCTGCTCGAAGATGCGCAGCCCGATCGCGGCCTCGTCCTCGGCGAGGTTCAGGGCCGGCGACATGCGCACGACGTCTTCGCCGGCGGTCAGCACGAGCAATCCGCGCTGGAAGCACTCCTCCTGGACCGCGTTCGCCGTCGCCGCCGCGTCGAACTCGACGCCGATCATGAGCCCGATGCCGCGCACGTCGCGCACGATCCGCTCATGGCGCCGGACCAGCGGCCGCAGCCCGGCCAGGAGCTGGTTCCCGCGCTCGGCGGCGTTGGCCATGAACTCGTTCTCGATGAGCCGCATGGTCGCCAGGGCCGCGGCACAGCTCACCGGATTCCCCCCGAACGTCGACCCGTGCGCGCCGGCCGGCCACGTCATCAACTCGGACCGTGCCACCATCGCACCGAGCGGCAGCCCGGAGGCGATCCCCTTGGCCGTGAGCACCACGTCCGGCTCCACGCCCCAGTGCTGGATCGCCCACCACTGGCCCGTGCGGCCCATGCCCGACTGGATCTCGTCGTCGACGAGCAGGATCCCGTGCTGATCGCACAGGCGGCGCAGGCGCGGCAGGAAGTCCGGCTCCGGGACCACGTAGCCGCCCTCTCCCTGGATCGGCTCGACGAAGATCGCGGCGAACTCCTCGGCCGGCATCAGGCGCCGGAAGACGCGCTGCTCCAGCTCGTCGATCCCCGCGTTGCCGTATGGGACGTGGTACACGCCGGGCACCAGCGGCGAGTAGTGGGCGTGGTACCTGGCCTTCGAGCCTGTCAGGGTCATCGCGCCGTAGGTGCGTCCGTGGAACGCGCCGAGGAAGGCGATCAGGTTCTGCCGGCCGGTCACGAACCGGGCGAGCTTCATGGCGGCCTCCACCGCCTCGGCCCCGGAGTTGCACAGGAACGCGCGGGTGGGGCCGCTGATCGGCGCGATGCGATCCAGCTGACGAGCGACGTCGGCGTAGACGGGGAGGTAGTAGTCGGAGCTGGCGCAGTGGAGGAGGGTCGCGGCCTGCTCGGCGATCGCGGCCACCACGTCGGGGTGGCTGTGGCCGGTCGAGTTCACGGCGATCCCGGCCGCGAAGTCGAGGAAGCGGTTGCCGTCGATGTCCTCGACCATGACGCCGTCGCCGCGGACCGGCACGATCTGGTAGGCGCGGGGCAGGCTCGGCGTGACGTACGTGCGGTCGATCGCGATGTGCTCGCGCGCCCTGGGCCCGGGCAGCTCGGTGACGATGTGGGGGAGGGGACGCGCGCTCGAGGTCCGGTGGGCGAGTTCGGTCATGCGGAGCTCCGTGGGCCTGGCGCCCGGCAGGGCGCCGCTCGTGCCGGCGGTCGGGGCGCGGTGGCCGCGGGCAGGATGAATAGTGGTTATGCAGGCTGGATGACGCTCGCTCAGTGTAGCAAGGTGGAGTGGGGCTCACCGGGATCCTGGGCACGGGAGGCACCAGGGGGCGGGCGTGTCGGGGGGCGTGGCGGCGGGGGAAGCGGGCGTGTCGGGCGTGCGTGCCGGGCCGGCACGGCGCTTGCCCCGGTCGATATCCCCCACAGCGATCGCAGCAGGGGTCGCGGACGGTTTACGGCCGACCCACGTCCGGGCGCCGGGCCTGCCGGCAGACGCGTCCGCCCCCGTTCTCCCGCCAGGCTGGTCTGGCGTGCGGGAGCAGGTGGCCTGGGGCACTCGGCGAGTGAGCGAAGCGCACGGCGGCCACCTCCCGAACGGGGTGTGGCGGCGGTAAGCCCCCCGTAAGCCCACCTGGCAATGCTGTGGGGGATATGGCAAGACCCAGGGTCAGGCACGTGCTCGCCGAGGCCGCGCGCCGGGAGCGGGCGCTGCTCGCGGAGCTCGGGGCCGAAGTCAGGGGTTCCCGGGTCCGGCGGCACTGGACGCAGCGAGAGCTGGCCGCGCGAGCGGGGATGAGCCAATCGGGCGTCAGCGAGCTTGAGCGTGGGCTCGGCGGACCGCTGTCGCTGGCCACCTGGGAGCGGCTGGCCGTTGCGCTGGACCGGCAACTGAACGTGCGCTTCTCCCGTGACCCACAGGAAGAGCCGGTCGACGCCGGCCATCTCCTGATACAGGAGCTGATCCTGCGTCTCGCGCGAAATGCGGGCCGGGGCCGCTCGTTCGAGATGCCCACCCGCCACAACGATCCGGCGCTTTCCGCGGACGTGTGTCTTTGCGACGACCGGCGGGCGACGCTGGTGCTGACCGAGTGCTGGAACACCATCACGGACATCGGCGCGTCTGCCCGATCGTTCGACCGGAAGCTTGCGGATCTCGCCTCCGCCGCTGTGACCCTGTGGCCCGAACGAGACGCCCAGGTGCGGGGATGCTGGGTGGTTCGCGCGACCCGGCGCAACCGCGCCCTTGTCGCGCGCTACCCGGAGGTGTTCGCCACTCGCTTTCCGGGATCCTCCCAGGGATGGGCCCGGGCGCTCGCCGCTGACGAGGCGCCGCCACGCGAGCCGGGGTTCGTCTGGTGCGACGTGCCGGGAACGCGGGTGTACGCCTGGCGCGCGCGAGGGTGAGCGCGGCAGGGAAGCCGGGGCCTGCGGCCCGGGGGAGACTGGCCCGCGCAGACGACGAGCGCGAGACGGGGGCCCGCGCGAGACGGGGGCCCCCGCGAGGGGGTCCCCTCGACACGACGAGTGTGAGACGGATCGCCCGGGCGGGTCTCTCCGCCCTCGACCTCAGTCGACGATGGTCTGGCTCTGCTCGCGCATGTACTGCTGGACGTAGTAGTAGCCGCCGCCCGACTTGCCGGAGGTGCCGGAGCCCTTCCAGCCACCGAACGGCTGGACGCCCGGCCAGGCTCCCGTGGTCGCGCCCGCTCGCCGGTTGACATACACGACCCCCGCCTCGATCGCCTGCAGGAACGCGTCGACCTGCTCGCGGTCCTGGCCGTAGAAGCCGGCGGTGAGGCCGTACACGTTGTCGTTCGCAAGCTCGATCGCCTGCTCCAGTGAGTCGACCGCGCCGATCGCCACGAACGGCACGAACAGCTCCTCCCGGAACAGCCGGTGGTCGAGCGGCAGCCCGTCCACGATCGTCGGAGCCACGTAGAAGCCGTTGTCGTAGTCGCCACCCGTGAGCCGCCGTCCGCCGGCGACGATCGTCCCGTCGCGCCGCGCCTCGTCGGCCGCCCGCTGGTACTTCTCGACCGCCGCCTGGTTGACGACCGGCCCGAGCCAGTTGCGCCGGTCGTTCGGGTCGCCGATCGAGATCGCCTTCGTCTTCTCGACCAGGATCTGCAGCAGTTCGTCCTTGACCTCGCGCTCCACGTAGACCCGGCTGCAGGCCGAGCACTTCTGGCCGCCGAACCCGAACGCCGAGCGCATGATCCCCTCGGCGGCCTCCTCCAGGTCGGCCGTGCGGCTGACGATGGCGGGGTTCTTGCCGCCCATCTCGACGATGACGGGCTTGGGGTAGTCCTTCGCGAAGTGCTTGTAGAGGTCGAACCCGACCTCGTACGACCCGGTGAACGTGAGCCCGTTGACACCCGGGTTCTCCGCGAGCTCGGCGCCGACGGTCGACCCGGGGCCGGTCACGAAGTTGACGACGCCGCCGGGGATGCCCGCGTCGCGGAACACCTCGTAGAGCTTGAGCCCCATCAGGCTGCTGTCGGACGCGGGCTTCAGCACCACGCAGTTGCCCGCCACGAGGGCGCCGCCGGCCGGTCCGCCGAACAGCGAGGCGGGGAAGTTGAACGGCGCGATGACCGCCCACACGCCATACGGCTTCAGGACGGAGCGTGTGTGGACCGTCTCATCTCCCAGGTTCCCCATGGGGTAGTCGAAGCCGCCGTGCTCCTCGACCTGGTCGCAGTACCAGCGGATCAGGTCGGCCGTCTCCTCGACGTCGCCGAGCGCCTCGAGCCGGTTCTTGCCGACCTCGATCGCGGTGAGGGCGGAGAGCTCCATCTGCCGCTCGCTGATGAGATCCGCGGCGCGCCGGAGGAGTGCCACGCGCTCCTGCCAGGGCCGCCCGCTCCAGCCCGGGAACGCCGCGCGTGCCGCGGCGATCGCGTCGCGCACGTCCTGGCGCGTGCCCTTCGCGAAGCGCCCGACCAGCGAGCCGTCGATCGGCGAGCGATCCTCGTAGGTGCCTTCGCCGTCCCGGGGCTGGCCGTTCACGTACAGGGGATGGGTCTGGCCCAGCTCGGACCGGGCCCGGTCAAGCCCGGCCTCGTACTCGGCGTGCAGCTGCTCGTTGTCGTTCCGAAGCGTCGCGTAGGTGATCTTGATCCGCGGCGCGGTCGGCGCGGTCGGCGTGGTCATCGTCGATGTCCCTCGTGCAACCCGAGATTGCCAGGCATCGGTTCGCGGCGGGCCGTACGGAGGTGGGCGGCGGGCCGGACGTGTCTCGCGGTTAGTCTAGCGCGGCCACCACGTCGGCCAGGGACGGCGCCACCACGTCGGGCAGCAGCGAGGTCCGCCGCGCCCGGGCCGCGGCCAGGTCGGCGGGGCCGTGCTTGCCGGAGAGGACGAACGCGGCCCGCAGTCCCACCCGCTTCGCGCCCGCGATGTCCGACCGCAGGTCGTCACCGACCATCAGCACGGCACCCCGGCCGGGATCCCGCGACGCCGGCGACTCGCCGAGCGACTCGCACGCGGCCTCGAAGAAGGCGCCCGATGGCTTCCCGACGACGAACGCGCGGCGGCCGGTTGCGAACTCCAGGGCCCGGACGAACGCCCCTGAGTCCAGCGTGACGCCTTCCGGCGTCAGCCACCATGGATTCCGGTGCATGGCCACGAGCCGTGCGCCGCCCCGGATGAGCCGGAACGCGGCGTTCAGGCGCGCCCACGTGAACCCGGCGCCGGCATCGCCCACGACGACCGCCGAGGCGGCGCCTCCGGCGGCCGCCTCCTCGTCGGAGAGGAGCCGCTGGCCCTCGAACTCGCGGAGTGCGTCGGGCGCGGCGAGCACGTAGAGCGGGCGCCCCGGCCATCGCCGCCTCGTCAGCGCAGCGCTGGCGGAGAGCGCCGTGACGATCGCGGCCGGCCCGATCTCGATCCCGGCGTTCGAGAGCAGCCGACTCAGCGAGTCGCGGCTCCAGAGCGAGCTGTTGGTGAGGACCCGGAACGCGATCCCCCGGCGGGCCAGGACGCCCACGGCCTCCGCCGCCCCGGGCAGTGCCGCGCCCTTCAGCACCACCACGCCGTCCATGTCCAGCAGCAGGGCGCGGACGCCGGACACGGCGGCCCGCCGCCGGTCGGGCGGGTCCGCCACGCCGGGCGGGTCCGCCACGCCGGGCGGGTCCGCCACGCCGGGCGGGTCCGCCACGCCGGGCGGGTCCGCCACGCCGGGCGGGTCCGCCACGCCGGGCGCCGAGGCGGTGGCTGCCCGTCCGCTCATCGGGTCTCCGTCCGCCCGTCCATCGCCGGCTCAGCGGGCCGCCTGCACCGCACGGAAGCAGTCGGAGCAGTACACGGGTCGGTCCATCCGCGGCTTGAACGGCACCTGCGCCGTGTTGCCACACCGGGAGCAGATCACGGCGAAGTACTCGCGGGCCGCGCGTTCGCCACCACGCTCGTACCCCCTGGGGCCCCCGATCTCGTGCACGTCGTAGCCGCTCGTCTCGCGTGCGGCGCGCCGGCTCGCCCTGCAGCTGGGGCAGCGGCGAGGGTCGGACGTGAACCCCTTCTGCGCGTAGAACTCCTGGTCTGCGCCGGAGTGGACGAAATCGACTCCACAGTCGACGCAGGTCACGGTTCGATCGACGTAGGACACCCGGGACCTCCTGGAGCGCGTGGTCTCGCAACGGTCGCAGCCCATGCACCCCGTCCCGGGCCTCGGAGGCGGCAGGCGCGAGCCCGACGCGTGCGTCTGGGGTTCCGGGCGCCGCGCGACCCAGGTGTCTGCCGAGGTCCCTGGAATGGGGCGCACCGGTTGCGGTCCAAGCCTAGCATCCGCCCTGTCCGGCGGACAAGCCGCCCGGGGCGGCGAGTGGACAGCCGGTGCGGCGAGCCGGCGCGCGGTCGGCGTTCGGACATCCTTCGACCGAGGCGGCGCCTGACCTTCGCGCACGGTCGCGCACGGTGGCACAATGCGCCTCGGGGATCTACACCCGGCGGTGGCCCTCACCGGGACGCCCGGTGCAGGCGTCGACGCCGTGCCATGGAAGCGCGTGCCGGGCCGGCGCCCGGAGTGGAGGGAGACGACGATGCTCCGCCTCCTGCACCTGGCGGACGTGCACCTTGGCGCGCGGCATGTCGAGCTCGGCTCGGCGGGCGCGGGGCAGCGTGAGCGCCAGTGGCAGGCGTTCGAGGCCGCCCTGGCCCTGGCCACCGCGGAGCGCTGCGACCTGGTGGTGATCGCCGGCGACCTGTTCGACTCGAACGCACAGCCCAGGCGGACGATCGAGCGCGCGGCCAGGGCGCTGGGCCCGGTGGTCGCGTCAGGATCCCGGGTCGTGATCCTGCCCGGCGACAGCGACCCCTACGACGCCTCCTCGATCTACCGGACGTACGATCTCACCGCCCTCGCGGGGCTGCCGCCCGACACCGACGGCCTGCACGTGCTGGTTTCCGGACGCATGACGCTGGTGATCCCGGCCCTGGATCTCGCCGTGCGCGGGTACGTGGCCGCGTCTCCCGAATCGCTCGACGAGGCACTCGGGGCGCCCCGCGACGAGGCGGAGACCGGCGTGCGCCTGCGAGTTGGCGTCGCGCACGGGCGCGTCGGCCCCGCCGGTGCGACGGGCATGAGCGAGCAGGGGGTGGCCGCATCGGGCCTCGACTACCTCGCGCTGGGTGGGGCGATGGCGCCCCTCGACGGCACAGCCGGCACGACGCGATGGGCGGACCCTGGGCCGCCGGAGCTGCTCGACGCCGGCGCTCCCTCCGTGGGCCAGGTGCTCTTCGTCATGCTGGACCCGGACCGCCCCGAGCGTGCGCGCGTCGAACCGCGGCCGGTGGGCCGCTCGCGACGCCTCCGGCTCGACCTGCCGGCCGCCGACTTCGAGGACGAGCTGGCGTTGATCGCGCATCTCGCATCGCTCGCCGATGCGGACCTGGCGTGCGACGTCCACCTGTCGGGCGCCCGTCCGTCCGGGCTGCAGGTGGACGAGGCATCCCTGGAAGACCGGCTTGCGCCAGGGTTCCTGCACCTGAGGATCCACGACGAGTCCCTGGCCGCGGGACCATCCGTCGCGGCTCCGCCCGAGTCGATCGCCGGAGCCTTCGCGCGGGACCTCGGCGACCGGATCGCTGCCGCCGATGCCGCGGGACACGCCGAGGAGGAACGCGAGCTGCGCGAGCAGCTCGATCTCGGTGCACGGCTGCTGGCCGGCTCGACCGGCATGCCGGTCTGAAGGGGGCGAGCGTGCGCGTCATCCGTCTGCACCTCCACGACATCCAGCGGCATGCCGATCTCGAGCTGCGGCCGGCGCCCGGCCTGACGGTCATCCGCGGGCCCAACGAATCGGGCAAGTCCACCGTCCGCCGCGCCCTCGAGCTGGCCCTGTACGGACGCGTGGGCGACGCGGAGACGCAGGTGCGGCGCTGGCAGGCGCCGGACAAGCAGCCCGCCTCGGTCGAGGTCGACGTCGAGGCCGACGGCGACGAGGAGACCTCGTTCCGCGTGACGCGGACGTTCGCCCAGGGTGGCGGGCACGTCGAGCTGAGGACACCCGACGGGCGGCTGGAGGGCGACGCCGCCGAGCGGCGCCTCGCCGAGCTGACGGGGCTTCCCACGCTCGCGTTCTTCCGCTCGAGCGCGGTGCTGGACCATGCCGACCTGGCGGGCCTGGCCCGCGACGACGACACGATGCGGGAGCGCCTGGCCGCGACCGTGTCGGCCGGCGATCGCACCTTCGCCCGCAATCTCCGGGACCTGGCCGGACAGCTCGCGGCGATCGACGGGGCCGGACTCCCGGCTCCCGGGCCGATGGCCGCGGCCGAGGCCGAGGCCTCGCGGCTGGAGGGGGAGCTCGCGCGGGGCGAGGAGGAGCTCCGGCAGCTGCTGGCCGACCAGGAGGCCCTCTGGGCCGCGCAGAGCGAGCTCGCCGAGGTCGAGGCGCAGCTCGAAAGCGACCGCGAGCTGCTCGCGACGAGCGAGGAGGCCGTGCAGCTGCTCGGCGAGCAGGAGGAGGCCGAGGCCCGCCACGAGCGTTTCCAGCGCGCGGTGGTGGTGCGCGAGGAGATCGAGAAGCGGGAGACGACGCACCCGTCGACGCTCCCGCTGGCCGTCCTGCGGGACGGGACGAAGCGGCTCCGCGAGCTGGAGAAGGCGATCGCGGACCTCACCGCCGAGCTCGGCGACGAGGTCACGGTGTCGGGCGAGATCATGCTGCCCGCGCCTCGCTGGCGGCCACTCGCGATCGCCGCGATCCTGCTCGCGGCGATCGGGGTGGGCGTGGTCCTGTTCACCGCCGAGCCCCTCGTCGGGGCGCTCATCGCGGTCGCTGCGGTCGTCTCCGCCGCGTTCGCCGTCCGGCGGCGGCGGCTGGCCTTCGACATCAACTACCAGAAGCACCTCCGCGACGAGCAGGTGAGCCGCCGCCTGCGCGGGCGCTCCGCCATCGAGGAACAGCTTCGCCAGAACCAGAAGGCGCGAGAGGCGCAGCTCGCAGGACTCGGCGTCAAGGACCTCGAGGCATGCGAAGGGCTGCTCGCCGAGGAGGAGGCGCACGTCGCGCACGTCGACAAGTTGCGCTCCGAGTTCACGACGCTGCTGGGCGATCCGCCGGTGACCGAAGATGTCGCAGTGCTGCGCGATCGCGCAGCCGCCGAGGCCGAGCTGCGGCGCCACCTCCTGTCGCAGATGGGCGAGATCGGCAAGCATCCGGCCGGCCACCGGGCCCGATACGACGCGGCGGTCGCCGCCGGTGAGCTGGCCCAGGCCCACGCCCGGGAGACCGTTGCCGGCGCCCTCGGCAGGGTGCAGGCAAGCCCGGCCGACGCCGACGCCGTGGGGGCGCTCGCGGAGGCGCTCGTCGAGGCCGGGCTGCGGCGCGATCGCCTCGCCCGTCACCGGCGAATCCTGGCGGGCACGCTCGATGCGCTCCGGGCCGCCGAGCAGGCCACGGTGCGGCAGGCGGCACGCTTCGTGGAGCGGCGCATGGACCGCGACATCGAGCGGATCACCGGCGGCCGGTACCGGCGGGTCCAGGTCGACGATGCGGACCTCTCGGTCCGGCTGTGGTCGCCCGAGCGTCGCGACTGGGTGGACGCCCGCGCGCTCTCCGACGCGACGATGGCGCAGGTGTACGTCGCGGCCCGGCTGGCGCTGGCTCGACAGGTAACCGGCGGGCTCCGTCCGCCGCTGGTCCTCGACGACCCGTTCGTGGCGTTCGACGACGAGCGGGCCGGACAGGCCATCGAGCTGCTCCTCGAGATCGCGGGCGAGCTGCAGGTCCTCTACCTGTCGACGTCGGCGCGGTACGACGCGCTGGCCGACCTGGTGATCGAGCTGCCGGCACCGGTGGAGGCCGACCGGCCATCGGCGGTCGCGGAGGCGAGCTGACTTCCCTCGGGCTGGGGTTCGCCCTCGGCGCGGCGTTGAGCTGGGGGGTCAGCGACTTCGCCGGGGGCGTGGCAAGTCGCCGCTGGGGAGCGTTGCTGGTCGGCGTCTGCACGCAGGGTATCGGGCTCCTGCTCGCGCTCGGGATCGCCATCGCGTCCCGCGACCCGTTCCCGTCCGCGGCGGGGATCGGCTGGTCGCTGTTCGCGGGCGTGACCGGCGTGATCGGCCTGCTCGCGTTCTACCGGGGACTTGCGACGGGCGCGATGAGCGTGGTGGCTCCGGTCGCGGCGGTCGTCGGCGCAGGGCTCCCGGCCATCGTCGGGTACGTCCTCGGGGAGCGGCTCGCGCCGGGGCAGCTGATCGGGATCGTGGCCGCGCTGGGCGCCGTCGCGCTGGTCTCGCGTCCCGCAGCGGGCAGCCCGGAAAGCCGGGGCGGGACGTGGCTGGCGCTGTTCGCGGGACTCGGGTTCGCGGCGTTCTTCGTGGGCATGGACCGCGCGTACGCGGCAGGGGCCGGCACGTGGTGGCCGCTGCCGATCGTGCGCATGGCCTCGTTCGCTCTCACCGCGACCGGCGTGCTGGCGACCGGGCAGGCCCGCGGCGTGATCCGGGTGCTCTCACCCGTGGTGATCCTCTCCGGCATGGGCGACATCGCGGGCAACCTCGGCTTCCTGCTTGCCCGCGCGCAGGGTTCGCTCGGTCCGGCGGCGGTGCTCGCCTCGCTGTATCCGGCCGTGACCGTGATGCTGGCGTGGGTGCTCCTGGACGAGCGGCTGTCCCGGGCCCATCTGGCCGGGGTCGCGCTCGCGTTTGTCGGGATTGCGCTGATCGCGTCCGCCTGAGTGCGATCGCGCGGGGCGGTCCGCCTCGGCGCGATCGCCGGCGCGGGGCGCGACCTTCGGCGGCCTGGTGCCGGTGTCGGCGGCCTGGTGCCTATCCCGCGGTCCGCGTGTCCAGCGCCCAGCCCCAGTGCATGATTCTCACCGCGAGCAGCACCCCGAGCGCGGCGAGGACCAGGATCGCGCCCGCGGCGATGGAGGAGTCGAGGCTCGCTCCCTCGAACTCGGCGTAGACCAGCAGCGGCAGTGTCTGCGTGCGGCCCGGGAAGTTGCCGGCGAACATGATCGTGGCGCCGAACTCGCCCAGGGAGCGCGCCCAGCTCATCACGAGCCCCGCCGCGAGCGCGGGTGCGGCGAGCGGCACGGTGACGTGGCGGAAGACCCGGAGCTCGCTCGCGCCATCTGCCCGTGCCGCGTCCTCGACGTCGCGGTCCACGCCGGCGAGCCCGGTGCGCGCGCTCCGCACGAAGAACGGCGCAGCCACGAACGACTGGGCGAGCACCACGGCCCCGGTGGTGAACGGGACCGCGACCCCCGCGGTGCCCAGCGCCGGACCGAGCAGGCCCGCGCGCCCCAGTGCGAGCAGCAGCGCGAGTCCCGCGACGGACGGCGGCAGCACGATGGGCAGGTCCACGACCGCCTCCACCAGCGACGCGCCCCGGAACGGGCGCCGCGCGAGCACCCAGGCGAGCGGGAGTCCGAAGACGATCGTCACCAGCAGGCTGACGGCGGTCGTCGCGAGGCTCAGGCCGAGCGCGTCCAGCACCGCGCGGCTGCCGACGGCGCCCGCGAGCGAGCCACCCAGGGCGGCCCGGCCGACCAGCACGACGACGGGAAGGCCGAGGAAGACGACGCCGAGACCGACCAGGACGAGCAGCCCGAGGTCACCTCCGCGGGCGCGGACGGCAGCGCCTCGACCGACCGCCGGCGGGTCGTGCTCGGGGGCACGTTCGGCCGCGATTGCACGCTGGCCGGCAGCGATGCGCCGCTCGACGGGGCCGCGGGTCACGGAGCCAGGAAGCCGAACCGCGCCAGGATCGCCTGCCCCGGCGGACCGGCCAGCCACGAGAGGAAATCGGCGGCGGCCGTCGCGTGTGCGGACCCCTTCACGACCACGCCCGCATACGTCGCCGGCACGTTGGCGGCCGCCGGGATCGGGATCGTGAGGACTTTCGAGGAGGTCTTCGCATCGGTCACATACACGATCGCGGCATCCCCCTCGTCGAGCTCGATCTTGGCCAGCACCGCGCGCACGTCGTCCTCGTGAGAGACGACGTTGGCCGCGTACCGCGCCGCGAAGTCGGCCGGATATCCGGGCTGCCTGGCGAGGTTCGCGACGGCCTGCTGGGCGTACCTGGTGATCGGGACCTGGCTGCCCGCGGCGACGATCCGCAGGCCCGGTCGGGCGAGATCCTCTGGGGTGACCACCCCGGCGGGGTTCGCGAGCGGCACCACGACCGTGAGCACGTTGCCCGCGAACGGCACCGCCGCCCCGTTCACCAGTCCCTCGCCGGCCAGCGTCCGTGCGTTCACCGTGTCGGCCGACAGGAACACGTCGGCGGGTGCACCCTGCTCGATCTGGACCCGCAGCGCGGACGACGCGCCGGTGGCGACCGTGAACGAGGCTCCCGGGTGGCTCGACTCGTACGCGCGCGTGGCCGCCGCGAGCGCGGTCGTCAGCGACGCTGCCGCGAGGACGGTCAGGTGGGCCGTTCCCGCAGCCGGTCCGGGCGGAGTGGGCGCCGAGCCTGCCTCCGTGGTGCCGCCACAGCCAGCGACCACCACGACCGCGACGACGGCCAGGCTGGCGAGCGACCTCACCCGCGCCCTCCGCCGGGCGAGGGGACTTCCACGACCACGTTGGTCGCCTTGACCACGCCCACGGCCTCGGCGCCGACGGTCAGCCCCAGCTCGTCGACGGCCTCGGCGGTCATGATGCTCACCACGCGATGTGGGCCGGCCAGGATCTCCACCACGGCCACGATGCCGTCGCGCTGGATCCGCGTGACGATCCCGGGGAAGCGATTGCGCGCGGACTGCGCGACGATCGGCCGGTCCGACGAGGCGGCCCGTCGCTCGGCGAGGAGGCGGGTCACCTCCGCGAGCGGCACGAGCCGCTGCCCGCCGTCCGAGCGACGCGTCCGGAGCCTCCCCTCCGCCTCCCAGCGGCGCAGCGTCTCCACCGAGATCCCGAGCATCTCGGCCGCGAGCCCGATCCGGATGTCCCCCGCTTCGTCGCTCATACCGAGGAATGATGGCGCATCTCAGCGGTCATGTCGAGGGATCGGGGATGGCTTCCCCTGGCGCCAGGCCGACCGCCCGCACGCGCCAGGCCGACCGCCCGCACGCGCCCGACAGCCTGCACGCGCCCGACAGCCTGCACGCGCCCGACCGCCGGCGAGCGACCTACGCGACCCGGCGGACCGGCTCCCTCGCCAGCCACGGCCGGGCGAGCAGGAAGGAGACCACGACCACCGCCAGCGACGTCGCGCCCCCCACCCCGAACGACATGGCGGCCCCGAACTGCGCCGCGAGCGTGCCCGCGAACAGGGCTCCGATCGGGGTCGACCCCGCGAATACGGTCGTGTAGACGCTGAGTACCCGGCCACGCAGGCCGTCGGGGACCGCGAGCTGGATCGAGGTGTTCGCGGTCGCGGTCATCGCGATGCTCCCGAACCCGACACCGAACATGCAGGCGAGCGCGATCGGCATGGCGTGGACGGCGACGAGGACCGCCTGCAGCAGGCCCAGGATCGCGCCCCCCACCAGCATCACGTGCGGCGACGAGCGGCCAGCGAACGCGATCGTCAGGGCGGCGACCAGCGATCCGATCCCGGTGGCCGCCATCAGGAACCCGAAGCCGGTGGCGCCCGCGTGGAGCACGTTTGCGGCATAGACGGGCACGAGGACGTTGAGGTTCATCCCGAGGGTGGAGACCAGCCCCACCACGCCCACGGCGAGCAGCACCACAGGGGTGGCCCTGACGTAGCGCAGCCCTTCGGCCAGGTCCGCGATGACCGCCCGGACGCTCCGCTGGAACTGGTACCCGCCCCGCGCGTGCAGCTCCGAGGTGCGCATCGCGAACAGGCCGATGATCACGGCGATGTAGCTGACGCCGTTCAGGAAGAAACAGCTGGCGATGCCCACCACGCCGATCACCACGCCGGCGATCGCGGGCCCCAGGATGCGCGCGGTGTTGAACACCGCCGAGTTCAGGGCCACGGCGTTCACCACGTCTTCCCGGCCCACCATCTCCACCACGAACGCCTGGCGCGTCGGCATGTCGATGGTGTTCACGCAGCCGAGCAGCAACGCGAGCACGCCGATGTGCCACGGCTGAACCTGGTGCGTCCAGGTCAGCCAGAACAGCACGAAGGCCAGGATCATCGAGGCCGTCTGCGTAGCGACGATGGTCGTCCGCTTGGGCAGCGCGTCGGCGATGAGCCCGCCGAAGAGGCCGAACACCATGATCGGCAGGAACTGCACCGCCGAGATGACGCCGAGTACGAACGGGTCCTGCGTCAGCTGGAGCACGAGCCAGCCCTGGGCGAGCGACTGCATCCAGGTCCCGATCAGCGAGATCAGCTGGCCCGAGAAGAAGAGGCGGAAGTTGCGGTGGCGAAGGGCGATCCCGGCACGCCGGGCACCGGAAGCCGCCCGGGGTCCGGCGGTCCCGGTGGTCGAGAGCATGTGCCAAGCCTACCCCTGTCGGTTCCCGGGCGTGGCCGGCCGCCCGGCCAGCGTACGATGGCGCCCGCGTCCGGCAAAGGAGAGAACCGTCATGCCCGTCGAGATCCGCCCATACGGCGCCGACGACCTGCGCCCGTTCCTGGCCGCGGCCGAGATCCCGTTCGCCTACGGGGTCCGGGACGAGGACGTCCGGGACCACGAACGGATCCTGGAGCGTGACCGGTTGCTCTGCGCGTACGACGGGGAAGCGATCGTGGGCACGGCCGCGGCGTTCTCGTTCCGCCTCACCGTGCCCGGTGCTGAACTCCCCGCGGCCGGCGTGACGGAGGTCGGTGTCATTCCCAGCCACCGGCGACGCGGGATCCTGACCGCGATGATGGCCCGGCTCCTCGGCGACGTCCGCGCTCGTGGCGAGCCGGTGGCGGTGCTCTGGGCGTCCGAGGCGGCGATCTACCCGCGGTTCGGATACGGGCTCGCGACGCTCGCCGCCTCGTTCGACCTTCCGGGCGCAGGCCGCGCCTTCCGGTCCGATCCGGAGCCCGGCGGGCGCGTCCGGATGGTCGACGTCGCGGAGGCCGGCGGCCTGCTGCCGCCGATCTACGAGGCGGCCAGAGCGGCACGGCCCGGGTTCGTGACCCGGACCGGTGCCTGGTGGGAGCTCCAGGTATTGCGCGACCGCGAGTCGGATCGCGAGGGGGCGGGGCCCACGTTCACCGCGGTCGAGGAGGGCGGAGAGCGCCCCGAGGGCTACGTGCGCTACCGGATGCGCCACGCGTGGGAGACGCAGGGACACGAGAACGTCCTCGAGGTGCGCGAGCTCGTCACCGCCACGCCCCGCGCGGAGCGCGCGCTGTGGCGGTTCGTGCTGGACATGGATCTCGTCGCAAGGATCCGGGCCAGGCACCAGCCGGTCGACTCGCCGCTGCTCCTGCTGCTCGCCGAGCCGCGGCGCCTCGGGTTGACGATCGGGGACGGGCTGTTCGTGCGGCTCGTCGACGTGGCAAACGCGCTGTCGGGCCGCCGCTACGCGACGACGGGCTCAGCGGTGCTGGGGGTGGCCGATGCGGGTGCGCCGTGGAACGACGGACGCTGGAGGCTGACGGTCGCCGGCGGCGCGCCGGCGGCATCGGGGTCATCCCTGGCCGGCGTCGTGGAGCGGACCGACGACGCGGCCGACATCGAGCTCGGCGTGACGGACCTGGGATCCTGCTACATGGGTGGGTTCAGCTTCGCCGAGCTCGTCCGGGCCGGCCGGGCGGTCGAGCGGACGGCGGGCGCCGTGCGCCGCGCGGACGCGCTCTTCGCGGTCGATCGCGCGCCCTGGTGTCCGGAGGTGTTCTGACCGTCGCCGGCGGCACCGCGGCCGGCGGCCGGCGCTCAGCGCTGGCTGGCCGGGCCCGCTGTCCCGCCGTGCCGCTGAGGTCCCGAGGGGACCTGCGCCTGCTGATCGCTCGACGGGGTCGAGAGCGGCGCCTGCGCCTGCTGATCCGGCGACTGGGTGGCCAGCGGCGCCTGTGCCTGCTGGTCCGCCGCCGGGGTCGCTGCCGGCGCCTGTGCCTGCGTTCCGTCCCGGCCCGGTGCCGACTCCAGGCCTTGAGGCTTCGGGGTCGGATGCCCTGCCGGTTTCGCGGTTCGCTCGGGTTGCCCGTGCACCTTCGGTGCGGCCGCCGGCGTGCAGCCGGACACTTCCCGGCCCCTGGCCAGCCCCTGTCCGTGCTCACTCGCGGGGCCGCACGAGGGGATTGCCGTCGGGGCGTGCTCCGGCGCCACGGTCGCAGCCGGCACGGGTGGTGCGACGTTCGAGGGAGCCTGGACGAACTGCGGAACCACGTGCGCGGCGAGATCGAGCAGCGGGCCACGGGCGGCGAACGCGGTGGCGGAGGCGACCAGGACCATGCCGGTCGCGATCAGGATGGCGGCGGCATGACTCCGCACGCTCGAGGGGTGCGCCGGCACAGGGGCTGGCGCGGCCGGTTCGGTCAGCGACCCGAGCGGCGAGCGGCACAGCCGGCAGAACCGGTCACCCGGACCGTTCGCGGTGCCGCAGAAGATGCAGTGGAGAGGGGCCCCCATCGCGGTTCGGCTCGCTGCGGAAATGTCCGCTGCAAGGATGAGGGGCGGGCGGCCGTGACTCAATAGCCCTTCCGGGTCGAGGCACGGCCGCCGGGGTAGTACTACGCGGTATCAGGCCGCCGCGGGCTCGGCTAGGGCCCCGGCCGGCTCGGCCTCCACCACGGGCCGCTTGAGCACCGACACCACGGCTGCGGTCACGCCCATGCCGACGACGATCGACAGGACGTACAGCGGCAGATCGGTGATCACGTTGGGGATCGGCAGCACGAAGACGCCGCCGTGCGGAGCCCGGAGCTGGATCCCGAACGCCATGCTCATCGCCGCCGTGATCGCCGACCCGGCCATGATGCTGGGGATCACGCGGAACGGGTCCGCGGCCGCGAAGGGGATCGCGCCCTC
The DNA here is from genome assembly GCA_021786265.1 of Chloroflexota bacterium. The sequence continues at coordinate 28,330 of JAJYNP010000142.1, forward strand.
GGTGATGAACGACAGGCCGAGCACCCAGGCCGCCTCGCCGGCCTCCTTTTCCTCGGTGTTGAACTTGCGCGGGGCGATGACGGTGGCCAGCGCAAGCCCGAGCGGAGGCACCATGCCGGCCGCCATGACCGCGGCCATCGGCTCGTACACGCCGGACCCCAGGAGGCCGACCGCGAAGGTGTAGGCCGCCTTGTTCACCGGCCCGCCCATGTCGAACGCCATCATCAGGCCCAGGATCAGCCCGAGCACGATCGCGCTGCCGCCGCTCAGCCCCTTGAGCCAGCCGGTGAGATCCGTGGTGACCGTCTTGATCGGCTCGCCGACGACGTAGATCATCGCGAGCCCGACCACCAGGGAGGTCAGGAGCGGGACGATCAGGACCGGCATCAGCCCCTGCAGGGTCCGGGGGAGATGGATCGTCCGGATCAGCCAGAGCGCGAGGTATCCGGCGAGGAAGCCCGCGATGATGCCGCCCAGGAACCCGGCGCCGACCTGGGTCGAGATGAGCCCGCCGATCATGCCGGGCGCGAGCCCCGGTCGGTCGGCGATCGAGTACGCGATGTAACCGGAGAGGATCGGCACGAAGAGCGCGAACGCCGACTGGGCGCCGATCTGGAAGAGCGCGGCGGCGACGCTGCCCTGCTGCTCGTAGGCGTGGATCCCGAACGCGAACGAGAGGGCGATCAGGATGCCGCCCGCGACGACGAACGGGATCATGAACGAGACGCCGCTCATCAGGTGCCTGTAGGGGCCCTTCTGGCTCGACTTCCGCGCCTCCTTCACCTCGGCGACGCGGGCCAGGTAGTCACCCTGCGCCCGCGCCGCTCCGGGCGTCGGCGCAGGCGCGGCGCTCACCAGCTGCGCCGCCTGCACAATCAGCCCGGCAGCGTTGCGGATGGCGTCGCCCGTGGAGGCGTGCACGATCGGCTTCCCGACGAACCGATCCTCGGCCACGTTGGTATCCGCCGCGATGATCACGGCGTCGGCCTGTGCCGCCTCCTCGTCGGTGATCCTGTTCTCAGCGCCGATGCTCCCCTGGGTCTCGACCTTGATGGCGATGCCCGCCTCGATCGCGGCCTTGCTGAGGGCCTCGGCGGCCATGTAGGTGTGCGCGATCCCGGTCGGGCAGGACGTGATCGCGACCAGGCGCTGGATTGCCATGCTGAACTCCTTCCGATGCGTGTGCGGGGATGCAGACGGTCGCGCTACGCGGAGACGGTCAACCTCCGTGCGAGCAGCTCCAGCACCGCCTCGGCCGTCGTGCTGGTGCGGAGCGCCTCGCGGAAGTCCTCGTGGATGAGCGCCCGGGCAAGGGCGGCGAGCACCCGCAGGTGATCGTCGCTGGCGTGCTCGGGGCTCGCGATCAGAAAGACGAGGTCCACGCTGTGCACCTCGCGTTCGGCGTCGGGCGCCGCCCCGGCGTCTGCCACCGCCTCGCCGGGCCACTCCACGCCGGCCTGGCGATGCCCGAATGCCAGCGCCGCCCGCCGGACGTGTTCGCTCTTCGCGTGCGGAATCGCGACGCCCAGGCCGATGTTGGTGCTGCCCACGGCCTCGCGGGCCAGCGCCGCGTTCGCGACCAGGCGCGCATCGTCCACGGCGTCCAGGTGCTCCAGGCGGCGTGACAGCTCGAGGATCGCGTCGTCGCGGCCGCTCGCGGCGAGCTCGAGGACGATCGACTCGGGGCCGATCAGGTCGCGGACGGTCGTCTCTGGCATCGGGCTCAACCTCCTGTGGCGATGTGCGCCGCGGCCTGCTCGACGGCGAGCCGGCAGACGGTGAAGAACGTGTCCGGGGTGATGGGCTCGGCCGGATCACGCCCTGCGAGCTCGACGGCGATGCGGGCCACCATGGCGTCGCCGGCGCCGACCGTCGTCATGAGCCGGCCGGGGGCCGCGTCGATCGCCCCGGCCCGGAACGCCTGTGCCGCGGTGCCCAGTGCCGCCACCGCGCCGTCCGCGCCCAGCGAGAGCAGCACGGCCCTCGGGCCCAGCTCGACGATCTCGAGGGCCGCCCGGCATGGGTCCTTCCCGTCGCCGATCGCGCGTCCGAGGATCGCCTCGGCCTCGACGCGGTTGGGTTTCACCAGGAACGGCCCGGCGCCGATGGCTCGCGTCAGCGGCTCGTCGCTGGCGTCGACGATGGAGGCGACCTCGGCGGCGCTCCGGCGCAGTTCCTGCGTCCAGCGCGCGTAGACGTCGGCGGGGACCCCGGCGGGCAGGCTGCCCGCCATCACCACGACAGCCGGGCGCTCGCGCGCCACCGTCTCGAACAGGTCGGCGGCCAGTGCCTCGAGGACCCCCTGGCTCACTTCGGGCCCGGTGCCGTTGATCTCGGTCATGCGGCCATCGTTCTGCTCGATCAGCTTCAGGTTGGTCCGCGTCTCACCCTCGATCCCCAGGAAGCGGGCCTGGATTCCGCGAGCGCCGAGATGCTGCTCGATGCGGGTCGCCTGGTCCTCGCCGGCGATGCCCAGCGCGATCACCGGGGCCCCGAGCCTCCCCGCGGTGCGGGCCACGTTGATTCCCTTGCCGCCGATCGTGGCCCGGGACATGGACGTGCGGTGGGTGGCGCCCGGCTCGAGACGGTCGATCCAGACGGTCCGATCGATGGCCGGGTTCAGCGTCACGGTGACGATGGGGCGCATCACGCGTCCTCCTACGTTCGGGCACGGTTGGGGGCGGGCACGCTCGCCGTGGTGGCCGCCGTGGGCACCACCCGCACCCGCAGCCCGGCGGCCTGGAGCGCCTCGACCTCGCTGGGCGGCGCGTCCTCGTCCGTCACCAGCAGGTCGACCTCGTCGAGGCCGGCGACGCGGGCGAAGCTCACGGCGCCGAGCTTGCTGCTGTCCGCGAGCACGACGGCGGTACGGCCGGCCGCGATCATGCGCGCCTTGGTGGCGGCTTCCTCCCAGGTCGGCGTGGTCAGCCCGGCCCCGGCGGCCACGCCGTTCATGCCCAGGAACGCGATGTCGACGTGCATCTGCTCGATCGACCGCTCGGCCAGCGGTCCGACCAGCGCCAGGGTCTGCTCCTTGACCTGGCCGCCGGTGATGATCAGCCGGAGGCGCTGCGCGAGCTCGACGGCGATCGGGATGGAGTTCGTGGCAACCGTGATGTCCGTCCGCGCACGCAGGATCCGGGCCAGCTCGAGGGTGGACGTCCCCGCGTCGAGGAACACGGTCTGGCCGGGTTGCACCATGTCGGCGGCGGCCCGGGCGATCGCCGTCTTCTGCGCGCGGTGGACCGTCTCCTTCTCCCCGAAGGACGGCTCGAAGCGACTGGAGAGAACGGCACCTCCGCGCGTACGCTCGACGGCGCCATCCTGGGAGAGCACCTGGAGGTCGCGCCGGATGGTCGACTCGGAGACACCGAAGCGGGCGGCCAGGGTCGGTACCTCGGCACGCGCGTCAGCCGCGAGCACGTCCAGAATCTGCCGGCGGCGCTCGGCTGTCATCATGGTGGTGGGGACCTCCCGCTGTCGTATGCTCATGGTGAGCACTTAGGTTGCGCATTGACGCTCGGTAATGCGCATGGTAGCGTGCAACACGCAGGTGTCAAGCGGTAATACGCGCGTACAGGCAAAGAACTGCGCACATACGTGCAGAAACCAGAAGGGGCAGGCCCCGGGGAGGACGCACATGGAGTCGATCGATCTGGAGGTCCGGAACCCGTCGGGGCTGCACGCGCGCCCGGCGTCGATCTTCGTGAAGACCGCGGCGGGATTCCGCTCACGTGTCCAGGTCCAGAACCTGACCCGGGGCACGGCGCCGGGTGACGCCAAGAGCATCCTCACCATGCTCGCGGCCGGCGTGAAGCAGGGGCACCTCGTGCGCATCACGGCGGAGGGCGAAGACGAGGCCGGGGCGATCGCGTCGCTGACGGAGCTCGTGCGATCCGGCATCGGGGAGCCCCTGGGGTAGGCACGCAGGCCGCCGCGAAGATGACGGGCGGGGCGCGGCGGCGGCCGCACCGGTCGCACCGGCTGGCACCTGATGGGATACCGCTCACTCGGTGAGTCGCGTTGCCCGGGTGCGGTCCCTGTGACGGAAGCGATCCCGATGGCTTCGTGCCGCGCGGCGAGATCGCCGCCTGATCGACGTCAGCAGGGCCTGCCAACCCGGAGGAAAGCACGACCCGCATCGCCCTCGCGCATACCCGCCCGCAACGCCGCCTTGTAGGCCCGTTTCCCGGCCTGGTAGGCGGCGAGGGTGGCCGGTGAGTCGACGTCGCCCAGTGTCGGGTGGTCGGGGAGGACGGCCTCCAGTCCGGGAAGCTCCAGCCCGAAGCGCCGGGACAGGACTGCCATGATGGTCCCGGCCTTCATCTCCCCGATGCCGGGCAGCCTCAGCAGGCGGGCTCGCAGGTCGGGGCCGTCCATTGCCCCCAGCCAGACGCGCGCGGCATCGCCGCCGTAGGACGAGGTGACGGCGGCACAGAGCGCCTGTACTCGCGCTGCCATGGCGCCCGGAAAGCGGTGGAGCGCGGGACGTTCGGCAAACGCCCGCGCTAGCTCGCCGGGATCCATCGACGCGATGCGGACGGCGTCGAGCGGCGATCCAAGCCGCCGTTGCAGCTCGTACGGACCGATGAACGCCTTCTGCAGCGGTACCTGCTGGTCGAGCGTGAAGCCGATCAGCAGCGCCAGCGGGTCGCGGGCAAGGAGACGGTCGGCCTCGTCGTTGCCCGAGTAGACGAGCCGTTCGGGCGCTTCCATGGTGCGGCGATGGTACGCGGCCAGCGCCGCGTCGTGAAACCGATCGCCGCCGCTGCGACGTATGCCGGCCATTGCGGAGCTGCCACGTCCGGTGTGGCCGCCCGCAGGGTCAGAGGAGTCTCGCCAGATGCACCCTTCCCGGTGGACCCGACGCCTGGCTCTGCCCGGGCTGTTCGCGTCCCTGTTCCTCGTCGTGGCCGCGTGGTCCACGGCCGGCGTGGATGCCACCTCGTACGGCAGCCCCGCGCCGAGCACCTCCCCGACGGCAACGTCAGCGCCGTCCGGCGTCCAGGTGGGGGTCGCCGCGAGCGCGACACTCGGCTCGTACCTGACCGGTCCCAGCGGGCACACGCTCTACACGCTCTCGTCCGACTCGACCGCGGCGCCGGTCTGCAACGGGCCATGCCTGGTGAACTGGCCGCCCCTGCTGGTGGCCCCGGGCGGGACCGTGACGGGCGCGGCGGGGGCGACGGGGACCTTCGGCACGTTCGTCCGTGCGGACGGGACCGCCCAGGTCACGTACGACGGGCACCCCGTGTACTACTTCGCGCATGACGCCGCCGCTGGTCAGACGAACGGCGAGGGGATCGCCGCTCTGGGCGGGGTCTGGCACGTCGCGCTGGCAGCCGCGGCCACGAGCACGCCGGGCTCCTCGCCGTCGGCGAGCGCATCGCTGCCCGCGACCGATGCGGCGGGCAGCCAGCCGAACGGGGGACCGGGAGGCGTGCCGCTGCCGCTCCTCCTGGTCCTGGGCCTCGGCGCGGTCTCGATCGTGGCCGGCACGGCCCTCTCGACGGCGGCCCGGCGCCGCTGACCCCCGTCGCGGGCCGGTGACGGCCGGGAGCTGTTGCGGACACTTCATCGCATCGTCACCGGCCCGCGACTCGCCTGCGGGATACTGGCGGTCCCATCCTGCAGGAGGAGCACCATGCCCGATCCCGTCAGCCGCGCCGTCGAGCCCACGTTCCTGCGCTGGGACGCCACGATGCCGCAGGCGGCCGGCCACGCGATCGCGGGGATCGCGCAGTACGGCATCGTCCTGGCGATCCTCGTGGTGGGCCTGGGGGCGCTGTGGGCCGAATCGAGCGCGCCGCGCGACCGCATCATCGCGACGACCCTCCGCATCGCGCCCGGCATCGCGGCCGTGGCGATCGCGCTGGGGATCGCTCACGTGGCGGGCCTCCTGCTCCCCGAGGTCCGGCCCTTCGTGCTGCTCGGGCAGGCGCCGCTCTTTCCGCACGCCGCCGATGCGAGTTTCCCGAGCGACCACGTGAGCGGCGGCATGGCGATGCTCGCCGCGCGAGTGGGGGTCCGGACGAGGGCTCTGACCGTGCTGATCGTGGCGGCGGTGGGCGTGGCGCGCGTGGCGGCGGGCGTGCACTGGCTCGACGACATCGCCGGCGCGGCGATCCTCGGGCTCGCGCTGGCCTGGGTGGTCTCGCGGGCGTGGGCGGCCGTGGCGCCCCGCCTGGCGGAGGCGGGAGTCGCCTGATCCCCGGCCGCGGAGCGGCGCGGGGACCGGACCGGTGCGCCCCGTCAGTCGCCCGGGCTCCGCATCGTCTCCGGCAGTCCCGCGGCCGCGGACGAGTCCAGCATCCACGTCGCTCCCTCGCGCGCGGCGAGCTGCGACGGGTACCGGCGCGGGTCGCGCGGACCCCCCAGCACCGCCGCCAGGATCGGCGCCTTCGCCGCGCCGGTCACCATCACGAGGACATCCCGGGCGTTCTTGGTGAGCCGTGGCGAGCACGTCACGCGCGGGATGTGGGGCTTCGCCGTGGTGGGGGCCGGCACACCCGCGCAGATCGGCGGGGCCGGCGCATCCACCAGCGGGCTCCCCGGGAAGCACGACAGGAAATGCCCGTCCGGCCCGACTCCGAGCAGCACCAGGTCGAAGATCGGGAGCCCGTGGTCGTCGAGTGGCAGACCGGCCAGCAGCTGCTGCGCGTACCGCGCGGCGCACCACTCGGGCCCCTGGCCGGCCGCCTCGGCCTCCGGGATCGGGAACGGGTGGACGTTCCGGACGGGGACGGCGATCCCCGATGTCGCGCCGAGGAGCGTGTCCCGCACGAGGCCCACGTTCGATTCCGGGTGGTCGAACGGGACGAACCGATCGTCGCCCCACCAGAGGTCGACGCTGCCCCAGTCGAGACGGTCACGGAACGGCGCCGTCCCGAGCGCGCGGTAGAGGGCGATCGGCGTGGTCCCGCCGGTCAGCGCCAGGTGTGCGCGCCCGCGCTCGGCGATCGCGCGCTCCAGCGACCTGCAGGCGTAGTCGGCGCCGATCCGCCCGAGCTCGTCCCCGTCGGCGACCACGACGATGCGGGGTCCTGCCATCGCGTCCTCCTGTCTGCCCCTCCGAGAAGCGGGACCCGTCGCCTCGGACGGGCGCCGCCCGCGACTTCCCGCCCGGGACCTGCGGCCGGTTGGAGGCGGCCGCGCCGATCGCTATCCGCCGACCAGGCGCGCCGCCCGGGTGACGCTCTCCTCGAAGATCCGGTCGTGCCCGAGCTGATCCAGTGCCTCGGCGACATACGGTGCCTCGTCGAACGGCTCCAGCCTGCCGGCCCGGCGGGCGACCTCGGCGCCGTCCCAGTCGGCGGTGGCCAGGAGATGGTCGGCCTGCCGCGTGACGCGCGCGCGGATGACGCGCCGCCCGCGCCCCAGCTCCAGCTCGACCCGCTGGAGCGACCCGTTGGCGAGCGTGCCGACCGGTACGGCCGCGATGACCGGGCGGAACTCGACCGGGATCTCGCGGTGGCTGTCGGTCCACGCCCCCACGAGGCTCTCCGAGTTGCGCTTCGGCGCCAGCGGCCTGACGACGTCCAGGTGCAGTGCTGTGGCCAGCCAGCCCGCGAAGCACGCGGCCTTCGAGATGCGGAGGGTGGAGCCCGGGCGGAGCACGTCCAGCCGCACGCTCCGCAGCGACGGGAGCTCCGGCGCCAGCAGGGGATGGTCGAACAGGCCGCCGAGCAGCTCGCGCCACAGGGTCAGCCGCATCCAGCCCACGTCGTGGACGGCGACCTCGCCGCCGGCGATCAGCACGGCCAGGGCGGACAGGCGCGCCGTGCCGTCGTCGCGGAAGGCGCCCGAGTCGATCAGCAGCCCATCGCAGGTCTCTGCCAGTTCACGCAGCTGGCGAGAGCCGAGCGGCGGATCGTCGGCCCACCAGAGCACCACCGGGAGATCGTGGATCAGCAGCGGCGTCACGATCCCCGCGAGGTGCTGCGCGGTCTCGCCGCCGACCTGCACGAGGATCCGCTCGGCGCACGTCTCGGCGACGCTCGTGGGACGGACGCTGCACTCGAGGCTGATCCGGGCATCCAGCGCAGGCGGTCCGTCCGGGTCACCCGGCGCCATGACGATGGCGCGGGAAGGATGGCGGCCCGCCAGCTCGGCGATGGCGTCGAGGGCGCGCTCGAGCGTCTCCGGGCGCGTGGCCACCACGACCAGGGTGAGCACGGAGGTGCGGGCGCGGACGCGCACGTCGCCAGCGCGGCCCAGCCGCCTGGCGACCCGCGGGTCGCCGAAGGCGTCGGCCTCCGCCGCCGCCGTCATGCCCTCCAGCTCCGCTTCGTGCGCGGCAAGGCCCCAGATCCGGGCCAGCTCGGATTCGATCTCCTCGACGGAACCCGCCCGGGCATCCCAGTGATGCCGGGCGCCCGGGACCGCGGGCGGGATCGCCGCCCCGTCCCGGCTGGCCGGGGTTCCCTGCCGTGGGCGGCCCGTGCCGCCTGTGGCCCGTCGCCCGGCGGCGGCGGAGGCCCGCGCGGGACGGGTGGCATCTCCTCCGCCGGCGGCGTCAGACCGGGTGCCCGGATCGTCCGCCATGGATCAGAGCCTCCGCCACCGCCGACCGTCTCGTTCGATGAGCCGGTCCGCCTCCTCGGGCCCCCAGGTGCCCGCGGCGTAGTCCGGGAACCCAGGTCGCTGGCCACCCTGGTCCCATGCCCCCCAGGCCCGGTCGATCGGCGACACGACGGCCCAGGCGGCCTCCACCTCGTCGGCACGCGTGAACAGCGAGGCGTCGCCGAGCATCGCGTCGAGCAGGAGCGTCTCGTACGCCTCCGGTGCGTCGCTCACGAACGACGAGCCGTACGTGAAGTCCATGTTCACGCTGCGGACGTCCAGTCCGAGGCCGGGCACCTTGGCGACGAAGCGCAGCAGGATCCCCTCGTCGGGCTGGATACGGAGGGCCAGCAGGTTCGGCTCGGGATCCGCCCGCAGCTCCTTGAAGAGCGCGAGCGGCGGCTGCTTGAACTGCACCGAGATCTCGGTCGCCGGCTTCGCGAGCCGCTTGCCCGTCCGCAGGTAGAACGGCACGTCCGCCCAGCGCCAGTTCTGGATCTGCACCTTCAGGGCCACGAACGTCTCCCGGGTGGAGTCCTTCGCGACCTCGGGCTCTTCCCGGTAGCCGGGAACCGGCTTGCCCCCCACCCACCCTGGCCCGTACTGGCCGCGTACCACGTCACGCGTGATGCGCTCCTCCGTCCAGTCCGCGTCGATGGCGCGCAGCACCCGGAGCTTCTCGTTGCGCAGGTCGTCGGCGGCAAACGCGATCGGCGGCTCCATGGCGACCAGGCTCAGCAGCTGCAGCATGTGGTTCTGCAGGATGTCGCGCGTCGCGCCGGCCTCCTCGTAGAACGGCCCGCGCCCCTCGACCCCCAGCGACTCGGAGACCGTGATCTGCACGTGGTCCACGTACCGGCGGTTCCAGATCGGCTCGAAGATCCCGTTGCCGAACCGGAAGACCAGCAGGTTACGCACCGTCTCCTTGCCCAGGTAGTGGTCGATGCGGTAGACCTGCGACTCGCGGAACACACGCTGGACGTCGCGGTTCAGCTGGCGCGCCGACTCCAAATCCTGCCCGAACGGCTTCTCGATCACGATCCTCGCCCAGCCGTGCGTGCGGCCCTCGGCATCGAGCGACGCGCGGCCGAGGTTGTCGATGATCGTGGGCCCGAGACTGGGCGGGGTGGCCAGGTAGAAGAGCCGGTTGTCGCGCGTGCCGCGCGAGGCGGAGAGCTGGTCGAGGCGCTGGCTGAGCCGCTTGTACGCCTCGGCCTCGTGAAACTCGCCCTGCTGGTAGAAGATCCCGGCCGCGAAGTCGTCCCAGATCGCGTCCTGGATCGGCACCCGCGAGAACTCCGCCACCGATGCTTTCAGGTCGGCGCGGAACTCCTCGTCGCTGTACGGGCGGCGCGCGAACCCGACGATGGTGGTCTCGGCCGGCAGGAGCCCCACGCGCCGCAGGTTGTACAGGGCAGGAAGGATCTTGCGATGCGTCAGGTCGCCCGTGGCCCCGAACACCACGATGCACGCGGGCTCGGGGACCTTCTCGAGCCGCAGGCCCGCGCGAAGCGGGTTCACCTGCGGGCGCACCGCCCCGGCGCGCGTCAGGGTCGCGGCGCGACGTGCCATGTCACGCGGCCTTTCGCGAGCCGGGCGTCACGAGAGCGCCCGATCCAGGGCGTCGCGCAGGGCGGCGAGCCCCGTCGCGGGGTCGGCCGAGCAGTCGACCCGCAGCACCGGCAGATCGTGGGCCTCGAGCGCCTGGAAGTCGCCGATCGCCTGCGCGTCGATGAGGGTGCCGAAGGTGTGATCGGTGCCCGGGATGGGGAGGTCGCGCGGGTGTCCGGCGATCACCTGCAGGAACCAGCCGATCGGCGCCCCGCCCTTGTGGAGCTGCCCGGTCGAGTGCAGGAAGCGGGGACCGTAGCCCAGCGTGGTCGCGCGGTGCGTCCGATCGCGGAGCAGCGCGCGGATCGCCTGCAGCGCCTCCGTGCGCTCAGGGCTCGGCGCCATGTATGCCTGGATCGCCAGGTAGCCCGACGGCCGGATGCGTGCCAGGTGCCGCCGCAGCTCCCCCTCCACGGTGCCCTTCCCGTCGCCCAGGCGGAGCGCCGCGTCGCCGACGAGCGTGAGCGGCCCCTCGGTCGCGAGCGCGTCGAGCGCGGGCAGCCGGCCGTGCTCGTGGTACTCGGCGAGCACGCGCTTCGTGTTCTCCTTCGATTCGGTCACATTTGGCTCGTCGAACGGGTCGATGCCAAGGACGGCGCCGGCGACGGCGGTGGCGAACTCCCAGCGGAAGAACTCGCCGCCCAGCCCCAGGTCGGGGTCGACCTCGATCTCCAGGACGGGGTGGCCGGCGGCGACCAGGTCGTGGACCAGCCCGTCGCTTGCTTCGCGCCAGCCCGTGCTGCCGGCCAGGAGCAGGCGGACGAAGACGCGATCGGGGCCGTAGCCCTGGACGGACCCGGGCGGCTCGCGGTCGATGGGGACGATGCCAACGCCGTGCTTGCCGGTACTCTCCGCGATCAGTTGCTCGGCCCACGCTCCGAACGGGGCGATGGCCGGGTCGGCGAGGAAGGTCAGCTTGTCGCGCCCGGTCTTCGCCAGGGCGCCGAGCGTCACGCCGAGGCCGAGGCCCGGGTTGTCCGCGCCCTCCTCCCGGCAGCGCTGCGCCATGCGGACGCCCTGTTCGAGGAGCCGCCCGAGATCGATTCCCAGGAGCGCCGCGGGCACGCAGCCCACGTAGGTCAGTGCGCTGTACCGGCCGCCGATGTCGGTCGGGTTCAGGAACACTTCGCGGAACTCGTTGTAGTGGGGGATGGACTCCATGCTCCTGCCGGGATCGGTGATCGCCGCGAAGTGGAGCGCAGGCCAGGCGATCCCCCGCCCGTGGGCCTCCTGGTCCCAGAACGAGGCCAGGAAGCTCAGGGTCTCCGTGGTGGTGCCGGACTTCGTCGAGACCAGGTAGAGGGTCGTCGCGGGGTCGAACGACTCGCGGGCCCAGCGCACCGCGTCCGGGTCGGTCGAGTCGAGGACGTGCACCGGCGTCCCGCCCGCCGGCACCACGCCGTACACGGCGGCCAGCACGTCCGGGGCGAGGGAGCTGCCGCCCATCCCGCAGAGCACGGCCTGGGTGAACCCCTGCTCGCGGATCCCGTCGGCGAAGGCCCTCAGCTCGTCGACGTCCTCCAGGAACGCCTCGGGCGCGTGCAGCCAGCCCAGGCGGTTCAGGATCCTGGCCTGGACAGGCTCGTCGGTCGACCAGAGCGACGCGTCCTTGTTCCAGATCCGCCCGACCCATCCGCCGGCCAGCGCGCGCTGCATCGCCGCGTCGACATCGCCCCGCAGCTCGTCGGGCAGCGAGACACCAGAAGCGGACAGCCTGCCGGTCATCGTGCTCCTCCCTGTCCCCGCATCTCCCGCACCGCCGTCAGTGCTCCGAGCCGTGCGACGCGAGGCCGGCCGGCCTCGACGCGACGACGCCGTGGATGCGTCCCTCGAGGACGCCCTCCGCGACCTGGACGAGGTGATCGGTGGTGATCCCGAACGCTTCCATGGCCTGGGGGCCGGGCGCCGAGAGCCCGAAGGACTCGACGGCGACCATCGCGCCGTGTGGTCCCACCCAGCGGTCCCACCCGAACGAAACGCCGGCCTCGATGCTGACCCGGGCCGTGACGTCCGGCGGGAGGACCTGCGCCCGATACGCGGCGTCCTGCTGCTCGAAGAGCTCCCAGCACGGCATCGAGACGACGCGGGTCGGAACGCCCCGGTCCTGGAGCCGCTCCCGAGCGCCCATCGCGTGCTGCAGTTCGGAACCCGTGGCGAGCAGCAGCAGGCGGGGCTTCGCCGCCCTGCCGTCCCGGCCGGTCGCGTCCGCCAGCACATAGCCGCCGCTGGCCACGCCCTCCGCGGCGCGCTCGCGGGTCGCCTCGAACACCGGCAGCTTCTGCCGGCTGAGCGCGAGCGCCACCGGGCCGTCCGTGCGGGCCACCGCGGCCCGCCACGCCGCCACCGTCTCGTTCGCGTCGCCCGGGCGCATGACCCAGAGGTTGGGCATGGCACGCAGCGCGGCGATGTGCTCCACCGGCTCGTGGGTGGGCCCGTCCTCGCCCAGGCCGATCGAGTCGTGCGTCCAGACGTAGATGACGTGCAGCCGGCTGAGGGCGGCGAGCCGGACGCTGCCCCGCATGTAGTCGCTGAAGGTCAGGAACGTGCCGACGTAGGGGAGGTACCCGCCGTGGTAGGCGAGACCGTTCGCGATCGCGCCCATGCCGTGCTCCCGCACGCCGAAGCGGACGTTGCGCCCGGTCGGCTCGGTGGGGCCGTACTGGCCGGCGCCCTTGACGTCGGTGAGGTTGCTCTCCGACAGGTCCGCCGCGCCCCCGAACAGCTCGGGCACGGTCGCGGCGACGGCCTGGATGGCCGCGGCGGAGGCCTGGCGGGTGGCCTGGGCCTGGTCGACGCCGAACGACGGAAGCGCGCGATCCCAACCGTCCGGGAGCCGGCGCGCGAACCGGCGTTCGAACTCCGACGCCTCGGCGGGGAACGCCTGCCGGTACGCGTCCAGCCGCTCCTGCCACTCGCGGACCCACGTCTCGCCACGGGGGACCGCCTCGCGGAACAGGCGCAGCGCGTCCTCCGGCACGTAGAAGTGCCGGTCGGGATCCCAACCGTAGGCTTCCTTCGTGAGGCGGACCTCGTCCTCGCCCAGTGCCTGGCCGTGCGCCTTCGACGAGTCGTGGCGGTTGGGGGAGCCGTATCCGAGGTGGGTCCGCACCGCGATCATGCTGGGCCGGGGATCCTGCCGGGCCGCCTCGATCGCGCTCGCGATGGCCTCGACGTCGTTGCCGTCCTCGACGCGCCGCGTGTCCCACCCGTAGGCATCGAACCGTTCGAGCACGTCCTCGTTGAACGCCCAGTCGGTTGGTCCGTCGAGCTGGACGTGGTTGTCGTCGTACAGCGCGACGAGCCTGCCCAGGCGCAGCCGGCCGGCGAGGCTGGCCGCCTCCGACGCGATGCCCTCCTGCATGTCGCCGTCGCTGCAGATCGTGTAGATCCAGTGGTCGACCACGGCATGCCCGGGCCGGTTGAACTCGGCCGCCAGTCGGTGCTCGGCGATCGCCATGCCCACCGCGTTCGAGAAGCCCTGCCCGAGGGGTCCCGTGGTGGCCTCGACGCCCGCCGTGAGCCCGTACTCGGGGTGGCCGGGGGTGCGCGAACCGAGCTGGCGGAACCGCTTGAGGTCGTCGAGCGCGAGGTCGTAACCGGTCAGGTACAGGAGCGAGTACAGCAGCATGCTGCCGTGTCCGGCGGACAGCACGAACCGGTCCCGGTCCGGCCAGGACGGGTCATGCGGGGCGTGCCGGAGGAAGCGCGTCCACAGGACGTAGGCCATGGGGGCGGCGCCCATCGGCATGCCCGGATGCCCGCTGTTCGCGGCCTGCACGCCGTCGATGGACAGGGTCCGGACGGTGTCGATCGCAAGCTGTTCCGGCCGGCTCGGAGCGACGGTCATGGTGGGGATCCTCGATAGGCGGCTGGCAGCGGCCCGCCGTCGGCCTGGACGGATGGCTCCTGCGAACGGTATCCAGCGTAGCTTCGGCTTCCGCCTACTATAGTCGCCGTCCGTGAAGCAGCCTCAGTGCCCCGCACGGGTCTGACGATGGCCGGGATGGTCCGCCGGTGGCCGGGCGACCCCGCGACCGACCCTGGCTACCGTGGCGCCATCCCCTCGCTGGTCGCACTGGGCGACCTCGCGCTGGACGTGAGCGCCGCGCTCCGCGAGCCGCTGACGCCGGGCAGCGACGCGGCTGCCGCGGTGCGCTTCAGGCAGGGGGGATCGGCGGCGAACACTGCCCGGATGGCCGCGCGCCTGGGGGGCCGTGCCTCGTTCGTGGGTGCCGTGGGACGCGATTCCTGGGGCGCGGCGCTGGTCCGTTCGCTGCGGGAGGCGGGCGTCACGGTCCACGCGCCCCGGGTGCCGGCGCCGACGGCGCGCATCGTGGTGCTGGTTGCCCCCGGCGGGGAGCGGAGCTTCGCCACCGAGCGGGGCGCGGCCGACGGGCTCCTGCCGGCGCACCTGCGGCCGGCCTGGTTCCGCCACGATGGCCTGCACCTGCCCGCGTACTCGCTGTTCAACGCGCCGCTTCGCGATGCGGCGTTCGCGGCCGCCGAGATGGCGCGCAGCGCGGGCGCGGCCATCTCGGTCGACCTCGCGTCCCGCCGCCCGCTGCTCGCTCGCGGCCGCCAGGCGGCGCGGCGCGATCTCCTGGCACTGGCCCCCGACCTCCTCGTTGCCAACGACGAGGAGGCGGCGGCGCTGCGGGGTGGCCGCCCGCGCGAGGTGCTGCTGGACCTCGCGCCGGTGGTCGTGCTCAAGCAGGGGCGCGCCGGCTGCCTGGTGCTCGTGCGCCGGGAGCGCGAGGCGATGGCACTCGCCGTCGCCACCCGGGCGGTGGACGCACCCGACACCACGGGGGCAGGGGACGCCTTCGACGCTGGCTTCCTGCTGTCCTGGCTGGGCGCGGAGCCCGGGAAACGCGACGACCTGCGCGTGCTGCGGGCCGCGGCACTGGCCGGACACCGCGCCGCGCACCGGCTCCTGTCGACGACGCGGCCCGAACTCGACCCGTGGCGGTGACGCGGTCGCGGTTGCCTTGTGCGTCACGGTCGGCGTGGTTACACTCGCCGCAACGGTCGTCTACCGGCTCAGCGAGCGGCGGTCGAAGGGACGCGGGCCGATCGACCGGACGAGAGGCTCCGAGGGAGGGCCGGCATGCGCATCTACGAGGGGAGTCCGCGGCAGGACTTCGAAGAGGTGCTGCGCTCGATCGGCGCCGTGCTGGACCAGCGGGCGATGCGCGAGATCTCGCTCGCCGAGATCCCGGACGGTTTCATCGTGCAGGGCCTGGTGGTGGACCAGGCGGGGTCCAGCTGGACCGAGTCGTACGGCCAGCAGCACAAGGAGACCCTCAACTTCGTCGACGACGACATCGCGCGGTTCATGGAGGAGGGGATCGCGCGCCGGGACCAGCCCACCGGGGTAGCCTCGTACACCGACGCCGGCCAGTACGAATCGGCGCTACGGGTGATCGGCCGCTACATCGATCAGCAGCATCCGCGTGACGTCTTCTTCTTCGAGCAGGAGGGCGCCTACGTCCTGCGGCTGCTGATGGCCACCCAGACCGGCGCCCGGCACCTGCTCGTGGAGTTCACCCGGGACGAGATCGGGCAGCTGATCGCGCAGGCCCCCGCCGCCAGGTATGTGGCTGGCGCGGAAGGTGCCAGCCAGGGCGCGCCGCGGTAGACCCGAACCTGCTAGCGTGAGGGACACCCGACGCGGAAGGAGAACGCATGAAGGCCCTGAAGATCGTCGCGGTGGCGCTGGGCGTCACGCTGGCCGCGCTCATCATCATCCCGCTCCTGGTGCTGGCCGGGCTCTTCATCTGGCTGAAGCTCACCGAGGAAGCGGACGACGAGGCCCTCGAGCTGGAGCAGGAACCGGCCTGAGCCCGGGTGGCGCGTGACGCGCGCCGGACTCGTGCCGCCTCTCGATGCCGGGGCGGTCCCGCTCAGCGTCCTGGTCGACTTCGACGGGACGGTCTCGGCGTCAGATGTCACCGACGTCCTCCTCGCCCGGCACGCGACCGACGAGGAGTGGCGGGCGCGCGACGACGCGTACGCGGCGGGTCGCGCGGGGTCGCGCTCCCTCCTCGCGTGGGACGCCACCATCCTCGGGACAGACCGGACCCGGCTCGAGGCGACGGCGGGTGCGCAGCTGCTCGATCCATCGTTCACCCCCTTCGCCGAGCGCCTGCGCCGGGCGGGAGCGACAGTCGAGATCGTGAGCGACGGCCTGGGGTTCTATGTCGAGCCGCTCCTCGCGCGGATCGGCGCCGGCGAGGTGCCGGTCGCCACGGCCGCGATGGACTTCAAGGCCGTGCCGTTCCGCCTCGAGTTCCCCTTCGGTCACCCCGCCTGCTTCGTGTGCGGGACGTGCAAGCGCGAGCGGGTCCGGGCGCACCAGGAGGCCGGCCGGTTCGTGGTGTTCGTGGGCGACGGCGACAGCGACCGCTACGGTGCGTGGCAGGCGGACCTGGTGTTCGCGAAGCGTCGACTGGCGCGGCTGTGCGAGGCGGAGGGCTGGCCGTATCGGCCGTGGGAGCGGTTCGCCGACGTGGGCGGGGCGCTCGACCGCGCGCTGCTGGAGGGGACGGTCCCGCGGAGCCAGGAGGATCTCCACCGATTGCGTGCCGCCGGCCGGTCGAAGCGCTTCATCTGCGGGCCGGAGGCATGGGGGGAAGGCCGGGTCTCACCCGGCCCGTGAGCGACACGGGCGAGGCGCGTCGCCGCGCCTACGGCTCGGGGGCGACGAGCGCGGCCACGAGCAGCACCAGGCCGACGGCGACCGCCCCGTACGGCCACAGGCGGTCCGCGTCGATCGACGGGAAGGCCTGGCGCGCCAGCAGGTAGCCGCCCACCAGCAGCATCGCCAGCCCGACGATGAAGCCACCGCCGATCCTGCGCCTGTCTGCTCTCCGCCACGCCTCCGACCGCCACTGCTCCCGCTCGGGCCGGCGCCCGCCCGCCCTCGACGCGGGGGCGCCGGGTGTCGTTGCGGATCCCTGTTCGGTCGTCATGCACACCGCCTCCCGCCCTGTGCTGCTTGCGGCCTCAGTTGACCTCCGGTAGCATTGGAAAAACCCCGGAGGACCCGACCCATGGCGAAGTATGTCTTTGTGACCGGAGGCGTGACCTCCTCGCTCGGCAAAGGCATCACCGCCGCCAGCGTAGGCCGCCTGCTCAAGAGCCGCGGCCTCTCGGTCTCGATCCTCAAGCTCGACCCGTACATCAACGTGGACCCCGGCACCATGTCGCCGTACCAGCACGGCGAGGTCTTCGTGACCGACGACGGCGCCGAGACCGACCTCGACCTGGGCCACTACGAACGCTTCATCGACGAGAACCTGAGCCAGCTGAGCAACGTCACGACCGGTCGGATCTACCAGGCCGTGATCGCCAAGGAGCGGCGCGGCGACTACCTCGGCGGCACCGTCCAGGTGATCCCGCACATCACGAACGAGATCAAGGAGCGCATCCAGCGCGTGGCCCGCGACGGTCGCGCGGACGTTGTGATCGTGGAGGTGGGCGGCACGGTCGGTGACATCGAGTCGCTGCCGTTCCTCGAGGCGATCCGCCAGATGCGCAACGACGTGGGACGCAGCAACGTCCTGTACGTGCACGTGACGCTCCTGCCGGCGCTCGCCGCCACCGGGGAGCTCAAGACGAAGCCCACGCAGCACTCCGTCAAGGAGCTGCGCGGGATCGGGATCCAGCCTGACGTGATCGTGCTGCGGTCCGACTTCCCGGTGCCGGACGAGCTGCGCGACAAGATCGCGCTGTTCTGCGACGTGCCCGCGAGCGCGGTGATCCCGGCCACCACGGCCGACACCATCTACGAGGTTCCGCTGATGTTCGAGGTCGCCGGTCTCGGCGACCTGGTGGTCGGCGCGCTCGGGCTGGGCGATCGCGTGCACCGGGCGGACCTGGCCGCCTGGCGCGCACTCGTCGAGCGGATCAAGCGTCCGAAGCCCGAGCTCGAGGTGGCCCTGGTGGGCAAGTACATCGAGCTGCCGGATGCGTACCTCTCGGTGACGGAGGCGCTGCGCCACGCCGGCTGGGCCCACGAACGGTCGATCCGGGTGCGGTGGATCGATTCGGAGACGCTGACCCCCGAGACCGTTGACGAGCGGCTCGCCGGCGTCGCCGGCGTGGTGGTCCCCGGCGGCTTCGGACACCGCGGGATCGAGGGCAAGATCCTGGCGGCGCGGTACGCCCGCGAGCGTGCGGTCCCGTACCTGGGGCTCTGTCTCGGTCTACAGTGCGCGGTGATCGAGTTCGCCCGCCATGCGCTGGGCCTCGAGCAGGCGAACTCGACCGAGTTCGACCTGTTCACGCCGGATCCCGTGATCGACTTCATGCCAGATCAGCGGGAGATGGAGGACAAGGGCGGGACCATGCGGCTCGGCCTGTACCCGGCCCGTCTCACGCCGGGCACGAAGGCCGCGGCGGCTTACGGCACCGAGGTCATCTACGAGCGGCATCGGCACCGCTTCGAGGTCAACAACGCGTACCGGCAGGAGCTCGAGCGGGCCGGCATGATTCTCTCGGGGCAGTCGCCCGACGGCAGGCTCGTGGAGATCGTCGAGTTGCGGGACCATCCGTGGTTCGTGGCCAGCCAGTTCCACCCGGAGTTCAAGAGCCGCCCGGATCGGCCGCACCCCATGTTCAGCGCGTACGTCGCCGCCTGCATCGCCACCGCCGAGATCGGGCGCCCGGGCGTTGCGGAGATCGCCGCTCGGCTCGGCTGAGCCAGTTCGCCGCCGCGGGCGGCGTGGATCGCGCGACGAGGCATGCGCGAGGAGGACACGGATGAAGCTGTTCATCGACACCGCGGACATCGAGGAGATCCGGACCGTCGCCCGGTGGGGCGTCCTCGACGGCGTCACGACCAACCCCTCGCTGTTCGCGAAGACGAGCGGGATGACCTACGACGAGGTCCTGGCGGAGATCTGCCGGATCACGGACGGGCCGGTGAGCGCCGAGGTGATCGCCGACGATGTCGAGGGGATGCTGCGGGAGGGGCGCCATTTCGCCAGGCTCGCCGACAACATCTACGTCAAGGTTCCCATGAGCGAGACCGGGCTCGAGGCGCTGTCCCGGTTCCGCGCCGAGGGGATCAAGACCAACTGCACCCTGCTCTTCACGGCGAACCAGGGGCTGCTGGCGGCAAAGGCCGGCGCGAACCTCCTCTCGCCGTTCGTGGGACGGCTGGATGACATCAACCAGGACGGGATGACCGTCATCCGCGAGCTGGTCTCGATCGTCGAGATCCACGAGCTCGAGAGCGAGGTCCTCGCCGCGTCGATCCGCAACCCGCTGCACGTGACGCAGGCGGCCCTGGCGGGCTCGCACATCGCGACGCTGCCCTTCAAGGTGTTCCAGCAGATGGTTCGCCATCCGCTCACCGACCAGGGCATCGCGCAGTTCCGGAAGGACTGGGACAAGGCACGCCAGGCGCTCGCGGAGGCGGCTGCGACGGCTGCGGCACCGGCCGCCGGGTCCCGGTCGGGATCCTGACGACGGAGGCGCGAGGCGGCGCCGATACCGCCTCCCCGTCCGGGGCGCGTCCCCGCGACGCTCGTCGCGCCCTCGACCCCGAGCGCGTCCCCGCCCCGTTCCTGATCCTGGCCGCCGCACTGTCGGTCCAGGCCGGGGCGGGCCTGGCCGTCCGGATGATCGCGCGTGCCGGGCCGCTCACCTCCGTCTGGCTCCGGCTCGCGTTCGGGGCC
This sequence comes from Chloroflexota bacterium, assembly GCA_021786265.1. The sequence goes on from JAJYNP010000142.1 coordinate 48,186, forward strand.
GCGCTGCTGGCCGTGCTCCGTCCCGCGTGGCGGTCTCGTCCGGGCCGCGAGGCGTGGCGGGCGGCGATCCTGTTCGGCATCGTGCTGGCCGCGATGAACGCGTCGTTCTACGTGGCGATCAGCCGCATCCCGCTGGGGGTCGCGGTCACCATCGAGTTCTGGGGCCCGCTGGCGGTGGCCGTGCTGGCCTCGCGCCGGCCCCTCGACCTGCTCTGGGCTGCGCTGGCGGCCGCAGGGATCGTGATCCTCGCCGGGGGACGGATGGCCGCCGACGACCTGGTCGGGGTCGCGTTCGCGCTCGCCGCCGGGATGTGCTGGGTCGTCTACATCCTCCAGGGGGCACGGCTGGGCAGGGCATGGACCGACGGCCGGGGGCTCGGTGCCGCCATGATCGTGGGAGCGGCGCTGCTGGCGATCCCGGTCGTGGCCGGCGGGGGTGTGGGCCTGCTCGATCCGTGGGTGCTGGGCGCCGGCCTGGTCGTGGCGACCTTCAGCAGCGTGATCCCGTACACGCTGGAGCTCGCGGCGCTGCGCAGCCTGCGGCCGGGTACCTACGGCGTGCTGACGAGCCTGGAACCGGGGATCGCGGCGCTGGTCGGGCTCGTGTTCCTCGGACAGGCGCTGGAACCCGCCGACGTGCTGGGGATCGCGTTCGTGGTGGTCGCCAGTGCGGGAGCCAGCCTGGAGGGGATGCGCCGGAGGCAGGCCGCCGTCCCGGAGGAGGCGCTGGTCCTCGCGGACTGACCCGGGCGGGGTGCCCCGATGGACGCCCCGATGGACGCCCCGATGGACGCATTGACCCTCGGCGGGTGCGTGCTATGATGCCGGTCGCACTCGTTCCCTCCCATTCCGCCGGGCGGCGCGTCGTTGCATGCGTCCACGTCCAACGCTGGAGGGACCGCGCCGCATCGGCGCGGTGCGCCCATTGACGCCTCCTCGCGTGTCCCGGCCCTGTTGTGGCCACCCATCCAACTCCCGACCGGTGCCGATCGATGAACATCAACGAACTCAAGACCAAGAACCTGCGCGAGCTGGTCGAGATCGGGGGCGACCTGGACGTCGGCGACGCCAGCGGCCTGCGCCGCGACGAGCTCGTCGAGCGGATCCTCCAGCGCCAGGTCGAGCGAGGAGGCCAGCCGTACGCGACCGGCATCCTCGACATCGTCGACGAGGGCTACGGGTTCCTGCGCCGCCACGGGCTCATGCCCAGCCCCGAAGACATCTACGTGAGCTCCACCCAGGTGCGCAAGTTCGGGCTCCGGACCGGGGATCGTGTCGGGGGCGTCACGCGCGCCCCCAAGGACGGCGAGAAGTACTGGGGGCTGCTCCGCGTCGAGTCCGTCAACGGCGTCGACCCCGAGACGGCACGCCGCCGGCCGCACTTCGACGCGCTGACCCCGATCCACCCGATCGAGCTCATCAACCTCGAGACCGATCCCAAGAACCTGAGCCAGCGCCTGATCAACCTGGTGAACCCGCTCGGCAAGGGCCAGCGCGCCTTGATCGTCAGCCCGCCCAAGGCCGGCAAGACCGTGCTCCTCAAGCAGATCGCGAACGGGATCACCGCCAACTACCCGGAGATCCTCCTCATGGTGGCGCTCATCGGCGAGCGGCCCGAGGAGGTCACCGACATGCGTCGTTCGGTGATGGGCGAGGTCATCAGCTCGACCTTCGACGAGCCGACCGAGAACCACACCCACGTCGCGGAGATGGCGCTCGAGATCGCCAAGCGGCAGGTGGAGACCGGGCGCGACGTCGTGATCCTGCTCGACTCCATCACTCGCCTGGCGCGCGCCTACAACCTCGCCCTCCCGCCGTCCGGACGCACCCTGTCGGGCGGCATCGACCCGATCGCGCTGTACCCGCCCAAGCGCTTCTTCGGCGCCGCACGGAAGCTCGAGGAGGGCGGCTCGCTCACGATCATCGGGACCTGCCTGATCGACACCGGGTCCCGCATGGACGACGTGATCTACGAGGAATTCAAGGGCACCGGCAACTCGGAGCTCATCCTCGACCGGAAGCTCGCGGAAAAGCGCATCTTCCCGGCGATCGACGTCCAGCGCTCCGGCACGCGCCGTGAGGAGCTGCTCCTCGAGGAGGGGACGCTCCGCATGGTATGGACCATGCGGCGGATGCTCTCCGCGGTTGGCACGAACGAGGGGATCGAGCTGCTGCTGAACCGGCTGGCCAAGACGGAGAGCAACGCGCAGTTCCTCGCGACGCTCACCAAGAGCCTCGACCAGTAGCGTCTCTTCCGGTCGGGGAAGCGTGCCGGCCAACCATCACGGTCGCCTTCCACACCCCCGCCCGTGCCCCGCGTCCGAACTCGCCCGTGCCCCGTTCACGCCCGACCGTGCCCCGACACCCGCTCGTGCCCCGATTGTCGCCCGTGCCCCGACGACAGTCGCTCGTGCCCCGATTTGACGGAGCCGCGACGGCGATGGTAAGGTCCCGGCAATTCTGCGACTCCGCGGCGATGCGGACCCGTGAGTCCCCGCAGCGGTCATGGCACGCACAGGTTGGGACGCAACCTCATATCGCGCTCCTAGGGCGGCCAGATACCCCCGCGTACCCTGACCCCACCGCGATGCGGCCGCCTCGCTTGCACAGGAGACCGTATTGCTGAACGCGCCCGTCGTCGTGCGCCGCGTCCGGGATCGTCTTGCCCGCGACACGGTCCGGGTCCTCTCCCGGGTCCGGTCGGCCAACCGCCGGCAGCACGCGCCGCTCCCGCGGACTCACGCCTCGCTCGCGGCGTCTGCGTCTGTCACCCCGATCCGTCGCACCGCCGTCGCCCGCCGGGATCGAGGTCGTGCCGGCCGCGCGATGATCGTCGCGGCCGCCGCGCTCCGGCAGCGACTCGTGGCGCTCACCACCGAACGGCGAGGCGCCCCGGTGCTCGCGATCGCGCTGCTCGCGGCGGCGTCCATCCTGTCCCAGCTGCCGTCAGCCGCGGCGGGCGGGACCGGCGGCACGGACGGGCCCGGCGCCGCGTACAACCCGCGCATCGCCGCCGTCAACATCGACGGGCCGGACACCGGTCAGGTCGATCCGAGCCTGGTGGGGATCGGCGCGGCCACTTCGGGCCAGGGCAGCACGGCCGGGACCACGATCGGGTCCGCAGGCGGATCCGCGGCCGACGTGGGTGCCTACACGATGGTCGACGGCAGCCTCATCAAGCCGATCAGCGCGGACTCCAGCGTGGCCGACATCAGTGGCCAGGTCCACACCTACGTCGTGCAGTCGGGCGACACGCTGAGCGGCATCGCCAGCCGATACGGCCTGTCGATGATGACCATCTGGTGGGCGAACCGCCTGACCTCGACCGACACGCTGCACATCGGCCAGAAGCTGCTGATCCCGCCGGTGGACGGCGTCCTCTACAAGGCGCAGACCGGCGACACGGTGATCACGATCGCGCGCAAGTACCACGCCAGCGCCAGCGAGGTCCGCTCGTTCAACAACCTGACCGGTGACACGGTCGTGATCGGGCAGGAGCTGATGGTGCCCGACGGGCACGGAGCGCCGATCCCCACGGCCACCCCGACCCCCGCTCCGCCGCAGACGGCGAGTACCTCGTCCGGATCTGCGCAGGTCAGCGGTGCGGTGGGGGGCCCCTGCACGAGCTGCTCCTACGGCGGCAGCATGGTGTGGCCGGTCCCTGGCGGGTTCATCAGCCAGTACTACTGGTGGGGACACCCGGCGCTGGACATCGCCGCGGCGTACGGCACGCCGGTGCTCGCGGCCGCGTCCGGCGTAGTCACCTTCGCCGGGTGGCGCGACAACGGCGGCGGGTACCAGGTCTGGATGAGCCACGGCAACGACATCTTCACGACCTACAATCACATGTCCGCGGTACTGGTCGCGGTGGGTGAGCACCTGGCCGCCGGACAGCAGCTGGGACGTGTCGGTGCGACCGGCGACGCCACCGGACCGCACTGCCATTTCGAGGTGTGGATCGGCCCCATCTGGGCGGGCGGCTCGCGGGTCAACCCCCTGAACTACCTGTCGCACTGAGCCGATCTGCCGCGGCGCTGCCGGCCAGCGCAGGATCGCCGCCTGCTAGGATGCGCGCCGATGTTTCTTGACCGAGCCACCGTCTGGCTCCGGGCCGGTGACGGCGGCGACGGGGCCGTGTCGTTCAGGCGGGAGGCGCACGTCCCGCGCGGCGGCCCCGACGGCGGCGACGGTGGCCGCGGTGGTTCCATCTACCTGCGGGTGGACGTGGGACAGACCACGCTGAGCGATTACCGCCATCACCATCATTTCCGCGCTGAGCCGGGTGGCCGGGGTTCCGGCGCCCGGAAGCACGGCAGGTCCGGAGAGGATCTCGAGCTGGGCGTGCCGCCCGGCACCGCGGTGCTGGACGCCGCGACCGGCGACCTTGTCGCCGACCTGGTCGCGGCCGGTCAGCATGTGATGGTGGGGCGCGGCGGCCGGGGCGGCCTCGGCAACGTCCACTTCGCCACCGCCACGCACCGCACGCCGAGGCACGCGCAGAAGGGCGAGCCCGGCGAGGAGCGGCAGCTGCTTCTGGAGCTCCGGCTGATCGCGGACGTCGGGCTGGTCGGGCTGCCCAACGCGGGCAAGTCCACGCTGCTCGCGGCGCTGACCAGCGCGACCCCCAGGATCGCCGATTACCCGTTCACCACCCTCGAGCCGAACCTTGGCGTGCTGGACCTCTCCGCCGTCGACGCCGACGATCCGCGGCGCCCGACGATGGCGGACGTCCCCGGTCTCATCGAGGGCGCAAGCTCCGGCGCGGGGCTGGGCCACGCGTTCCTCCGTCACGTCGAGCGCACGCGCGTCCTGCTGCACGTGGTCGATCTCGGCGCCCGCGACCCGGAAGGCGACCGCCGGATCGTGCGCGAGGAACTGCGCCTGCATGACGAGCGGCTCCTCGCGAAGCCGGGCCTGGTGGTGGCGAACAAGCTCGACCTGCCCGGAGCGCGGGACCGGTTGCCCGCCTTCGTCCATGCCTGCGCCGCGGACGGCCAGGACGTCGTCGCGGTGTCGGCACTCGATGGCGACGGGTTGCCGGAGCTGACCCGCGCGATCGCGGCCCTGCTTCCCGGCGCCGGCGAGCTGGCCCTGCCCCCCGAACCGGCCGGCGTGGTAGTCCACCGCTTCGACTCGGCCCGGGAGAGCTTCTCGGTCGAACGCGAGGGAGCGGCGTTCCGCGTGCGTGGGCGGCGGATCGAACGGCTCGTGGCACAGACCGACTTCGAGAACGAGGAGTCGGGGGAGCGCTTCCAGCGCGACCTCGAGCGGATGGGCGTGGCCCGTGAGCTGCGGCGGGCCGGCGTGCAGCCCGGCGACACCGTCCTGGTGGGCAACCGGGAGCTGGAGTGGGGCGAGGAGGGCTGGACATGACGCCGGAAGCGGGGAGCGCCGCGACCGGCGGTCCGGCGGGGACGCCCGCGTCGGCGTCCGGCGCGTGGGGCGTGCTCGGCGGCACGTTCGACCCCATCCACTGCGCGCACCTTGCCATCGCCGAACAGACGCGGGAGGCGCTGGGGCTCGCCGGCGTCCTGTTCGTGCCCGCCGGGGTGCCACCGCACAAGCTCGGGCAGCGGATCACCCCGGTCGCGCACCGGACGGCGATGGTCGAGCTGGCGATCCGCGACAACCCCGCGTTCCGCCTCAGCCGGATCGAGGCGGACAGGCCGGGGCCGAGCTACAGCGTCGAGACCGTGGAGCGGCTGCTCGCCGATCCGCCGCAGCCCTGGGATCCGGCCGGGGGACTCGTGCTGATCGTGTCGATGGAGGCCCTGCTCGGGCTCGAGACGTGGCGCGGGCCGGAACGGCTCCTCCGCCTCTGCCGGCTGGCGGTGGTCCCGCGGCGGGGCTATCCGGTGCGGGCGCGGACCTGGATGTCGGAGCACTTCGCCGGGCTCGAGGATCGCGTGATCGAGCTCGACGGCCCCGACCTGGGGCACTCGGCATCGGCGATCCGCGAGCGGGTCGCGGCGGGCCGGAGCATCCGGTACCTCGTCCCGCCCGCCGTGGAGGCGTACATCCTGGATCATGGCCTGTACCTGCCCCGGGCATGACGCACGGGGCGAACGGCGCGATGGGCGCATCATGGCGCATCAGGAGGTCGGTTCGGACGTGACAGAGTCAGCACCAGCCCGGGAGCCGCGGCGGCCGGGGCTTCCGCCCCGCGACACGCCCGTCGTCGTCGACGACCAGGTCGCGCTTGCCCAGGCGCGCCGGATCGTCGAGCTCGCGGAGGACAAGAAGGCCGCGGACATCGTGCTGCTCGATGTCCACGCGCTTACGTCGCTGGCGGACTACTTCGTGATCTGCTCCGGCGGCTCCGAGCGGCAACTCGGTGCGATCGCCGACGGGATCGCCGAGGGCCTCAAGTCGGACGGGGTCCTGCCGCTGGGGCGCGAGGGCGGCGCCGGGGCGCACTGGGTGCTGCTGGACTTCGGGGCCGTGGTGGTGCACGTCTTCGCGCCGCCGGAACGCGACTACTACCAGCTCGAGAAGCTCTGGGCGGACGCCGCCACGCTGCTGCGGGTGCAGTAGCGGGCCGGTCGGCGGCCGAGTACTGTCCCGGGAGGTACCTCCGAGGGATGCAGGCGCGTGGCGCCCACTCCTAGCATCCCGGGCGTGATGGCCGGTGCACGCCGGTCACGGATCGGATGGGACCCAACGCCGCATGCCGCCCACCAGGCTGGATTGCCCAGAGTGCCAGCGACCGCTCGTCAACACCCGGTTCGACACCACGTTCCGGCTCCCAGACGCCTCCGAGCGGTTGTGTTTCGGGATCCCCGCCGGCCTGTGCCGTGAGTGCCACCAGCTGTACATGGATCCCGAACTGATCGAGCTCCTGGACCTCGACGCCGGGCGCTGCGTGTTCGCCATCGAATCGGACGCGGTCCTCCAGGCGGGAGCCTGGTCCGGCGCCGAGTGACCCGGACACACCGGTAGCGAGTCCGCCGGCGCCCCGCGGGGTCAGCCGGCTCGTCGCCAGGCGAGGCCGATCAGCCGGCCATCCGCTCGGCGAGCCACAGTCCCAGGGCGAGCGACCCTGTCATGCCCGCGGCGCCGTGCCTCGCGTCGGCGGCCGTTCCCTTGGAGGCCAGGTCGACCTCCAGGAGTGCACACAATGCGGACTGCAGCTCGTCCGGGTCCCACGCCATCGCCTGGCGCGCGAGGATCTCCGCGCGGTAGGGGTTCAGGCGCAGCAACCGGACCAGGTCGCGGGGAGCGGCCCCGCCGGCGATGCGCTCGCGGACCTCGAGCAGCTGACGCAGCCGGCGATGGAGCTGCGTGACGATCACCTGGAGCGCGACGCCGTCGTCCAGGAGTCGCGCCGCGAGCATGGTCGCGTCGTGCACGCGTCGCCCCCCCACCGCGTCGAGGAACGCCCAGGCGGAGGCGGGCACGGTCGGCGTTACCAGCGCGTCGACGTCGGCCCGACGCACCGGCCCGTCCGGCCGGTAGAGGCCCAGCATCTCGAGCTGCGCCTCCGCCAGTTCCGTCTGGCGGGTGCGGTCCACGTCGCCGGCGCGAACGCCACCCCCGATACGCTCGGCGAGCAGCTTCAGGGCGGGAGCCTCGAGCCGGACGCCGAGCTCGGCTGCGCGCGCGGCGATCCACGGTTCGAGCTCGCCCGCCCGTGGTGCCTCGAGGTGTCGCACCACGCCCCCTGCCTGCTCGACGGCATCTCGCAGGCGGGCGGATGCCGCGGCGGCCTCGCGGGCGCCGCTGGAGGCGAGCTCGGTGAAGGCGAGCGCATTGCCGGGGGCCACGCCATCGATCAGCGCCAGGGTGCGATCCTGGTCGGCCTTCGAGCGGAGCATGACCAGGGGCTCCGGGACGATGGCGCACACGCCGCCGCCGAAGAGGGGCGCGGTCCCCAGTCGCATGGCGAGCGTCTCGAACGCGGTCGGGTCCGACGGATCGGCGCGCCACGACTCCAGCGGCTCACCGCCCGCAGCCAGGTCGCGCGCCAGCCGTTCGGTCGCCCGTCGCAGCGCGAGCACGTCGTCGCCCCAGAAGTAGGCGAGGCGAGCCGCCATCGTCATCGGCGGGTTGGGCCGGGCGTGTCGATCAGGCCCTCGTTGCCGCCGTCGGGCGCTCCGCGCTGCGCCGCCGCCGCGCCGCGTCCAGGGCGGGACCCACCCACCTGAGCCGGCGAACGGCGAGTGGACTGACGCCGGCCGTCTCGCAGACCTCGCGCTCGAGCCGTTCGGCTCGGGCCCGGGCGTGGGCCAGGCTCTCGCGGTGCTCGGGGTAGCGGGCGGCCCAGCCCGCGAAGCGGGCGCTCATCGCCTCGAGGCGCTGGCCGGCGCGCTTGTCCGCGTAGGCGACGATCCGTTCCTCGCGTGTGGCCACGCCGTTCCAGCGGCCGTACCGGTCCGCGTCGAGCAGGCGCGTGATGGGATGCGCCGCGACGGCACGAGCCAGCTCGGGGTAGCCCCGCTGGCCCAGCCAGCGCGCGCCTGCGGCACCGTGACCCAGCTCCTGCACCGGATCGTCCTCCGGGAGCAGCTTGTCGATGTCGTGCAGGAGACCTGCGGCTTCCACCAGCTCCCGGTCGACGGCAATGCCACGTGCGGCGCAGCGCTCTGCCAGGAACGTGGCGATCTCCGCGACCGCGCCCACGTGTGCCAGCAGCCAGTCGGGCGGATCGAGATCGAGCAGGATGTCGGCGGCTTCCGCGCGCGAGGGGACCACGGGGGGATTCTATGCATCCGGGCGGTTGCCCGTTGGGCCGTCCGGCGAGTTGCCCGATGCGCGCCCCGGCGGTCCACGTGGCGCCGGCCGATTCGACCCTCAGGTCCGTCCCGTCCGTGGCGACGGTCACCGTCCCGTCCTCGTCCGTGCGCAGGACGTGCGCCCCCGCGGACCTCAGCCGCTCGAGCGTGGCGGCGGCCGGGTGGCCGTAGTCGTTCTGCGCTCCCACGCTCACCACGGCCATGCCCGGCCGGACGGCGGCCAGGAAGTCGCCGGTCGTCGCGGTCCGGCTCCCGTGGTGGGCCACCTTGAGGACGTCGACCGGACGGTCGCCGGTTGCCAGCGACCCGTCCGCGACGAGCGCTGCGTCCACCTCCTGCTCGGCGTCGCCCATCAGGAGGAACCGGCGTGCGCCATATCGGACGTCGAGCACGATCGAGACATCGTTCACGGCCGTCCCGGTCTCGCCGGGAGCGTCCGGCACCGTCCCCGCCCGCGGCCAGAGCACGCGGATCGCCGCTCCGTCCAGCCCGAGCCGCGTTCCCGCCGCCAGGCGCTCGGTGGTCCGCCCCTGGCGCGCGAGCTCGGCGACGAGTGCCTCCCATCCGGGCCCGGCCCCCCGCATCCCTGGCTCGGCGACTCGCGCGACCCGGTACCGTCGCAGGAGCACGGCCGCACCCCCGACGTGGTCCTCGTGGGGGTGGGTCAGCACCAGGAGGTCCAGCCGCCGGTCCCACGGCGGGACCCGGGCGTCGAGCTGGGGGAGGAGCCGCTCCGGGTCGGGCCCGGTATCGACGAGGATCCGTCCGCCGGAGGGCCCCTGCAGGAGGATGGCATCCCCCTGCCCGACGTCGAGGATGGAGACGTGGAGCCGTCCGTCGGGACGAGCGGCGGCGACCAGCGTGAGCGCGACCAGCGCGCTCCCTGCGAGCAGGATCAGCAACCGGACCAGGCGGGCGCTCGCGTCCGCAGGCCCGAGCCGCTTCCCGGCACCGGCACCAGCCTGCCGGTGTGGCGCGGCACGTCCCTGCTGCCCTCCGGCACGCCCGAACTGGCGCCGGGCGGCGGCACGTCCCTGCTGCCGGCGTGCAGACCCGGTCGGGTGCAGCAGCGCGGCGCGGAACGCCGCCGCCGGTCCGCGGAACCTCGGCACCCCGATGGTCGCCACGACGGCCGCGGCCACGCCGGCAAGCAGCTGGGTGGCGGGCGGGGAGAGCGTGACGCTGGCCCCGGGAACGGACGCGGCCCCGCGGCCAACCGCGACGAGCAGCGCGAGCACCACCGCACCTGCCGAGCCGATGACGGCGCCGATCGCCGCCGGGGCGCCGAGCGTGACCAGCCACCCGGCCAGCAGCGAAGCCGCGGACGCGGCCATGACGGGTACCACGAGCGGCGCGGCGACGAGGTTGGCGACCGGGGACACGAGAGAAACCCGCCCGAAGTCGAGCAGGACGAGCGGGAGGGTGGCGGCCTGGGCGGCCAGCGAGACGCCCAGCGAGTCGACGAGCCAGCCGGGCGCGCGCGCCCGGGATCCCGGCGCAGCGATCCGCTCTCGCAGCCACTCGGAGAGTCGGGTACCCCAGGCGAGCAGGCCCGCCGTGGCCGCCACCGAGAGCTGGAACCCGGCGTCCCCGATCACCGCGGGATCGGTGAGGAGCAGGGCGATGACCGCGAGCCCGAGCGCCGACGCGGCCGTACCGGGGCGTCCCAGCTCGCGGCTGCCGAGGACGGCCGCCGCCATCAGCGCGGCACGGATCACGCTGGCCCCTGCCCCCGCGGCGAGCGCGTACGCGGTGATCGCCGCGAGCGTGGCGATGGAGCGCCGCCGCCGGTTCAGGCGCCGCAGCAGCGCGGCCAGCACGCCCGCAACGACGGCGATGTTCCAGCCGCTGATCGCGACGATGTGGGTCAGCCCCGCCGCGGTGAACGCCGAGGCGACGTCGCGGTCCACCTGGTCGCGCAGCCCGATGAGGATGCCCGCCGCGAGGCCCGCCTGCGGCGCCGGGAGCACCTGTGCCAGGATCTCGCCCGCGTCCCGCCGGCGGCGCTCCAGCCACGCCGCCGGCCCCGGCGGGGCCGGCACGCGCTCGACGTGGCGGGCCGTGAGCGTGCCCGCGATTCCCGCTCGCCGGAGGTAGTCGCCGAAACCCGGTCCGTCCGGCGGCGGTTGGACCGTGCCGTCCACCGAGATGCGATCCCCGGGCACGATCTCCGGGTACCGCGGGAGCCGCGCGTACAGGCGCAGGCCGGATCTTGCCGCGGCCTCCACCGCGACCACGGCCCGCTGCACCCCGTCGGACGGCGTCGATACCGACACCACCTCCACCCGAGTCGCCTGCAGGGACGACGGCAGCGGGGTCACCGGCGCGGGCGTGGGGGACAGCGAGCCCAGCACGAGCCGGAGGGAGACCAGGGCCGCGCCGCTGGCCACGGCGACGGCGGAGGGCGAGGCGCGCGCGATCCCCGCTGTCGCCCCGAGACACGCGGCGGCGAGCGCCACGAGCGCGGTGGACGGTGCGATCGGTTCGGTGCCGCCCGGCAGCGTGCCGGCGGTGCTCGCCAGCAGGGCGACCAGCAGCGCTCCGACGGCGATCCACGCGGGGCGTGGCATCATCCGCCGCCGACGGTCACGAGCCCCCGGATCTTCGCCAGCACGGACGCCGAGACGACCTTCCGCGCCACGAGCTCGTCCACCGTCTGAAACGGACGCTCCTCGCGGGCCGCGATGATCTTGGCGGCGGTCACGGGACCGACGCCGGGGAGGGTGTCGAGCTCGGTCGCCGAGGCGCGGTTCAGGTCGATCCGCCCGCTTCCGCCGCCGCCCCCGCCGGTGGCCGTCGACCCGGGCGCCGCTGGCTTCGAGGCGCCGCGCTCGGGCACCGTCAGCTTCGCGCCATCGTGGAGGACCTCGGCCAGGTTCAGACTCGCGGCGGCCGCGGCTGCATCCACGCGCGGCCCATACCCGCCTGCCGCGCGGATCGCGTCCGCCACCCGGCTGCCCGGCGGCAGCGCGTACAGGCCAGGGCGGGACACCGCGCCGGCCACGTCGACCATCCACGCGTCGGCGGTCGCCGTCCGGTCGCCGCGATCGATCGGGCCCGATGCGGCCGGGTCCGAGCCCCCCATCGAGGGGTCGCCGCTGGCGGCGGTGACGCCGCCAGACGGCGCGGACACGAGCAGTGCCGCCGCCGAGAGCGAGAGCACGGCCGTCAGCGCCGCAAGCCCGAACAGGCGCCGGCGCGTGACCGGATCGGGCGCCTGCGGCGGTGGTTCGGCGGGGGTCGCGTCCACGGAACGCCAGGCCTCGGGCAGCTGGTCCACCGGCACCTCCTCTCGGGCGGGGCATGCGGCGGTCAGTGCAACGGCGGCGGTCCGGATGCACGCGTGGCGGTCCGGGCGGGGCATGCGGTGGCTTCGATCGCGCGCCCCTTGAGCGGGTGGGCTCTCACACGTCCGCGAGGGTTCCCGGCAGGCCGCGCCGGGGACCGTCAGATGGCCTGGTCATCGCGCACTCGGGCGGGCCGCCGCGATCCACGCGATCGGCGCCATCGACGCGATGCCGTCCTGGACTCACGACGTCCGCCGAGGCCCGGGGCACTTCGGATCTCGGCGGACGGTGGCGACACTATACCGTTGGGATATTACCCGTCACTTACCTGTGGATCGCCACCGCGGACCGCGCCCCACCGCGGACCTACCCGCGTTCGAGGAGCGGCTTGACGTCGGTCACCAGCCGTGTCATCGACTCCTCGTCGTACACGGACGGGAACCCGGCGATGAGGTGCCGGTAGCCGAGATCGACGTACGCGGCGAGACGCTCGGCCACGTCCTCGGGGGTGCCGACGGGCTGGTCGGTCCACGGCCGCGCCACCCGGTTGCGCTGGAATGCCTCGCGGAACACGCGTTCGGCCTCGGCACGGTCGTCGCGGATGATCACCACGCCGGCGCCGGTGGTGCGCTCGATCTCGCTCGGATCGCGCCCCACCGCCGCGCAATGCTCGAGCAGGATCGCCTCTTTGCGCCGCACCTCCTCGATGCCCCCGCCCACGTTGTTCATGTCCGCGTACTGGGCCACCAGCCGCAGCGTCACCTGCTCGCCGCCGCCGCCCACGCAGATGGGGAGGTGCGGCTGGATCGGCAGCGGATCGTTGCGGACGTGCGAGGCGCGGTAGCGCGACCCGTCCGGCGCGGAGGGCTCGGTCCCGTCGAGCATGCCGCGCATGATCGGGAGCGCCTGGCGCAGCCAGCGCAGCCGCTCGGGCGCTCCCGATCCGAACTCGAAGCCGAAGTCGTGGGCCTCGTCCTCGAACCAGGCGGCGCCGATCCCCAGGATGGCGCGCCCGTTGCTGATGTGGTCGAGCGTGGTGGCCATCTTGGCCACGAGGGTCGGTTCACGGTACGGGTTCGCGCCGACCATCAGGCCGATCCGGACATGCTCGGTGCGCGCCGCCCAGGCCGTGATGGTCAGCCAGCCCTCGTAGTTCGGCCCGTGCGGGTCGCCGACGATGGGATACAGGTGATCCCACGTCCACAGTGAGGAATACCCCAGGCGGTCCGCCCGGATGCCGGCCTCCAGGAGCGACGGCCAGTCGGCGTACTGGTTCCAGCACAGGGCGCCAAGCTTCACTTCGTTCATGGTCACGAGTCTACGGTAGCCTCCCGGCGCTGGCCCGAGAGATGCTCCGGACGCGTGAACGACGAGCGACCGAACCTCGTGCCGGTCTCGCCCAGCATGGGCGGGCGGGGCCTTCCGTTGCTCCCGCGGACCGTGGTGGTCGCGGCGGTCGTCGCGCTGGTGGCCTTCCTCGCCGGCCTCCAGTTGAGCCCGACCCGTGAGGTGGTGGTGCCCGCTCCGTCGCCATCGGGCGCCGCCCCGTCGGCATCGCCACCGGCCGCGCCTGCGACGCCTGCCCCGTCGGTTGCCCTGGTTACCGCGGCACCGCCGCTGCCGCTGGGCGTGTATCACCTCGCCCAGCCCGAGGCGACCGAGGTCGCCCTCGCCGCGCGGTTCTACGCCGCCTGCAACGCGGGCCAGCTCGCCACGGTCATGGCGCTGCGGTCGGCGGAGCCGCAGCCTCGACCCCTGCGACGACGACTGGCCGGCCCGCCTCGAGCGCATCCAGGCAATGCCGGCGACACCGCGGCGCATTCCTCGGCTGAGCAGCCGGACCGGTGCCGAAAGTCCCGCCACTGCGGGCCTTCGGTCCCTATGGTCGACGGGGTTCGAGAGACCATGGTTGCCCCATGGTGCCCTGGTGGCTCTCATGCTCCTGTCCCTGGCGGCGCGCTCGCCGCCAGGAGGAACGCGCGTGAGGGCTCAGGACCGCCCCTGAGCCTCACCGAGGACCCCTTCCGGCTCCCCCGATCGCACGGGAGCCCCGTCCCTCCAGATAGGCGTCGGGCGAGCGCCGCACCCGTCGGCCGCGCCGTCCGCGCCCATGCCGCACGCCCTCTGGAGGTTCCTCCCATGCGCTCACCTCACCTGGCCGATCCAGGGTCGAGCGATCCGTTTCGCCCCGCTGCCCTGGCACCTCCGGCCGTTCCACGCGACAACGACCCCCGCGGACCGGTACCGCAGCCGCTCTCCGCTCTCGCGGGGCGGATCGCCGCCGCGGAGGCCGCGAGCTTCGGCAGGCTCCCCGACCGTGAGCTCGTGGCGGCGCTCGGGGACCGGGTGGTAGGACTGCTCTTCCCCGACGGCCGCCGCACGCCCCGGTCCACGGCCCAGGTTCGCGCCGAGATCGACGGGCTCTGCCAGGAGCTCGGCGAGGCGCTCCGTCCGCTCGAGGACGAGCTGCCGCAGCCGGCCGCCGACCTCTGCGAGCAGTTCATCGCCGAGCTGCCGGAGATCCACCATCGGCTCGAGCTCGACGCCGCCGCCATCGAGGCCGGAGACCCCGCCGCGCGCAGCGTGTCGGAGGTCGTGCTGGCCTACCCGGGCTTCGCGGCCCTCGCCTTCCATCGCGTCGCCCACGCTTTCCACGAGCTTGGCATCCCGCTCGTGCCACGGCTCCTCGCCGAGATCGCCCATGCGCGCACGGGCATCGACATCCATCCGGGGGCGATCATCGGGCGCTCCTGCTGCATCGACCATGGCACGGGCCTCGTCATCGGCGAGACGGCCGTGATCGGCGACGAGGTCAAGCTCTACCAGGGCGTCACGCTCGGCGCGCTCAGCGTGACGAAGGGCGCCGCCGGCACGAAGCGCCACCCTACGATCGAAGATCGGGTGGTGATCTATGCCAACGCCACCGTGCTCGGCGGCGAGACCGTCGTCGGCCACGACAGCGTGCTGGGCGGCAACGTCTGGCTCACCAACAGCGTCCCGCCCTATTCCCTCGTCTACCACACCAGTCAGGTCCGGGTCCGCAGCGTCGCCGAGGCGTTCGAGCCCTCGGACTTCGTGATCTGAGAAGGAGCCAGCCGTGAAGTACCAGTCCGTCCTCGAGACGATCGGCGACACCCCGCACGTCCGTGTCAACCGCCTCTTCGATCCGCGCGTCGAAGTCTGGTGCAAGCAGGAGCGGGTGAACCCCGGCGGCAGCATCAAGGACCGCATCGCCCTGGCCATGATCGAAGACGCCGAGGAGCGCGGCATCCTGCGCCCCGACTCGGTCGTCGTCGAGCCGACCTCGGGCAACACCGGCATCGGCCTGGGGCTCGTGTGCGCCGTCAAGGGCTACCGGCTCATCCTCGTCATGCCCGAGTCGTTCTCCATCGAACGGCGCACGCTCATGGCAGCCTACGGCGCCCAGCTCGAGCTCACGCCCAGGGAGCTTGGCATGAAGGGCGCCATCGCCCGGGCGCAGGAGCTCGTCGCCGAGACTCCCGGAGCCTGGATGCCGATGCAGTTCGACAACCCGGCCAACGTCGCCGCCCACCGGCGCACCACGGCCGAGGAGATCTACCGCGACTTTCCCGAGGGCCTCGACTACGTGGTCACCGGGGTAGGCACGGGCGGACACATCACCGCCTGCGCCGAGGTCTTGAAGCCGCGCTGGCCGCAGCTCAAGGTCTACGCCGTCGAGCCGACCCTCTCGCCCGTCCTCTCGGGCGGGACACACGCCCCGCACCCGATCCAGGGGATCGGCGCAGGGTTCGTTCCGGGCGTCATGCGCCCCGAGCTGCTCGACGGGATCGTGCAGGTGGCGCCCGAGGACGCCTTCGCCTACGCCCGGCGCGCTGCGCGCGAGGAGGGCCTCCTCGTCGGCGTCTCGTCGGGCGCCGCCCTCGCCGCCGTCGCGCAGCTGCTGCCGCAGATGCCGGGCGGCGCCCGGGTCCTGACCTTCAGCTACGATACCGGCGAGCGCTACCTCTCGGTGGAGCCGCTGTTCGGGTAGGCACCGATGCGCGCCGGGATGGCGGCACGATTGGTGATGGTGTCGCGCAGCGTCCGCTGGCCGCCCCGAAAGGTGGAGCGTTTCGGTGTCGCCGACGGAGGAGACCCCGCACGGTCAGGGCCACTGGACTGCACGTGAGGCCAGGTCGACAGGCGAACGGTCGACAGATCCTGGCGATCGACGTTGCCTGAGCTGAGCTGAGGGCGTGCGCCAGTGGCATCCGGGCCCGAGGGGCCCGGATGGGGGCACCCACCGCGAGCGCGTCCGCTTCAGGACGCCGTCGGCGATGGGTTCGGCTCGATGGTGAGCAGCGACCAGCGCTGGAGGTCCCAGACGAGGCCGACCATCGAGACGTAGTCGTGGGTGGTGCCCTGGTAGGCGATCGTGACGCGCACCTGCGCGCGGGCGGTGTAGAAGTACCCGCCGGCGCTGCCATAGGTGATGGGCGTGATGACGCGGGCCGCGAGCACCCGCGTGCCCGCCCAGGCGGCGGCGATCTGGGCCACGTAGGATGCGCGGCCGAGCTGCGCGCGCAGGCCGCTCCACGAGAGGTCGTAGAGCGTGTCCCAGTTCTCCGCACGCAACGCGACCAGGACCGCCGACAGCGTCCCCCCGGCGTCGCGCGTGGGGTGCTGCGCGCTGAGCGGGGGCCACGACGGCAGGGCGAGGCTCGGGAGTGCGGTGGACGCGGGCGAGGCCGGCCCGGGGGGAGCGGACGCAGCCAGGCTGGGCGCTGGTGTCATGGTCACGAGGGGCACCGACAGCGCCGGAACGCTGGCCCCGCTCGGCACCGCGGTGTGCATACCGGGCGGGGCAGCGTTCCGCGGAGCCGGCGACGGCTGACTCGCCGCACTGCACGCCGCCACGGCCAGCGCGAGGAGCATCACAGCCCCCACGCGGGCACCCGCGACCGGGCCGTCGTCTCGTCGTCTCCATCCCCTGGAGGACATCCGGGTCAGCTGCCCGAGGGCGTCGGGTAGTGGATGAGGTCGACCCGAAAGATGGTGGCGAACCTGGCCTGATCCGAGGCTGGTGGCAGGCGTGGATCGGTACCTTTGCGCAGGAACGCGAGCCGGAAGACCGCGTCGTCCTTCGCCCAGGCAGCGACGGCGACCTCGGTCATGGCCTTCCCGGTATCTTTCTGCGTCGAAGCCCAGCCCCGTTTCTGCAACTGTGTCACATAGAAGCTCGAGACGTCCATCACCGATGCGTTCGTCCCGAGGAGATGGCCAGAGTCGGCGTAGTTGGTGCCCTCGATGGTGGTTTGCTCATCGAGCCCCCCAGAGCTCAGCACCACGGCGCCCGGATAGAAAAGGTGATCCTCTGGCATCGCCTGCAGGCGTGCCAGCTGGCTCGTGTCCGTCCCGCACGCCGTCAGGACGACGGCCAGGGCGACGGCGGCGGGAACGAGACGAGTGAGCATCAGGATTGTGGATCGATGCTGAAGAGCTTCCAGCCGCTGGGCTCTTCGATGAGCGTGACGTAGCCGGGATACGTGGTGGTCACTCCCCCGTTTGTCATCGTAACCGACACAGTAGCGCGGGCCATGTCGAACCCGGCACGACCATCGTTGAGCTGCGGCGGCGAGGTGACCGTGATCGCCGCGATGGTGCCCGACCCGGCCCAGCCCGCCGAGACCTGCGCCACGTAGTCAGCCTGGCTCACTGAGTTCTGCAGGAGGCTGAAGCTCATGCCGTAGAGCGCGGCCCAGTCCTTCTGCTGCAGCGCGGCCAGGGCCGCGTTCAGGGCGCTGGTTGGGTCTGAGGGCGGCCGCGTATCGACGAGCTTGTACTGTGCGCCGCCGTACCAGAGCTCGGCGCTGCTGGTCACGCGATCGGGGTTGATCTGGGCCTAGAGTTGGATCGACACCGGATCGGTAGTGCCGGAGGGCTGGCTCATGCCGAACACGAAGTCCAGGCTCGCGTTCGGGTCGAGCAAGCCCGACCCGCTGTACTGGACCACCACGGAGTGGTCGCTGTTGAAGTTGACGGTCGCCGCAGCGGTGCCGAAGAAGAGCCCCAAGCCCTGCACCCCGAACGAGAACCTGCCGAAGTTCACGGCGGAAGGATCGAGGTAGATCAGGAACTCGGTCTGGCGCGTGTTATCGATGAACGTGTACCGCCCCCCGCTGGGATCCGTCGCACTTGCCTTGCCGCCCGCCATCGTCATCGCGGCGACGAGCGTGACGGTCGCCAGCGCGCCTGTTCCGAGGAGGGCCACGCGTGACTTCTTCACCTCACACCTCCTACGGCACGCAGCTGTAGAGGTTGCCGGTCACGCGACCACCCACCAGATGCGTGATCTCGGAGACGAGGGGCGTGGAGGTCGGATTCTGGCAGTCCGGGACCATGATCGGGGTCGTGTTCGAGAGGGTGCCACCGAGACTCTTGCCCAGATTGCCGTGGAAGACCGGACTGCCGAAGGCTTCGGTCGCCAGGCCCACGGCAAAGGGATCCGCCCATGGGTTCCATTGCAGCTGGTCCTCCAGGGCCCACTCCCAGTTCTGGCTTCCGGGAGATCCATCCAGGAACCGTGCCCCGCCGGTGGGTGGGACCGCATGTGGGTCGTCGGACCCGGGGAGCAGGACAAGATCGCCTATGATCCCGGTGGGCAGCGGCAACGACAGACAGGCCGAGAACGGTCCAATGTCAGCGCATGGATGCAGATCAACGCTGATGTCGCCGTAGGCGTTGAACGACGGCAGCTGCGGGAGATGGGAAGCCGGGGGATTGACCCACCGATACCAGCTGCTCATGGGGGCCAGCTCGTAGTTCGCCGGACGCGACCCGGCGGGGTATCCGGCGAGCGGGAGACCCTGCTGGAGGATCTGCGAGATCGGCCACAGGCCGGTGCTGAGGTACGCACCATAGGCTGCGAACGCGCCCTGCTGAGCACCTTCGAGGTAGAACACGCTATCGACCATGGTGGAGGCCACCCCATCGCCCCGCTCAGACGAGTAGGCCAGGAAGCCTCGCACGATCGCCGCGCCCATGCTGTTGGCAATCAGGACGACGGGCTGCCCAGTCTGCGCGTACAGCGACTGCACATCGGAGTCGAGCAGGACCGCGTTCAGGCCGATGTCGCTGGCGCTGTCGCAGATGCTCCCACTGATCGAGGTCAGGTCGACTGGCATCCCGCCATCGGGCTGTGCCGGGAGTTGAACGGAGCGCGACGTGCAGGTGCCCGAGGTCTTGTCAAAGTCTCCCTTGTCCTGATAGTACTCGAATAGGTTGGTAGTCTCGCCAAGTTGAGCGGTCAAGTAGTCGACAAATCGGGTCCAGTCGCTTGAGCGATAGCTGGCGCTCCAACCGTGCACAAACTCCACGGGCTTCGGGGCCGACACAAGGCTGATAGTGACCAGGTAGCCGGCGGGGATCATGAACGTGTAGCCCTGGTCGTAGTAGGCGATCCCGCCAACGTCCTGGATCGTGATGAGATGCGTGCCAGGCTGCACGGACGCGGTGAATGTCCCCTCGCTGTACGCCGGACCGTACAGCGGTTCCGGAGGCGTCGTGCCGATCGTACTGCCGTCGAGATAGACGGAGTAGTTGTCACCGACGATGTATTCGTCGGCGACTGTCACGCTCACCGTCTCGGCCTGCGTCACGGCGAACTGCCACTGATCGTCTCCCCAGCCGTTGACCGTGTCGCTTGTCTGGGGCTCGCCCGATCACCCGGGCGGCTGGACCTGGATGAGGGCGTCGGTCCCAGATGCTGGAGGCCCGTTCGAGCCCGGGTCGGCAAGGCAGTCGGGGCGCGTATGGCCACCAGCGCGAGAACGGCGAGGAACACCACGAACTTCCGTCGCATTCGTACCTCCCTTGCGGACGCCGCGCGACATCGATCAGGTAAGGTGTCGGCAGGTCACCTCCTTACAAACCGCTTGCGGCCCGCCGAACGACGGGTTGACCAGCCAGACACCCAGTGACGGCGCCGCTCGGCGGCCCAACAGCGAAGCGCCCGATCGGCACAATCCTTCTGCCGGTGCTGTCGTCCGGTGAGTAGCTCGGAGTCAGCGCTGGGGAGCAGGCCGAAGGTGGATGGCCAGGTGGGCGGACACGCAAGCGAGGCAGCGGGGTCATCACATGCGGGACCCTCGCGCCCGGTTGCCGAGCCTGCCAACCTGCGTCATCGACGATCCCGCTCCCGGGTCCACTCGGGAGAGCCGAATGCTGTGGACTGGGACGTAGAGAGAAGATGGACCGAACAGCCGGCGGTTCCCCACGGGCGCGGATCTGCGAGCAACGCGCCACGACTCGAACAGTCCATGTTGCTCAGCCCCTCCTCCCGGATGGGGACCGGCCGTCAACTGGGACGCGCGGCGACCATAAACCCCCGCTCGGCGGCGTCAATAGGCATGATTGCCTACCCCGCCTCCGTGTCATGGCCGGGGGGAACGGCCCGAACGTGACCTGGCGGCTTGCCGCGCGCTTCGCCGACGAGCTGAACGTCGACGGGATGGGGCCGGAAGAACTGCGCGACCCGCCACGAGGGGCAACGCCGGATCCACCTCCTCGGCGGCTATCGCGACCTCGGCGTCAGCCGGGTCATCACCATGATCCGCGGGGCCACCACGAACGACGAGGTGCTGGCGTCGTCCGCGGCCGACTGCCGGGCGGCCGGCGTGGAGCTCGCGTAAGGGTCGGGCCGGACAGCTGATCGACCCCGGGCGAACGCGATCGGGTGGACGCGATCGGGTGGACACGCCGTCCCGAACGCGCGCGCCGGCCCGGGCCGCGTATGGTCGCGGCGCCCGGACGGATTCCCGCCAGCTGACGACAATGCACGGCGGCGGTGCAGTCGCGGCTGTGCCCCCAGGCGATATCGCAGGAGGGGCCGGGCAGCCCCAGGGAAATCGTGCGTCAGGCCGCTATCTGCAACGATATACGCAGACGGGTGCCGGGCGAACCGGCAACCAGCCGGCGTACTCGTCGCCTGGCGGGAATCAGGCAGGAAGCCAGCCGCCGGTCACGCCTGCCGGTCGAGCTCCTCGCGAAGGGCACCCAGCACCTCGAGCTCGATCCGATCCTTGGGCCGGCCGGCCGCGCGCTTCATTCGGATGAGGTCGTCGACCGAGGCGACCAGCACGCGCCGGCCCTCGATCTCGAACGGCACGGCCGTTCGGGCCAGCTGCTCGTAGTCGAGGCCCGGATCGGGCGACGCGAGCAGGTCGAGCGGGCCCGACTCTGTCTCGAACAGGAACAGGTCGCCGAGCCGGAGCGTGCGGATGTCCACTGGTGGCACCGTGACTCCCGAGGGGAGATCCCGGCGGATCGCCTGCAGGTCGGCGAGGGCCTCCACGATCGCACACAGGTTGTTCGGGTCGCACGAGTAGCAGACGTCGAGGTCGCGCGTCGCCGACGTCGAGCCGTGGGCCTGCGCCGCGATCCCGCCGATGACGACGAACCGAATGTCATGGCGTACGAGCACCTCGAGGATCCGGCCGGGCTGGAACACGGACGCTTTGCTCATTGGGCGACCTTCCGGAAGGCCCGTCGGAACTCCTCGTACCGTTGATCGGACGCAAGCGCCAGCTGGAGCCGCTCCTCGTCCGGCATCGCGATGAGCCGGCGGATCACGGTGCGGTCGATGCCGATGCCGAGGCGTGGCTCGAGCTCGAGCCCCCAGCTGCACGCCTCCAGCAGCCGGTCCAGCGTTCCGACGCGGGGGTCGATCCGCCCGCGCTCGATCCGCGCGATCGTCTCCTGGGGGACACCTGCTGCCTGCGCCAGCTCGCGCTGCGTCCATCCCTTCGACCGCCGCGCGTGCCGCAGCATCCTGCCCGCCATCGTCATGTCGTCGGCCTCCTGATGACGGATCCATCATCACCCCAGGCGGAGGAGGCGTCAAGCTCGGCGACGTGAGACCGACGCTCAGGCGGGCTCCCGGGTGCGCACGTAGAACACGGGGTCGGGAGACATTTCCTACCGGACGACGATGTTGACCAGCCGGCCCGGGACGTGGATCACGCGATCCGGAGCGCGGCCGCCCAGGATCGCGCGGATCTTCTCGCGCTGGAGCACGACCGACTCGACTTCGGCCGGCGACAGGCTGGCCGCCACCTGCACGCGGTCGCGCAGCTTGCCGTTCACCTGCACGGGCAGCTCGATGGTGTCCTCGGCGACCAGTGCCTCGTTCCAGGCCGGCCACGGCTCGGCGTGGACCGAGCGCCAGGCCTGGCCGCGGGCCTCGAGCCGACGCGACCAGAGCTCCTCGGTGACGTGCGGGGCGGAGGGCGCGAGCATGTGCAGCAGCAGGTCGACCGCCTCGTCCCACGCCGGGCCGCCCGCCACCTCGGTCCCCCGGTAGCGCATGAGCACGTTGGTCAGCTCCATCAGGTGCGCCACCATCGTGTTGAAGCGGTAGCTATCGAACTCGGCCGTCACCACCTTCAGCGTGCGGTGCGCGGCCGTCAGCAGCGCGCGCTCGGCAGCCCCCGCCGTTTCGCCGGGCGGCAGCCGCCCCGCATCGGGGTCGCCCGCCTCCACGCCCGCCGGGTCGAGGACCGCCGTCCAGACCCGGTTCAGGAACCGGCTGATGCCGCCGATCCCGGTCGAACTCCAGGGGCCGCCCTGGTCCCAGGGGCCCATGAACATCAGAAACAGGCGGACGGTGTCGGCGCCGTAGCGCTGCACCAGCTCGTCGGGGTCCTGGACGTTGCCGCGGCTCTTGCTCATCCGCTCGCCGTCGGCGCCCAGGATCTGCCCCTGGTTGAAGAGTCGCCGGAACGGCTCGCGCTCGTGCACCAGGCCGAGGTCGGCGAGCGCCTTGGCGAAGAAGCGGCTGTACAGGAGGTGCATGACCGCATGCTCGGCGCCGCCGGTGTACTGGTCGACCGGGCACCACTCGTCCTCGAGCGCGGCGTCGATGGGCCCGTCGTCCTTGTGCGGCGACAGGTAGCGCCACCAGTACCAGGAGCTGTCCACGAACGTGTCCATGGTGTCCGTCTCGCGCGTGGCGGGGCCACCGCAGCGCGGGCACGTGGTGCGCAGGAAGCCCTCATGTGCCTTCAGTGGGCTCTCGCCGGTGACCTTGAAGTCGACGTCGTGGGGCAGCAGCACCGGCAGCTGGTCCTCCGGCACCCCGACGATCCCGTCGCGCTCGCAGTACACGACCGGGATCGGCGTACCCCAGTAGCGCTGGCGGCTGATCAGCCAGTCGCGGATGCGGTACGTGACGGCGGCCTCGCCCTGGCCGCGCGCCCGCAGGTCGGCGACGATCGCGGCGAACCCGTCCTTCGCCGAGCGATCCGTGTACGGCCCGCTGTTGACCATCACCTCGTCCTCGGAGTGCGCGACGAACGCGGCCCCACCGTCGCCCCCGGCGGCAACCAGCTCCGCCACCCGCGCCGCTTCGCGCGGGTCGGCGGGAGCGATCACCTGGCGGATCGGCAGGTCGAACCTGACGGCGAAGGCGTAGTCGCGCTCGTCGTGCGCCGGGACGGCCATGATCGCGCCGGTCCCGTAGCCCAGGAGGACGTAGTCTGCGATCCAGATCGGGATCCGCTCGCCGTTGACAGGGTTGACCGCGTCGGCACCCAGCGGCACGCCGGTCTTCTCGCGGTCGGTGGAGAGGCGATCGATCTCGGACTTGCGGCGCGCCTCGTACTGGTAGCGCTCGACCTGCTCGCGCTGCCCCGGGTGCGTGAGCTTCGCCACCAGCGGGTGCTCGGGCGCGAGCACCATGAAGGTGGCACCGAAGAGCGTATCCGGTCGGGTCGTGAACACGCGCAGCTCGTCGCCGCCCGGCTGGTACTGGTCGGGGGCGACCGTGAAGGCGACCTCCGCCCCCTCCGACCGGCCGATCCAGTTGGTCTGCATGACGCGCACCGGTTCGGGCCAGTCGATCCCGTCGAAGCGAAGCAGCTCGTCGGCGTACTTCGTGATGCGGAAGAACCACTGCTCCAGGTCGCGCTTGATCACCGGCGTCCCGCAGCGCCAGCAGTGGCGATCCGTGCCCTCGACCTGCTCGCGCGCCAGCACGACCTGGTCCCTGGGGCACCAGTCCACCGGCGCCATCGCGCGGTAGGCGAGTCCCGCCTCCAGGAACTTCAGGAAGATCCACTGGTTCCAGCGGTAGTACTCGGGCTCGCAGGTGACGACCTGGGCCGCCCAGTCGAAGGTAGCGCCCATCGAGCGCAGCTGCCGGCGCATGTTCTCGATGTTGCGCATGGTCCAGTCGGCCGGGTGGATGCCGTGCTTGATCGCGGCGTTCTCGGCCGGCAGGCCGAACGCGTCGAACCCGATCGGGAAGAAGACGTTGAGCCCGTTCATGCGCCGGTAGCGCGCGATCGCGTCGGTCGGCGTCTTGATGTACCAGTGCCCGATGTGCAGGTCGCCCGAGGGGTAGGGGTACATCGTGAGCAGGTAGTAGGAGGGCCTGGTGGTGTCGTGCAGGTCCGTGTGGTGGAGCCCGAGCTCGGCCCACCGCTCCTGCCAGCGGGGCTCGATGGCCGCCGGGTCGTAGCGGTCGATGTGGGTCCGGTCGGTCACCATCGCGATCCCAGCTTCCTGCCCTCGTGTGGCCGCGGGACGCGTCGCGGCCCTGTCGGTTCGAACCGCTCCGGTCCCGTCGCGACCGCCGGCACGCGGCGCCACTGCGGGACCCCTCCTAGTTCGAACCCCTCGCCGCTCCGGCGAGGGGTCGTTGGTCGGCACTCGATGAAGGTGGTGGAGCTACAGGGATTCGAACCCTGGACCTCCTGCATGCCATGCAGGCGCTCTCCCAGCTGAGCTATAGCCCCATCAGAGCCGCGACAGTGTAGCACGGGGAGGTTGGCGATCGGCGGGGCAAACCCATGGCCCGCTGGGATCCGGCGAGCACGGCCCCCGGTCCGGCCGGGCTCTCCCCGGGCCGATGATCGCCCTGCCGCCCGGTGTCGCAGCCGCGTCCGCGTGGAGCGTCCGGGTGCCTGGTGTCACCGCGCAGCGCCACTGCCTTCTGCATCTTGACGACAGCCAGTCGCGCTGCCATACCGCGAGACAGGGAACGACGGCCGCATGCTGGCCCGGAGGAGGCCCGGGCTGCCCGCAGCCGCGCTGCGGGCCGGTGGCCGAAGGGAGGCCAGAAGTGAAGAGGCTTGGACTCATGCTGGTCGCGCTCGTGGCAGCGCAGTTCCTGGCGCCACGCGCCGCCGCGATCACCTGGGGTCAGCGCGATGGCGTCAACCATCCGGCGGTGGGGGCGATGATGGCCTACTGGGACCCCACGACGCCGACCACCCTGCAGGAGCTGTGCAGTGGCACGCTGGTGGCCCCGACGGTCTTCCTGACCGCGGCCCACTGCACGGACTACCTGGTGAACCATCTGCACATCAGCGACGTGTGGGTCACCTTCGATACCGACAGCGCGCAGGGGCCCTACCTCCACGGCGTGATGCACCAGGATCCCGCCTATCCGGGCCCCGCGTCCGACCCCCACGACATCGCCGTGATCGTGCTCGACGAGCCGGCGGTGGGGATTGCCCCGGCGAGCCTGCCGAAGCTCGGCGTGTTCGACGCGATGAAGAAGGCGGGCACGCTCAACGGGCAGACCTTCACCGCCGTGGGCTACGGCGACCGGGAGCGCGTCCACGAGCGCGGCGGGGGTGCACCGCAGTTCGGTTTCGATGGCTACCGCTGGGCGGCCACGTCCGGGTTCAACGCGCTCAACGCGGCATGGCTGCGCCTCTCGCAGAACGCGGCGACGGGCAACGGCGGGACGTGCTTCGGCGACTCCGGCGGGCCCAACTTCATCGGCGACACGAGCGTCGTCGGCGGCATCACGATCACCGGCGACAGCGTCTGCGTGGCGACCAACGTGGACTACCGGGTGGACACCCAGGAGGCGCGGACCTTCCTCGGCCGGTTCGGTGTGCCGCTCCCGTGATCGTATCGATCCAGTGATCGCGACCGGAGTTCCGGCCCATGCCGCGATCCACCACAGCGGCCGGCCCCGGTCGACCTGGCCGCCCTGGCGCCGGCTTCGTCGGCCGGCCTCGTCAGCGCCTGCCGCGACACGGTGGCCACGTCTCATGCTCTTCGGGCGATTCCTGCACCCAGCGCTCGCGCCACGCCCGGAGGGGCCGGCGGACGAGGACACCGAGGCGGTCCGGCGGATCGTCGCCCAGCTCGAGTCGCTGCCACCCGAGCAGGCCGCCCGCCTGGCCGGGTTCGCCTGCATCCTGGCGCGCGTGGTTGCCGCCGACACCTCGGCGGACCCGGCCGAAGTGCACGAGCTGGAGGCGCTCGTGGCCGACTTCGGAGCCGTCTCAACGAGGTCCGGCGCGGGTACGCCGACCGACTGGCCGTGGTGCGCTACGCGCGAGAGGCCGCCCGGGGCAGCAGCCATTCCTTCGGCACGAGCCGTTCCGCGAGCAGTGGTCCCGACCCGGCGGCGAGCCGGCTGGCCTCGCGCCGGCCGGCGGCCGTGATCGCGTAGCGCCGCGGCAGCCCCGTCGACGCGGCGAGGTAGCCGTCCTCCTCGAGCTGGTGGAGCAACGGGAACGTTGGCGGGATCTCTCCCAGCCGACGTGCGTACGGCGCAAGCATGTTCAGCGCGTCGAGCCCGCCGATCGGACCTGCATCCCCGACCACGAGGAGGGCGCACAGCCGGATGAGGTCCGACGGGTGCCCGGGAGCCAGGGATCGGGGCGGCCGGTCGTGCGTTCGGGAGGACGCACCGGTGGTCGTTCGTGACGGTGCCGCGGGGACCGCGGGAGAGCCGGATGCAGTCATGGTCGGAACCTCCACTACTGCGTTCGCGATGTCGCCGCCCGGGCGGTAGCGCCGGCCGGCGAACCGGAGGTGTCGTCCCCTCAGCCTCGACTGCGCCGCTGAAGGTTCCCTGAAGACCCGACACGCGCCGGGCTGCGACCCGGTTAAGAGTTCGATGCGGACGTTGCGCGGCGGGGACCCGGCGGGTGCGATACTCCGCGCGATGTCCGATCCCGCGGCAGGCGCGCCGCTTCGCGCCATCGACGGCCACGCCGTCGCGCGCGCTCCCGCCGCGGTGGCACGTGAGGCGTCCGGCGTCGCGTACCTGCTCCGGCGATCGCCCCGCGCCCGCCGGTTGAGGCTGGTCCTGGACGGCGACGGCAACCCGCTCGTCACGCTCCCGATCCGTGCCCCGGTCCGCGTCGCCGACGAGTTCGTGGCATCACGCCGAGACTGGATCGAGCGCCATCGCGAGCGGTACGCGGCCGAGCGCGCGCGCCACGAGTCGCGAGGGCCGCTCGGCGACGGTGGGACACTCGACTACTCGGGCCAGCCCCATCGGCTCGAGGTGCGCACCGGGCAGGGCGGACGCAGAGCCACGGTCGAGCACGACGATTCGGTCGTGCCGACGATCCGCGTCCGGCTGGCCCCGGCCGACGAACGGCCGCTGGCCCGAGTCCTCGAGACCTGGCTCCGCCGGGAGGCACGCGCCGCCGTGGAGCGACGAGTGGCCGCCCGGGCGTCGCAGCTCGGCGTCGCCCCGGCCGCGGTCTGGATCCGCGACCAGCGCAGCCGGTGGGGCAGCGCGTCGCGGACCGGCCGGCTCTCGTTCTCCTGGCGCCTGGTGCTGGCGCCGCCCGCGGTCCTCGACTACGTCGTGGTGCACGAGCTGGCGCACCTGGCCGTCTTCGGCCACCCGCCCCGGTTCTGGGAGCTCGTCCGCTCGGTGGTGCCGGAGGCGGACCGCGCGCGCCGCTGGCTGCGCGAGCACGCCCGGGAGCTGCACTGGTCGCTGGAGTAACGCCGGGCTCGAGCAGCGCCGGACCCCCGCGGGTCCGCGGGCCCCTACCGCTGACGGTGGTACAACCGGTACGCGTACCGGAACCGCGAGCCGTCGACCCTCGCGAGGATCGCCTCGGCGGATCGCTCGCCGAACTCCATGGCCAGCACGCGAGCCAGCGCCTTGCGGGACGGTGCCCGCCACTCGCTCATCACGGTGGTTCCCATGAACCCCTGCGCGGTCCAGAAGTCGTCCAGGCGGTCCGCCAGCCCGGGCTCGTCGGCCGCGTAGCCGAACTCCCGCAGGAACGCGGAAAAGTCGCCTTCCCGAAGGTCGTTGTCGACGATCACGATCTGCCCGCCGGGCCGGACCACGCGCAGCGCCTCCGCGATACCGGGTTCGCAACTCCGCACCCGCCCGCTCTCCGGGCCGAAGAAATACGCCAGGCGCGAGTGCAGCAGGTCCACCGATGCGTCGCGGAGCGGGATCGCCTCGGCCCCCGCCGCCAGGACACTGATGCGCGCGCCCACGACCTCCGGCTCGGCCGCGATCCTGCGGTGCAGCTGGGTCAGCATCCGGGGCGCCGGCTCCACCGCGAACACATGCGCGGCGCGCTGCGCGTAGCGCACCGCGTGGTAGCCGCCGCCCGCGCCCACGTCGGCCACCACCAGTCCGTCCATGCTGACCAGCCGGTCCATGAACGCCTCGATCCGCGCATCGGGATCGGCGATCCGGTTCTCCAGCTCGTAGGTCACCGCATCGTGGGCGCCGGGATAGTCGTAGACGAACGGCTCGGTCGGCAGAGGTGTGATGGGCAGGCCGTCGCTCATCTCACCGGCCGTAGCGCCGCGCGCGCTGCTGGAACGTCCGCAGGGCACGCAGGAAGTCGATCTCGCGGAACGCCGGCCAGTAGGCGTCGCAGAAGTAGAACTCGCTGTGGGCGCTCTGCCAGGGCAGGAAGCCCGAGAGCCGGACCTCGCCGCTGGTCCGGATGATCAGGTCGGGGTCCGGCCGTCCCGTCGTGTAAAGGTGCCGCGAGAGCTGCTCGGCGTCGATCCGTCCGGGCAGCTCGTCTGCCGGCACACCCTGGCCGATCAGGTCGCGCACCGCCTCGCGGCACGCGTCGACGAGCTCGTCGTGTCCGCTGTACGCCACGGCGAACGTCGCGAGCGGTCCCTGGCTCGTGGCCGTCGCCGCCTCCGCGGCTTCGATGGCCGCCCGCACGCGATCGGGGAGGGCGTCGCGCCGCCCGATGACGCGGACGCGCATCGGCGCGGGCCGGCTCCTGCCCCGTCTGGCCAGCCCGGCGAGCCGCTCGGTCACGACGTCGAGCAGCGCCGCCAGCTCCTCTGGCGACCGCTCCATGTTCTCGATCGACAGCGCCCAGAGGGTGACCTCGCTGATGCCGAGCGCGCGGCACCAGGCCAGGACCTCGAGGATCTTGTCTGCCCCGCGGCGGTGCCCCGCGGCAGGATCCGCCAGCCCCTCCCGCTGGGCCCAGCGGCGGTTGCCGTCCATGATGATCGCCACGTGGCTCGGTCGTGGCCGGGACATCACCTGGCCGCGGAGCCGGTAGGCGTACATGCGGTAGACGGGAGCCAGGGCGAGCGACCCGAACTGATGCCGCACGGAGCGGAGCAGCGTGGTGGCACGGGCCCGATGCGTGCCGGGACGTCCGTGGGCCGCACGCGCGCCGGGCGGTCCAGGGAGCTCTCTCGAGAGCCTGGACAGATCCATCATCCGCATCATAGCGGCCGCCGTGCCAGGCCGGCCGGCCCCGGCAGCGGGTTCGCGGCCTGCCACCGCTCCACCACGCGGTCGAGCCTGTCGAACGCCACCCCGTCGAGCGATCTCGCCGTCTCGATGAAGCGCTCCAGCATGGCGATCCGGTGCCCGCGTCCGATCGCCTCCGGGTGCATCGTCAGGGTGAGGACGCCGCCAGGCTCGTGCTGGTGCGCGTACCGCAGTTCGGCCGTCCAGATCTCCTCCACCTTCGAGGGTGCCGACAGGGGCCCCACGCCCTGCCGGCCCGGTTCGAAGTGGGGCCAGTCGTCCAGCGACCAGCTGATCGGGACCTCCACGACCCGTCCGGGTTCCCCCAGCCGGGAACCGCGCACGTCGTGGACGTCGCCGCGCCGGACCCGGTACAGGTGGACGTCGTCGGCCATCAGCGACGAGTCGTAAGTGAAGCCCAGCTCCTCGACAAGCTCCAGCACGTCCTCGGAGAGCGACCAGTACGGGGCGCGGAAGCCGCGCGGGCGGTGGCCCGATGCCGCGGCCACCGCCTCCGTGCTGCGCAGCATGACGTCGCGCACGGCCGCCCGGTCGAGTTTCGCCAGGTCCTCATGCGCCCAGCCGTGGCAGCCGACCTCGTGGCCGGCGTCCGCGATCGCGGCGACACTGTCGGGGAAGGTCGTCACGGTATGGCCCGGCACGAAGAAGGTGGCGGCGATGCGCTGCCTTCGGAGGAGGTCGAGGATCCTCGGCACGCCGACACGCGGCCCGAACTCGCCGCGCGAGAGCAGCACGGGGCCGCCGCCGCGTTCGACTTCCGACGAGATCGCGTCGTGGTCGAATGTCAGCGCGACCGTCAGTCGAGGGCCCCGGGTCGTCGGCTGTGCCACGGTGCCAATCATGCCCCTGTTGCCCCTGGTCCGGCGAGCGCCGGCGCCGTCGGGCCTCGGCAGCGCGCTCTGGCCACCCGCGCTAGTGTTGCGTGCCTCAAGGACCGGCCCTGGCGCATGCGAGGGGGATGATCGGTGACCTTCGACCGGAGGCGGCCGACCGTGGCCGCGTCGCAGCGTGATCGGTGGCCCACCGGGGGTGTCTCGGGGCTGCTGTTCGGCGCCGCGCTCGGCCTGGTCGCCGCGGTCGCCAAGGTGCCGGTGAACGTCGTGGCCGGGGGAGACGTCGGGCTCCTGCCGCTGGTGCTCGGCGTGGGGCTCGGGACGTGGTACGGGGATCGCATCGCCGGAGTGTCCGCCACGGTCACCTCGGCGATCGTGGACACTTACCTGTTCTCCCTGCAGGATGGCAACCTGGCGCTCGCCGCCCCGCGGCACTGGGCGGCGCTGCTCCTGTACCTCGTCGTCGGCATGGCCGCGGTCCTCGTGGTCGCGAGCCTCCACGACGCGCGCGAGCGCGAGGCCGTGGCCGCGGCGGCCCGTGAGCGGCTCAACCGCACGCTCGCCGAGCGCGAGGAACGCCTCGCGGTGCTGCTCGAGCAGGAGCGCCAGGCGAAGCAGCTCCGCGACGCCTTCATCGACATCGTGTCGCACGAGCTCCGCACGCCGATCACGCTGATCGTCGGATCGGCCAGGCTGCTCCGCCGGTCGGCGCGTCATCTTGCCGGGGACGAGCGCGAGATGGTCGATGGCATCGAATCGGGGGCGGAGCGGCTCGCCCGACTCGTCGAGGATCTGGTGATCCTGGTGCGGGCTGAGCACGGGGCGATCGCGGCGGCTGACGAGCCCGTGCGCCTGGAACCGGTGCTCGGGCACGTGGTCGCCGCGGAGATCGAGCGCTGGCCGGACGTGCCGGTCGATCTGATCGTGGATGGCCCCCTGCCGCTGGTGCGCGGCGAGGAGCGCTACCTGGAGCAGGTCCTCGGGAATCTCCTGTCCAACGCCGCGAAGTACAACTCGCCGGACGGGCGTGTGCAGGTCCGGGCGGCGGCCGAAGGCGATGGCGTGGTCGTCCGCGTGCTGGACGACGGACCCGGCATCGTCGAAGAGGAGGCGGATCGCCTCTTCGACCTCTTCTACCGCTCGGGATCGACCGCACGGTCGGTCAGCGGGAGCGGCATCGGCCTGTACGTCTGCCGGCGGCTGGTGGAGGCGATGAGCGGGAGCATCGCCGCCCGGCGGCGCCCGGAGGGCGGGTCGGAGTTCGCCGTCAGCCTGCTCCTGTACGCGGACGATGTCGACCTGCCCGACGGGGTGGCGTCGACCGCGCCGCCGGAGCCGGAGGAGGCCGCGCTGAGGCCCTGACCCGCGGGCGCGCGGCGCGTCAGGCCGCTGGACCTGTCCCGGCAACCATGGCCCCGGTTCGCTGGCGCAGCCAGGAGCCGATCGGCGATCGGCCGGGGCGCCAGGGGGCAGCTCCGAGAGACGCTGTAAGCGCGGCCATTTGGCCTGCTAGAGTGGGGGCAATCGGACCCTGTTGTTGTGCCGTTTGTCCTCAGAGCATTGCCTTGGCCAAGTCACCCACCCGATGCAACGTGGTGCAGGAGCCTCATGGACCGGTCGGCGGGGCGAGAAGGACCCCGCCAGGGCATGAGCCGGACGAAGGGAAGGAGGAGCCTGGTTGGACGCGCCCGCGCAGTACCTGTCGTGGAACTTCGTTCTGATCTCGGTGCCGAACGTCCTGATGATCGTCGGGATGATCGTGGTGTTCCTGCTGGCGCTCGTCGCGCCGTTCCCGCACGACGAGTCCGGGCAGGGGCGATCGGGTGGCCGGGATGACTGACCGCAGCCCCACGCGCGACGACGAGACCGGGAACTGGACGCTGGCGATCCGGCGCTGGCTGGAGCACCGGCTGCCGCTCGACTCCCTGCTTCCTCACCGGCTGCCCTATTACGTCGGGTCCTGGGTCTACGTGTTCGGGGTCGTCGCCATCGCCGGCCTCGTGTGGATCGTGGCCTCCGGCGTCGTGCTCGCCTTCTTCGGGCCCCAGTGGTGGCACATCTCTGGCGTCGGACGTTTCGTGAACAGCCTGCACTTCTGGGCGGTGCAGGTCTTCTTCGTCTTCATGGTGCTGCACCTGTGGGGCCAGTACTTCATGGCCGGCTGGCGCGACGGCCGGGCGCCGACGTGGATGATCGGCGTGGTGATCTTCGCCGTCAGCGTCGTCACCGCCTTCACCGGCTATCTCTCGCAGCAGAACTTCGATGCCCAGTGGATCGCGGTGAACGCAAAGGACGCGACGAACGCGGCCGGCATCGGAGCCTTCTTCAACGTGCTGAACTTCGGCCAGATGTACGGGCTGCACGTGATGATCTTCCCGATCCTGGTCACCACGCTGGTCGCCCTCCACGTCGTGCAGGTCCGCATGCGGGGCGTGGTCAAGCCCATCGATCCCGCCGGCTCCGCGCGGGAGAGCGGGGAGGCGGCGAAGTGAGCGACATGGCGTCGTCCCAGGAGCGCTACTACGCGGGCATCCGGATGGTGCGGTACGACCTGGTCAAGGAGCTCGTGATCGCCCTGGTCGTCACGGCCGTTCTGGTCGTCGTCGCGGCCGCCGCATTCTCGTCACCCGACGACCCGCCGGTCACGATCCAGAGCTGGGCGCAGAGCGACCCGGTCGACTTCGTGACGACGGCCGTCTCCGAGCTGTCCGGGCAGAGCGAGACCGCCGTCTACGGCCAGCCGTACAACGACACGGCAGGCGCGGCGCAGGCGATCGGACCCATCCAGCCGGCGGTCTGGGCGGGCGTCAGCACCCCGATCGACCCGGCGCAGGACTTCGTCCTCAAGCCGCTGTCGCTCGCCGCGACCGGTGACCCGTCGCTCTCGGCGGCCCTGCAGACGTACCAGCAGGCGAGCTCGACCCAGCAGGGGGCGTGGCTCGACGCGTACACCAGGGCGCTCGCCAACGCGTCCGCCTCCGGCGGGCAGGTGGTCGTCGTCGCCGGCGATTACGGGCCGTTGCCGACGCTCATGGGCAGCCTGCTCGGCGTGGCCAGAACGGGCGGTCTCGACGGCCTGCTGCTCAGCAGCGGCCACTTCTTCCAGACCGATTTCACCCGCCCGCTGCTGTTCATGGGCGACGGGTCCTACCTGTCGAACCTGGCGGCGGCCGCGCACCTCACGGGCGACCAGTGGGGGATGATGAACGAGACCGGCAGCTATCCGGGCCAGACGTGGCTGTGGCTGTACACGTTCTGGTACCAGATCCCGCCGTTCTCCACCGCTCCCAACGCGGACCTGGTGGTGGTCATCCTGATGATCGTGCTGACGGCCCTGCTGGCCCTGGTGCCGTTCATCCCGGTGCTGCGCGACATCCCGCGCTGGGTGCCGGTCCATCGCGTGATCTGGCGGAGGTACTACCGGGGACGGGAGGCGTAGAGGGTCGCGGATCCGACCTCCCTGCTCGACCGGTCAAGCGCAGGGCGATGAGCCCGCGGTGTGCGCCCTGGCCGTATGGTCTCCTGCGACGATAGCTTCACGATCAGTGAGCCGCACAGATTCCGACCGCCGCCCCGCAAGCTTGCGGGGCGGCGGTCGAGTTCAGAGGATGGGTCGAGCGGTCAGGGGCTCTTCACGCCCGAATGGATCTGGAGGTTGCCGGCATCGAGCTGGTGCCGGACGCTGTCGGCCTTGGAGCACACGTCGTTCGCCGGGAAGTCGTCGGCGGGCGTGCCGCCGGAATATGAGTCGTATTTCAACGTGGCGCTCGGGTCGTACAGGAGGATGCAGATGCTGTCGTTGTCCTTGCCGGGCTCGCCGTAGTCGGCCGCCCGCACGTCGACGCTCCAGCCATCCACGCCATTGAAGCGGCCGGTGGCCGTGAAGTTGGACCAGTTCGCGTTGGCCGGTGGCGGTGACGGCGCGGGCCCGCATGTCATCGCGAACTGCAGGCTGGTGATGGCCGTGGAGTGGAACATGCCGCCGTCGAGGCTGTTGTTGTTGACGTTGTGGAAGTTGGTTTGCCATTGGCCGACCAGGGTGGCCCAGTCCTTGCACTGGTAGGTGCCACCCGGAGCGCTCGAGTCGACCGAGATGGTCTCGGTGAAGACGGCGTCCGCACCCGACGTGACGGTCTGGCTGGCCGGGCTGAAGGAGGTGTGAATCGGCGCGGCGCAGTCGCTCTGCATCGCGACCGTGGCGGGCAGGCTCTCCAGCCCCTCGAGGATGACCGCCGCGATCTCATCCGGGCCGACACCGGGAGGGCGCCCGCGAGTTCCAAAGGAGGGAGTGGTGGAGATGAGGGGACTCGAACCCCTGACCCCCGCGATGCGAAC
Organism: Chloroflexota bacterium; assembly: GCA_021786265.1. The sequence goes on from JAJYNP010000142.1 coordinate 82,873, forward strand.
GCGGTGCTCTTCCAGCTGAGCTACATCCCCACCGAGAACGGGCCGAAGGCCCGGGCCCCGTCAGGGCGCATGGGAGTGTAGCAGGTCGCGCCCGGCGGCAGTATCGTGGCAGGGCGTCCGACGACGGGGCGTCCGAGCGGCGCTCCACCCCAGGGGATCCCATGGAACCGATGTCGAGCCCGGAACTCCGGCTGCTGCCCCTCGACCGCGCCGCGAACCTCGTCACACGGCTCGGGTTCGTGCTCGTCCACGACGAGCGGCTGGGGGAGGCGACTGCGCCGGCCGGGTCGCATCTCGTCGTGGCGCTCCGCGACAGCCCCACGCTGTCCCACTTCGATCCGGACCGGATGACGTGGTACGTCACCTCCGCCGGGAAGGGCCAGATGGTGGAGTTCCACCGGTCGCGCGTGCTTCCGGAGCAGACGGCCGTGGCGTGGGGGCACGTCCACGTGGTCGACCGCCTCGAGATCCAGAACGCGTTCCTGACGTTCGGTGGCGTCCTGCGGGCCGCGCAGGTCGATCCCCGGACGACGATCGTCGTCCTCGACTCGCCGGCGCCCATCCTGCGCTGGAGCGGTCACAGCCAGGACGTCGACCCGGTCGCCCCGGAGGTCGCGGCGTTCTTCGCGCGGCTCCTGGTGCCGATCGACTTCACGCCGGGGGCCGAGGCGCGGATCGCGAGCCTGTCGCCGATGGCTCTGTACAGCGCGTTCGTCGCCGACCTGCGGGGGCGATACCAGGGCGCGCGGCCGCTCCGCGAGACGAACCCCCGGTTCAGCGAGTGGCTCATGCACGAGGCGCACCGGCTCGAGACGGCCCGCCCGGGCGATTGGGAGGCCGGGCACCGGATGCTGCTGGACCTGGAGCTGGCGACCGCGCCGGTCTGATACCCCGCGCCGGCCCGACACCGGTCTGATACCCCGCGCCGGCCCGACACCGGTCTGATACCCCGCGCCGGCCCTGACATCCTGCCTCGCGCGGCCCTCGATGAATAGAGCGTCCGTCCTATCACGGATCGGGCGATGAACCGCCCGATCCAGCTGCCTGATCACCCGGCCGACCCGTCGAGGGAAAGCCTGCCTCGGGCGATCGAGCGCAGGAGCTTCGACTCCTCGCGCACGACCGCGGGATGTGGGCGCTATACGGCTTGAGCGGACCCGTGATCGGTTCGTTCATCGGGTTCGGTCTGTTCCCGAGCCCCGTCCTCAACAGTGCTCATGCATTCGAGGGAACCATTCTCGTCTGGGTCCTCCTCGTGGCGGCGCTGACGGTCGGACTGGCGTTCTCCATCCGGTCCATCGTGCAGGAGCGACACGTCTTCGAGCATCGGCGCAGGCATCTGTCGGTGTCCGCGTACCTGCTCTCGAAGGCCGCATTCCTGGGGTGCGTTGCGGCCGTCAATGCAGGAGTGCTTGCCACCATCGGCCTTCAGGCGCAGACACTGCCTCCGACCCGGACGAGCGACCTCGCGGCGCTGCCAACCACCGGGTTGTTCGTGCCGGACCTGCGTCAGGAACTCGTGCTCGAGGTCGTCTGCGTTGCTGTGGCGGCAACGTTCTTGGGCCTCCTTCTTTCCTCGCTCGTGGCCGGGGAGGTGTCTGGCTCCGTCGCATGGTTCCGATGACGACGGCTCGCGGCGAAGGTGATCTGACCGAGCACGTGATGCTGTTTCTGGCCTGGAAACCCTGTTAAGCCGTTACCTGCTGGGAGGAAGGACAAGAGTGACAAGGTCGTCGCGGAGGGGGTGGTGGCGCGGCCGCGGCTCCGCACTAGTCGCTGGGGCAGTCACGGCGCTCTCTATCGCAGCCTGCAGTGGCGCTCCGTCAATGCCGGTCTACACCGTGAGTCAGGGCGCGCCGTCCTCTGCCCCCACGACGCCGGCCCCCACGACGCCGGCCCCCACGACGCCGGCCCCCACGACGCCGGCTACTCTCCTGACGATCCCTCGAAACTCGAACCGCGGGGTCGCATGGGTGGCGCCGACAACCGGCATCTGGCAGTTCGACTATGTCTCGGGCGCTTACTCCGTGTACCCGCAGGGGCAATCGCCTGCCGGTCAGCCAACGTGGTTGGCATCGGTCGCGATCTTCAAGGGCCGCCCCATCTGGGACGGTGAGACGTTGGTCGTGAAGGACGCGTGGCTCGTGATCGGGTGGGGCGGCCAGTACTTCCTCGGGCAGACAGACGCCGAGGCCGCCGCGGCCGGGCAGTCTCTGATTGGGCGACTCGAGAAGGGGGATCGCATCACACTGATCACGGTTGACAAGCAGAGCAGGTACTTCGACAACTCCGGCAGCAATGTGCGGATCCGTATCTCGTTGGTTCCATAGGGGACCTCAGCGCTGCAATGCAACTGGGTGACAGCGGGCATGCCTATCTTGCCCGTAGGCGGACAGCGACCTCCACGCTGACGGACAGCTGGTCTCCAGGTCGGCGGTCACCGAACCGCCATCGCGATCTCCCCGGCGGGCGACGGTTGTGGTGTTGGAAGCCACCCCCGTCGTTCCCAGCCCGGACTGGAGGATCGTGAAGAAGTCTGACAGCATCGCCCAGCCTGCCTCCGGGTGCCAAGGGGTGGAGCATCGCGGGTGATCCTTTCCCCGCCCTCGCTCCTGTCAGCCATTGCTGGAGGCTGGGCGTCTCACCCGATTCTGGCAGAGAGGGCTGCGCCCATGCTGCTAGGCCAGGCGCGTGGGCTTCGCAGGCTCGCGTACGTTATCGACGGAAGTCGACAGGAAGGCAGAGGTCAGTCACATGGGACTTGCTCTGGAGAATCTCGACACCCGCACGCGAGACTTGATGCTGGCGGAGGTAGAGGTCGATATCACAGGCGACCGCCTCTACACGAGCACCCGGTTCACCCCCGGCGGGGTCGCCCAATGCCCGGATCTGCTTCGCGAGGCCGTGAGGAATGGGAACGACGACAGCCTCGCCGCCTCGCTGTGGGCTGCAGGCGCGTTCGCCGAACACGAAGTGGGCCGGCGGGGGCCAAAGACCTTTCGAAAGCGCGTTCCCACGAATGCCGCGCAGACGTTCGCTGAAAGCGAGTTCAACCGGTTCTACCTCAGAGGACTATGCCTGAGGGCCACAGCCGAAGGTCTGCCGTATGTCGAGGTCTACCGAGCGAAGGCAGTTGAGGACCCGAGACCCGAATCCGTTGCATGGTGGGCATGAGATTGGACCCTGCTTCGCTCCTTGCCGACCTGCGTGCGAACATCGGCTTGGACACCGCCCTTGGACTGCCGCCCGGCCCCAACTCCGGGCTGAGTGCCAGGATCCCGAAGGACCACCACGCGAGCGAGGCCTGACGATTTCGCCGGTCTGGCAGTGTTGGCAGCATCGGTGTGGGCGCAAGACGAGGAGGACGTGCGGGTAGACGTCGATGCCGCGGGCCTGAACGACCTCGTGCGCAGCCTTTGGGCGAAGCGGAGAGATCGGATTGCGACGGTGAACGCGACAAGGCCCGACTTGACGAGCACCCGACTCTGCGTGGTCGCGGTAAGCCTGATCCATCAAGCCGCGGATCTCGCAAAGCAGGGGAGCGTCATCGACTATGCATCTGCCGTCGTGCGGGCCGACGTCGCACCTGAAAGGTTGCTCGGACTGCCAGCCGGCCCGGCCAGGACCCCAGCTCGCCTTGGTCTGCTCAAAGCAGCGTGACAGGCGTCGCCGGCGCCCGAGCTGGGCGAACGCGTGCTCGACCTTCACGAACGGCACGATCGGCGAGAGCGTCTGGCCCGGCGGCGCAGGCGGGATCTGGACGTGGCCAGCCGTGCCTGCTGGCCTGCGGAGCCTCCGGCTTGAGCGGCGAAGCGCCGGCCCTGCCTGGCGCAACGCAGGCAGGGCCGGTCCAGAATGGTCGCGCGACGGCTATGGAACGGCCGCGGGCCCAGGGCTGAGCACGGGTCCGCGCCCGGTCGCGGCCAGGAGCCAGCCCAAGAGGCCGGCGATCAACAGGGCGGAGGCGATCATCAGCAGGCCCGCGAGAAGCGCGAGCTCGGACGGGATCGTCGAGCCCCCGACCGACTTGGCTTCGCGTCGTGCGCGGACACCGAGCAGGACCAACAGTGGCCCGCCCAGGAACCCGCTGAGCGGGACGACCGCGGCCAGGACCACGAGCACGATCGTCGCGAACAGCGTGACGGTCGGCGTCAGCGGTCCCGACACGGCGGGCGTCGGCTCGCGGCGCGACCAGCCCATCGCCTAGGTTCCTCCGCCGCTCCCCGAGAGCCCGCCGGCCGCCGTGACGGTCATGTCGAGCCACGGGTAGACGTACTGCCACGGATAGACGATGTTGAGGACGAACTGGGCCTGCGTGAAGGCACGGAACGACCACTGCCCCACGCCGCCCCAGGTCGGATCCTGGATGATCGACCCGCTCCACCCGAACATGTAGACCTCGACCCAGTGCGTGCGCTGCACGCTCGTGAGCGTGGAGCCGTTGCCGCACCAGTCGATCCTCTGCTTCAGGGAGAAGAGCTCGTAGCCGAAGTTGTTGTAGCCCGAGCGGCCCCAGGTGACCGTCCAGCATCCGCCGGCGAGAGGCACGAAGCCTCCACCCAGCGCAGACACCGGAGACGGCGCCGACGTCTCGGTGACGAGCTTCGCGACCTGGAGTTCGGCGAGCACCTGCTGCTGCTGGTCGGGCGACAGAGCCTCGAAGGCCGCGCGCGTGTCGGGCGCCGCGGCGAGATCGCGGATCAGTCGATCCGCCGACGGCCCGGCGGCGGCGACGCTGGCGGGCAGTGCGAGGGTCAGGCCGATTGCCAGGGCGAGCAGGGCGTACACGGCCCGGAAACGTGATCTGTTCATGGAGACGCCTCTTGTTCGGGTTCGATGCGCGTGTCGCGCATCGAGTCGGCTTGGTCGGAGACACGCGAGAAGAGGTCTGTGGCCCCCGGCATCACCCCCCTTCGGCACTCGATGCGTGTCGTCGTGTTCGGCACGCTCTCCATCGTCGGATCGAGTGCAGCCAATGGGAATCGGCGATACCGATGGACTTCCCTCAGCGATACCGATGAACTCCGCCTCGTCCGGCACCGTGCCGGGCTCCGCGCCTCCTGCTCGCAGGTCCGTGGACCTCTCGGTCCTGACCCGTGCCGAGAGCGATGTCGTGGCGCTTGCGCTCGACGGGCTGTCGGTGCGCGAGATCAGCGAGCGCCTCGTCGTGTCCGAGTCCACCGTGCACACGCATCTCACGCACGTCTATCAGAAGCTCGGGGTGAAGGGACGACTCGATCTCCTCGCGCTCTCGCGGTCACCGCAGGCGGCACCGCAACCCCTCGAAGTTGCGTCGCCACGGGCCAGCAGCGCGAGGGGGTTCGAGGCAGGCATCGCGATCGCCATCATCGGCATCCTCGTCGCCCTCGTCCTGCCCATCGCCGCCGTCGGGATCGCGCCGGCGTTGCTGGCAGCCGGCGTCGTCACGGCGCGCAAGCGGTCGCTCGACCTCGGCGGCGCTCGACTGCCGCTCCTCGTGGGAGCGCTGGTCTGCCTCCTCCTCGCCCTGATGGGCTTCCTCTTCGCGCGCGTCGCCGCCTAATGGTCGGCGTACGTGGCCCGGCGAAGCGCTGGACTGGCAGGCACCAGGACGGGTGGACGGGCTCCCGTCGCTCGGCTGTCCTGTACCGAGCTGCCGGCGACGGCTCTTGGGCGCGTCGATGACGGGTAACAGGAGTGCAACGTCGTCGCATGGAGCGGGACGGATGCGAAGCGCCAACGGCGCATCGCGTTCGGCCAAGTCCCGCGCCCGCGCCTTCGCTGAGCCGCGCGAAGGGGGCCTGACCGGGAGACAGCGGCGAGTCGTACCCTTCGGGTATGGCCGGACCGGGGGCTTCGAGGTTTCTTGGGTAGCCTCGAGCACTACAAGTTCGTCTATGACGAGGCCGTGCGCGGGATCGAGGGCCAGCGCGAGGCCGTCGACGAGATCCGATCGCGATGCGGGATTCTCCTCAGTGCTGCGGCGATCCTGGCCGGGTTCCTCGGCCCCGATGCGCTGAAGCAAGGGGCGCAGCCGATAGGGGTCGGTGTTGCTGCGTTCGCCCTTGTCCTGACCGTGGCCCCAACCGTGTTCATCCTGCTTCCGACACGCGGCTGGGCGTTCACGCTCGGGACACAGAAACTCCTCGCCGACTACGTCGAGACCGACCCGCCTGCGTCGATGGAGGAGCTCTACCGGTCGATCGCCTGGTATCTCGAGATTGACTGGGAGGAGAACCGAAAGATGCTCAAGCGCAGGTACTCTTCAGCATCGCTGCGGGCGGCCTCGTCGGTGAGATACTCGGGTTGCTCATAGCCATCGCGTTCAGGTCATCCACATGACCGGCGACAACAAGACCGGCCCGCATGGGGAGCCCCCGCGCCCCATCAAGCCAGCTCCTCCGACGCGGCCAGATCCGTCGAAGTCCGAGGAGCGCGGCGGATCGCCGCGCCCATCAGGCAAGGGAGAGAAGAAGCGGTGAACGACAAGAAGCCTGTGCCAGCCCCGAGCCCAGCTCCGCCGAACCGGCCGAACCCGACGAACACCGAGACGAAGGCGCCGCTCCTGCCCGACGTCCGCAAGGTCGAGATCCCGGCGAAGAGGACGTAGGATGCCGGAGGAAAGGCCGCCCCACCCGAGCTCCCGCCGCCGAGGACTGAACAGACGACGGCTCCTGTGTCGCCCGCGTCGCCGACGCGCGGCGATCCGATGAAGACCGCCACGGCGGAGGAGCATCTGACTGTACTCGATGCCGAGGGGTCCGCTCGCGGCAGCAACACCCGCCGGAGAGCGCGGACAGATGAGCCACCAGAGACGACCGGCGACGCCCGCTGAGCCGAAGGAGCTCCCGAGCTCGGTGACGCCAGAGCCGCCCACCCGGCTCGACCCATCGAAGATGCAGGCGAGGCGCGACTGGGAGCCCTTGTGGCGCGTCGAAGAGGAGAGAGAACTCCTGCGATGAGCCGCGAGCGCCGGACACCGTCCCCGCCGACACGGCCGCCATCACTGCCACCGCCGCCACCACCGCCACCCCTGCGGCCCGATCCATCCAAGCCGATCGTTGCGCCGCACGTGGGCCCACCGATCACGACGACGACGAGCCGACCTAAGCGCGCCTGATGCCTGACGCTCAGGGCGACGGCACTCGTGATCTCTGCGAACGCGTTGTCGGACCGGACGCGGTCGACCCGTGGCAAAGCCCGGAGCGTGGGGTTGAGCTCCGCCGGGCAGCCGGCCTCTGGCCATTGAGTCGCACCCCGTTGGTGACGACCGCGTCCTCGCCCAGTCGCTCTTCGACGAAGGAGACATAGTCCACCTCCACACATGCTCGAGCGTCGCGCGTTTGCTCTTCGGATCCGGACGAGGCGACCGTCCGCGCTCCGCGCGTCTGCGGCGGTCGGGCATGCCAGCGTCCCGATCGAGGTCCCGGATCTTGCGCGGCAGTCGCGTGCTCGACGGCCAGCGAGAGTCGGACTCGTCATGGGGCAGGTGCCAGGCGAGGACCGTGAGCTTGCCGCACCGCGACCGACGTGATCCCGGGCCCTCGCCGGGCTAGGATCCGAGCGTAGAAGGAGCACAAGGGACCGGCGCGCGAACGGCGGCGTGGGCCGCCTCGCTGCGCAGGCCCGGACATAGCCCGGGCCTGCGGCGTCAACAGGCGCCATTTGACGACCGGGACCGCGCCGTCCTCGCAGCGGCAGCTTCTCAGGTCTCTGGCGTCACAGTGCGACGCCGCCGGTCGCTGCCCCTCGCTCAGGGGCCCGGGGTACCTCGCTGTGATATTCGATCCCGAGCGGCCACTCGAGGGCGGGTGACCGTCCGGCGCCCTCGCGAGATCAGAGACGCCCGCTGACCAGCGACAGCGCCTCGTGCACCACAGCTGGATATCGGTGCGATCCGCGGAGTCGAGCGGACAGTGTCTCTGGCAAATCCCCTTGAGCAGCGAGCGTCCCTGCAGCGCCACCTGCTGCGCCGAGCGGAAAGGCTGGGATCGTCGGCAGGAGCGCGCGAACGAGTTCAAGTTCGTCCACCACGCCCTCCATCCCACCGACGAAAAACGCTGCGACGGGTTGCGTCTCCTCGACCATTGTCCGCCGCATGAGATCCAAACTGCGAAGGTGTCGGAGGTCGCCCGTGGGGCTTTCTCCCGCGACGGCATCTGTCCACCGGATCGTCCCGCGACCAAGTCGTTCGAGGGCCAACGTCTCGTCGGTCACAAGCGGGGCGAACAGTCGCGACTGGTAGACAACGACGAGATGTGCGTCCTCGGTTGTCTCAGCCGCTCGACGCCCATACTCCGCTTCGCTTGCGACCATGAGCACGAGCGGCGTGATCGTCGGGTGACCACCGAAGACCAGTCTGCCGTTGCCCGCGAAGACCCCTCGCGCGATCGCCACGATTGCATCGTGCGATCTCAGCCTGACGCGCCGGTGGAAAGCCCTCCGCACGCTCTCCGGACGGAAAGCTCGCGGAAAGAAAGATGAAACGGTCTGCCAGGTCAACAGCCTCAACGCCATGGCGTAGCGTCATCGGGCGGCACCTGCCAGCGATTGCAGTTGGCTCAACTCCAGGTCGCGTTCGGACGCCACCCACTCGAGGAGCTCGAACTGGACAGGGTCGAGGTCGCTCGTCTCGTGGACGAGGCGCCCTAGCGGGTTGGCGACCGCGAGGCTTGGTGCTCGTCGACTTCGGTCAAGGATTCGAAGGTCCATCGGCCGCGGCGGACGGGGTGTGATGCGAAGCAGCTCGGCCCGCGCAGTTGGATGTTCGATCAGCAAGCTCCAGTCCGGTTGCGCGGTAACGCCCCAACCTGCTGCCTGCAGGATGTCCTTTGCGCTTCTGAAGAGGTAATCCCGTCGGCGCAGGATCGCCTCATCATGCCGCTGGTCGATGACATCGACGAATGCGCGCAGCACCCGCGCACGAAGCCGTCGATCTGTCCCTCGACCCGATACGTCGCGGGACGCCACCCGGGTTCGGAAGGGCTCCGGGACGGCCGTGACTAGTCGCTCCGGACGCGTTCCTGGCAGGGACAGCACGGCGAAGCCCAGATGGTTCTTGAGCGCGTAGCTGACCTCATGCTGCACCCACCTGGAGTCGGCCGCAGCGTCGCTCTCCACGACCAGCACGAAGGACTTGTCGGAGAGCTCCACGTCAAGTTGTCGTTCCCAGTCCTCGCCTGGCTGCATACGGAATCGATCGAGGAAGACGTCAAAGCCTCTCTCGCTGAGTGCTGCCCAGAGCTGCCGGGCTATCCGGTCTGCGTCCCGCCGCCCGTACGAGATGAACACGCGACGGTCGGTCTCGGCTAGCCCGAGAGCAGCCAGCACGTACTCAGTTACCCGATGGCTGTCTTCATCCCACACCAGACCTTGGACCCTACGGAGGTTCGGCGGAAGCACCGAATCCGAGAACGAGTCAGGTCGACGGATCACCGGAAGGATGGCAACGTCGGCCCCGATGACGCGATCAAGGTCTCGGATGATCCGGCGGCTGGATGCTGCGTCCGCCGTGGCCAAGAGAACTACTGCCAGAAGCCCGTCGAGGCTAGTTGGGGGCCTGGCCGAGAACCGGACGCTCCTCGGATCGAACGACGCGGCTCGCAGTCGCTCGCGAAGGGCCGACTCGATCTCGCGGGACCAGGAGTCGCTGCCATCATGCAGAACAACGACCCGCCGCGGGATCATGGCTACGCCAGCAGCTTCTTCAGGTTGTCCCAGTTCCAGGCGTAAGTGCGGCCGCCATCCGGCACCGCCCAGTCCTCCGATCCGTTCTTGTAGCCGATGATCTGGAACTTCCGCTTTGCCAGGTCATTGGCCATCTTCACTTCTTTCCGAACGCCCGAGGCGGAGCGAGTCTTTGGCCCAAGCATTACGACGAAGACGTCGCAGCGCCCGATGGCCTTCTTGGCCTTCTCCTCCCACTCCTTCTGTGGCTGCTCCTCCTTGAGGGACACATCGGATACCTCGAAGGGGGAGTCGGGCAGCTTCGCCAACACGCCGACGGTCGTGTCGTCCCCATGGGCTTCCCGGCTCATGGGCTTCCCGGCGCTCGATGCCATCCTGGGTCCCGGCGGGCTCGTGCGCGAGGTCCAGGTGACGCTCCGTGGCGATGCGTCGAGCGGCAAGACCACGCCCGCCCTCCGGCTCGTCGCGGAGGCGCCAGCTCGGACCCATCGCGCCGCAGGCAGCCCGGGTCGCGCGCCTCGAGTGGCAGCTCGCCGATCTCGTGTTCCGGTCCGGCACAGGGCGCGTGCTGCGTGCGACGGTCCGTGACCCGGAGATGCGGCTGCCTGAGGAGCGCATCGACTGGGCAGAGGCATCGCCGGGAGCGGCACCGGCGGGGGCGGTACGGTCGGCAGGGGCGCCGCAGCCCGGGTCCAGCCCCCCGATTGGCAGTGCCGCAGCCCGAGGCGCCGCGATGCCGCAGCCCGAGGCGCCGCGATGCCGCAGCCCGAGGCGCCGCGATGCCGCAGCCCGAGGCGCCGCGATGCCGCGCCTGCTCGAGGAACATCCGACGATCGCCGTCGAGCTTGACAACGAAGGCGGGCTCGTCCCCTTCGCATGGAACGGCCGCCGCGAGAAGGTCGAGGTCTGCAACCGCTGGCGGGTCGGGGAAGCGTGGTGGCGTCGGCCGATCCGTCGCTTCTACTGCAAGATTGCCGGGCAGCGGCTCCTTGCGCTCGTCTACCGCGATGGGATCGACGGAACGTAGCACCTCGAACGCCTGTGCGACCGGCGGCCGTACCGACAGGACACGGCGCGCACGTGCCCCCGTGCAGTGCCGGGCGAGGCGAGCGCGCCGCGCGCGTGCCCCTGTGCGGCGCCGTATCGCTTGTAGTGTTGGGAGACCGTGGAAGCTGCACGGATGACCGCCCGGGCGCTCGGGTTTCGACGGGGCGGACGGCCCAGTGCCTGGTGTCGCGCCCACGCCGACAGGGTCGCTCCCGTGCACGTGGTCCCTCGCGGCGACGTGGCCCCCCGCCCGCCCGGCAGGCAGCCGTACGCTGGTCTCGGACGGGCTACGGTGTCCCTCACGGAGCTCGCAGGCCGCAGCCGCGCGCATTCCCCAGCGCGCTGCAGGAAGGGTCCGGCACAGATGTCCGCGCGCAGTGGCCGAGGCCCGCGTGGCCGGCCGGTAACACTTCTGGTGATACGGCCACGGTCGACCCAGCGGGGGCACGGTCGACCCAGCGGGGGCGGTCGGTCCGGGCGTGGTGCCCTCTGCTGTTGCGCCGTCGGCGGTTGCGGTCAGCAAAGTCCCGGACACGACTCGACCCCGGCCGTGTGGCCGGGGTCGAGGTCCAGCGCCGCTTTCCGAGCCGGGGAGGAGGAGAACCCGGACCGACCACGGCCGCACCAGTGGGGAGATGGTGGTATTCAAATGACGAAGCGGCTTGCCCCGGTGTGACGCCTTGCTCAGGAGATTCCGCGGATATCGGCGCCGGAACGCACCCGCGTCTGCCGCCGACCGGCCCCGGTAGGGAGCGGCGGCCGCGATATCGGCGCCGGAACGCACCCGCGCCGGTCCAGAAGGCAGTGGCCGTCGCCGAAGCGGATCCGGAACGCAGCAGCACCGGTCCAGAACACAGTCGCACCTGCCGCCGACCACCCCCTCCGGACCCAGAAGGGACCCGCGCCCGCGCCGGCCGCCGCGCCGGCCGCCGAACCGTCAGGTCGACGGACAGGTCGCCGCGACCAGCACGAAGATGAACGTCAGCGTGCCCATCGGCTTGTACGTGACCTGCGCTCTGCAGCCGGAGCCCAGGCTGCCGCCATCGAACTCGGCCACCACGGATCCATCCTCGGCCGGGTTGCTGATGCTGGTCTGCTTGTACCCGACGGGGGAGAGTGCCGTGGCATACCAGCCGCTGACCGTGGAAACCGGGGCGCTGGTCGAGATCGACTGCGTGACTGCGTCGGTGGTGGCGCCGTTCGCGTCGGCTGCACCCGGATACCGCGGGAACGAAACAGGGGCCTGGTCAAGGATCACGCCCCACGAGGTGGCGGTGGTGGAGACCGACCCGGTCGGCGATATCGCCGGCGCGTACGACGCGGTCGCCGGATGCGGACTCGCCGGCTGCGGACTCGCCGTCCCGCCGGCGGTGCATGCGCCCAGGAGCAGCAGGAGCGCCGCGCACGCGGCGAGGCGCACGCGCATCAGGGGTGTCCCGGCGGGAGGGCTGCCGCCACGAACACGACGAGCAGCGCGACGAGCACGAAGATGAAGACCCCGATGCCGACGAAGTCACGGGTGGTCGGTCGCATGCGCCGAGGATACCTCGGACCGCAACGCGGAACAGGGCCCCTACAATCGGCCCCGGCAGCCACAGGTCTCGCGGAGGCATGCATCGGGTGAACGACTGCGCGATCCGGACGGACGAACTGACGCGCGACTTCGGCAGGCTCCGCGCGGTCGACGGGCTGTCGCTCGAGGTTCCCACGGGCGCCATCTTCGGCTTCCTCGGCCCCAACGGCTCGGGCAAGACCACGACGATCCGCCTGCTGCTGGGCCTGCTCGAGCCGACCGGCGGGACGGCGATCGTGCTCGGGCACGACGCGCGGACGGACCCGGGGGCGATCAGAGATCGTTGCGGGGCGCTCCTCGAATACTCCGGGCTGTACGAGCGGATGACGGCCCAGGACAACCTCGAGTTCTATGCCAGGGTGTGGCACCTGCGGCCTGCCGAGCGGCGGGAACGCGTCCGGGACCTGCTCACCGGGCTGGGGCTGTGGGACCGGCGTCGCGAGATCGTGGGGACCTGGAGCCGCGGCATGAAGCAGAAGCTCGCGGTCGCGCGGGCCCTGCTGCATCGCCCGGCGCTCGTCTTCCTCGACGAGCCGACGGCCGGGCTCGACCCGATCGCCGCGGCCGCCCTGCGCGACGACCTGACCCGGCTCGCACGGCGCGAGGGCGTGACGGTGTTCCTGACGACGCACAACCTCGCGGAGGCGGAGAGGTTGTGCGACCAGGTGGGGGTGATCCGTTCCGGGCGCCTGCTGGCCGTGGGACGCCCCGACGAGCTACGGGCGCAGGCACGGCGGGACCGCATGGAGGTCACCGGGCGCGGTATCGATGACCGGGTCGTGCAGCTTGTCGAGGCCCAGCCCGCGGTGGAGGCGGCCGAGATGGCCGACGGGCGCATGACCCTGCGTCTGCGCGACGGACAGGACACCTCGCCGCTGGTCGCGCTGCTGGTGCGCGAGGGGGTGGCCATCGACGAGGTGCGCAAGGGCGGGGCCGATCTCGAGGAGGCGTTCATGGCACTGGTCGGGGCCGACGCCTGACGGCGGGACGCCTGACGGCGGGACGCCTGACGGCGGGACGCCTGACGGCGGGACGCCTGACGGCGGGACGCCTGATGGCGGGAGGAGGCGCATCGTGATCGCCGACGTCATGACGATCGCCTGGAAGGACCTGCGCGAGGTGCTGCTGCAGTCGGGCACGCTGCGCAGGTCGCTCCGAGGGCTGGTGTTCTCGTTCCTGGTCTTCGGCGTGTTCCTGCCGCTCCAGATCGGGCCCGATCTGGTCCGCGAGCCCGCGGCGATCCTGCCGTTCGCCTGGGTGCCGCTGCTGCTGGCGAGCGGGATGGTGGCGGACGGCATCGCGGGTGAACGCGAGCGGCACACGCTCGAGACACTGCTTGCGAGCCGGCTCTCGGATCGCTCGATCCTGCTGGGCAAGATCGTCGCGGCGGTCGCCTATGGGTGGGGTTTCATGGTCGTCAGCGCCATCGTCGGCCTGGTCACGGTCAACCTGGCGAACGCGGGCCACGGCATCCTGGTGTACGAGCCGGACGCCATCGTGCTGCTCGGCGGGTTCGGGCTGCTCGGCGCCGGGCTCGTGGCGTGCGGGGGCGCGCTGGTCGCGCTGCGGGCGCCGACGGTGCGCCAGGCGGCGCAGAACATGAACCTGGCGATCTTCGCGGTCGTCCTGGTGCCGGTGCTCGTGCTCCAGGTGCTGCCGCTGGACGTCCGCCGCCAGGTAGTCACGACGCTGAACGGCCTCGATTGGGTGACGATCGGGGGCGGCGCAGCCGTGGTCCTGGTGCTCGCCGACCTGCTCCTGCTGACCGCCGCGATGGCGCGATTCCAGCGAGCGAGGCTGATCCTGGACTGATCCGCTGCCGGACCGCGTGCGCAGGGGAGTCAGTGAGGGGGTCCTACGCACCGCCCGGGGGCCCGCTGCCCGTTCCGCTGCGCCCGGGCGGAGCGGCTCACCGGTCACCCTTTTCCCTGGCCATGCCGGCGGACCCGCGTCGCTCGGGGATGAGATAGAGCCCGCCCCCCTTCCGGGTCGCGTGCCCGGACCCGCGTCGCTCGGAGATGACCATTCCCCGGATGCCACCTCGACCGGCCGTGTGGACGGGTCGGTCTCACCGGCGATCGCACAGGCGCTCGCGGCCGCGACGGGTTCGTCGCCGAGATGGTCAGCTGAATCACGCGCGGGGAGGCCGCTGGCGGGCCGGGGGGCGCGAAGCGACCGGTGTGGCCCTCGGCCTCAGGGGAGCACGGGAACGGCCGGCAGGTGTGCGGCGCAGACGTGGGGCGGACTGAGGGCGGGCGGCGGACGACAGCTCTGCCATGTCGCGTGCCGGACCCGGTGCCGGTCGCGTGCCGGACCCGATGCCGGTCGCGTGCCGGACCCGATGCCGGACCCGATGGCAACCCGTCGCGGCATGTCGGACGACGAGGGCGGCCCGGGCGACACCCCAGTGAGCGTGGCGTGGCTGCGCGGAGAGGGCCCCCGCCGCTCCCGCATCGCTCACCCCCCCCGCATCGCTCGCTCCCGCTCCGCCCCCCGGTCTGCCCCCCGCATCACTACAAGTGTTGCCAGGACGACTTCGTGGGGCTCGGTCGGCGACGCGCGGCGGGTGGAACGGGACCTCCCCCGCAGGTGCCGCAAATGGCGCGGCAGGGCAGGGGTTTCGCGGCCCCCACGAGACGGTCCCCGCCGCGAACGGGGTCGCAGGTGCTCGGGCGGTCCAGGATTACGGCCCGCCGCGCCCGGTTTCCTGGCTGCTCAACACTACAAGTGATGCGCCCGGCGGCGAGCCTGCGCCCGGCGGCGAGCCTGCGCCCGGCGGCGAGCCTGCGCCCGGCGGCGAGCCTGCGCCCGGCGGCGAGCCTGCGCCCGACGCCGAGCCTGCGCCCGGCGGCGAGCCTGCGGCCGGCGGCGAGCCTGCGCCCGGCGGGGGGTGTCTCGGCCGGCGGTGAGCCTGGAGGCGCCATGACCGACACGGCCGGTGGTGGCGTGGGTGCCCGAGGTGGCACGGGTGTCCCGGGCGTGAGCGATGAGGGGCCTACGGCGCCGTTACGGGCCGCCGCATCGATCCGGGGAACCGGCGTGCTGCCGCCCGCGGATCGGGCGATCGACCGGGCCGGCGTGAGGGACGGCCACCGCGCGACCGGGCCGGCGTGAGGGACGGCCACCGCGCGACCGACGACTGCCCGACAATCGGCTGTGCAATCGGGGGCGCAATCGGCGGCGCGACCGATGACCACGGGACAGACAGCGGCGCGGTCGTCGGAGCAATGGACGGGTCTCCCTCCTGACACGAGACCGACCACCCGGGCCGCGCGCGCAGTCGGAGCTTCCCCGCCGCGCCCGGTTCCGCGGCGTGGTCCGGCGGCACGCGCTCCTGGGTCGACGGCGAGCTGCAGCGCGAGGCGAGCGTCGTGAACGTGGCCGCGCGTGAGGTGCGGGCGCTCTCGGACGTGGCGCGGACGGCCGGGGGACCGGGAGTTCCCGACGGCGTCCGAGCGCAGGGCTACCCGGGGATAGCGCAGGGCTACCCGGGGATGCCGCGCGGGTGATCCCGGCCGTACAGCGCAGGGCTACCCGGGGATGCCGCGCGGGTGATCGATGCGGCACGGGCGATCCCGGCCGTGTAGCTGATCCCGGCCGTGTAGCTGATCCCGGCCACGCGGGAGTTCCGCGTCGCCCGGGAGGCCCACGCCGCGCGGGATCTCAGTGGGCCCGCTTCGACTCCGGGCGCCTGGCCTGCCGGCGCTGCTCGCGCTTGCGGGCCTCCGCCGCCTCACGGCTGCGGACCTGGGACCGCCGGAGGAAATCGCGGTACCACGAGGCGAACCAGCCGAAGATCGCTCCGGTCAACGTGAACTGGGCGAGCTGCCAGATCGAGTACACCACCCGGTCGCCCGCGTTCATGGTGTCCAGGGAGCCGAACACCCCGATCAGCCCCAGCGCCAGGACCAGGAACAGCGCCGACGCCAGGAGACCCAGGATGGCCCCGAACAGGTACGCCGCGCGGGGCGCCATGAAGCCGGCCACGAAGAACAGCAGCGTCGGCTGGAGAAACGCGAGCTGCACGTAGAACGAGGGGATGCTCCCGCCCGACATCTCGCCCTTCGGCAGGACGGCCGCCAGCACCGCGCCGAGAACCAGCAACCCGTACGGGGCCAGGATCCACGGCTTGGCGCGGACGATCTCCGGCAGGGCTCGCACGTCGGCGCGCACGTCCGGCGCCCGCATCTGTCCCAGGCCGCGCCGCAGGCTCGCGACCAGGGACGTCGGTTGTGACGCCGCCTTCTCGGTTGACGTGACGTCGCTGTCAACCGCGACCGCCTGCTCCACCTGCAACGTGCGGAAGCGCCGCCGGGCCTCGGCACGCTCGGTCCTCTTTGCGCGGGCCAACGGTGACTCCTTCTGCGTGTCGGGCGATGTGTGGGAGGCGCGTGCCAGGACCCGGTGGGGAGCGCAACCTGGGCCACAGGCTCGACCGATGCTGCGCATGGTACCCCACGCGTGTGCCGGGATCGCCGGAAGGTGGCCAACCTGCCCGTTTGAACCGCTCAGGCCGGCTCGCCCGCCGTACCGGGCCGGCACGCGGATCGCGAGCGGCGACAAAGCGCGACGTAAGCGCCGGTGAACCCGGCACGAAGCGCCGTGCGCTACAAGTGGGCAACCGCCGGCGCTCCCCGGAGGTGCACCATGAACCGTTCGGCCCATGCCTGCCGTTCCCGCCAGGGGGTCCCGCGTGGCGCGCTCGTCGCGAGCACGCTGCTGATCCTGAGCGCCAGTGGCCTCGCCATGGGTGCCGGAGGGACCACGCTGTCCGCTGTCGCATGGCCGGCCTCCCCGTCGCTCCTGCTGAGCGAGGTGCAGACGGGCGGCACGAGCGCCTCCGACGAGTTCATCGAGCTCTACAACGCCGGCGCGGATGACGTCGACCTGTCGCAACTCGAGGTCGTCTACGTGACGTCCACCGGCGGGACCGTCACCCGCAAGGCCACATGGACGGCGACGCTCACCGTGGGCCCCCGGCGACATGTGCTGCTGGCGAACGCGGCCGGGATCTACGCGACCGGCGCCGACACGACGTACTCCGGCGGGCTGTCGGGGACCGGCGGCAGCGTGGTGCTGCGGCCGGTCGGTGGCGCGCCGATCGACGCGGTCGGCTGGGGGGACGCGACCAACGGCTACGTCGAGGGGTCCGTGGCGCCTGCCCCCGCCTCGGGATCGAGCATCGAGCGGCGTCCGGGCGGCCTCGACGGCAACGCGCGTGACACGAACGACAACGCCGCCGACTTCATCGTGGTGGCCTCGCCGACTCCCCAACGGCTATCCGATCCTCCGGTGCCCCCTGCGCCGCCCTCACCGACGCCCGAACCCACGCCCGACCCGACCGGGACGGCGTCGCCGACCCCAGAACCGACACCCGCACCGCTCCCGACACCCGAACCGAGCGCGACGGAATCGCCGACGTCCACGCCCGAACCCACGCCCGATCCGACCGGGACGGCGTCGCCGACCCCCGAGCCGACCGCGACGCCTCCGGTGCCGCCTCCGACTGCCACCCCATCATCGAGCCCGAGCCCGAGCCCGAGCCCGACCCCGAGCCCCACCCCGACCCCGTCGCCCACCCCGGTCCCGTCGCCCACCCCGGTCCCTCTGGCCATCGCCGAGGCCCGCACCCTGTCCGACGGCGCGCAGGCCACGATCGCCGGCACACTGACGACGCCCGCCTCCTTCATCGAATCCGGGCTGGAGGCATTCATCGAGGATGACACTGCCGGCATCGCGATCCACCTGGCGACGGCGTGGCCGCCGCTGGCGATGGGAGACGGGCTGCGCGCCCACGGCACGATCGACACGCGATACGGCCAGCGGATCCTCCGCGTGGCCTCGGCGGCCGACCTCGAGCCGGTCTCGGTGCCGGGGCCTGCCGCTCCGGTGCACGTCGCGACCGGAGCGGCCAGGGAATCATGGGAAGGTCGCCAGCTGGCGATCACCGCCACCGTCCAGTCGTCACGGACCTCCCTCGCCGACGGGTTCGGGGTCGACGTGGACGACGGCAGCGGCCCGCTCCGGATCGTCGCCGTGGTCGCCAGCGGGGTCGTGTCCGCGGACCTGCCGGCAGGCCGGAACGTCATCGTGACCGGCGTGCTGGGTCAGCACGACTCGGGCGGCACCGGCGTGGAGGGCTACCGCGTCTACGTTCGTGACCGCTCGGACGTGGTGCTGCTCCCGGAACCCACGCCCAGCCCCAGCCCAACGCCCAGCCCCAGCCCCACGCCCACTCCCAGCCCGTCGCCATCGCCGACGCCGTCTCCCACCCCGAGCCCCTCACCGACCCCGAGCCCCAGCCCCACCCCGTCACCGTCGCCCAGCACCGAGCCGCAACCGACTCCGATCGGCTCGGCGCGCCGGCTCAGCGCTGGAACGCGCGTGACGATCGAGGGCGTCGTGACGTCGGAGACGGGCGCGATCCTGGACCTGCGGACTGTCGCCGTGCAGGACGCGACCGGGGGGATCCTGGTCCTGCTGCCATCTCGCGACGCGCCCATCCTGGCGCGGGGAGACCTCGTCACGGCGACCGGGAAGCTGGCCTCCCGCTCGGGCAGGCTGGAGCTCAGCGTGTCGACGGGCAGCGACGTCCGTATCGAGGGCGTCGACCTGCTTCCCGCGCCCCGCAGCGTGGGCTCCACCGATCTCGGGGAGACGGTCGAGGGACTCCTGGTGCGATCCTCCGGGGTCGTCTCCCGCGTGACCCGCGCGACATCCGGCTCGGCGACCCTGATCCTCGCAGACTCTGACGGCACCTTCACGGTCTCGTGCTGGCACCCCTGTGCCACGGGCGTCAAGAAGGGCGCGCGGCTGCAGGCCTCCGGGATCGCCGGCCAGCGCTGGTCCCGTTCCGGCGCGGCGGACGGGTATCGCATCTGGCCCCGTGATGCCGCCGACGTCGTGGCGCTCGCTCCCGAATCTGGAGGCGATCCGCCGGCCGGGGAAGGCGGGGGCAGCACGGACACCCCGGGCGCCGGCGAACCGCCCGGCGACGCGGCCGTGTCGACGATCGCCGCCGCCAGGAAACAGCCCGCGGCGGAGGCGACGATCGAGGCCACGGTCACCACCTCGCCCGGATTCGTGGACCCGGACGTCCGCCGCGTGGTGGTGCAGGACGGCTCCGGGGCGATCCTGGTCCGGCTTCCCGCCGACGGGCCGACGGTCGCGATCGGCGACCGGATCCGGCTGACGGGGCGCGTCGGCACGTACGGCGCCGCGCCTCAGCTCGCCGCGGAGGACGTCGTCGCAGTGTCGCACGGTGCTTCCCCGGCTCCCCTCGTACTGTCCGCCGCGCCGGAGCACGCGGACGAGTGGCGGCTGGTGCGCGTCGATGGCCGCGTACAGACCGTCCGCCGGTACGGCACGACCTGGCGGGCCGAGATCCGCATCTCCGGCGCGGCGACCGTGCCCGTCCAGGGCACCAGCCGCAGCGGCGTGCCATCGACCGCACTCATCGAGGGTCGGGACGCCAGCGTGGTCGGGATCGTGCGGCGGCCGTCGACCGGCGCGTCCGACCAGCGGCTGGCCGTCCTGCCGCGCTTCCCGGCCGATGTCGCGCTCGGGCCGGGCGATGCGTCGGGGGCGCCCGGGACCGCGCTCTCGGTCGGGACCTCGGGCGGCGGCGCCCCGGACTCGGCCGGCAGCGGTACCGGGGCCGGCAGCACGGCCGCAAACGACCAGCGCGACGCCGGCACGGAGGCGCTCGACGTGGACCTGGCCGAGATCGGGACCCACCTCGGAGAACTGGTGCGCGTCGGCGGGCTCGTCTCGGCGATCCGTGCCGACGGCGTGCAGCTCGACGACGGCACGGGCGTCGGCGAGGTCCGGCTCGAGGGCGACGCGACGACCATGCGGACGGCCATCGAGACCGGCGAAACGCTCAACGTGACGGGGGTGGTGGAGCGCACGGCCGGCGGCGACCCGATCGTCGTCGTGCGTGATCCCGCGACCGTGGCGCGCGTCGGTCGACTGGGCGAGAGCGTCCCCCTGATTGCCGCGTCCGGTGGATCGTCGGCCGGTCCCGCAGGGGACGGGCAGGACCTCCGGCAGGTTGCCGAACTCCGGGTCGGCCCGGTCGCGATGGCGGTCCCGGGAGGCCTGGCGCCCTGGGTCCTCGTCGTCTCCGGGGTGACGCTCACGCTTGCCATCGCCGCCGTCATCACCGTCCGGCGACGGCTGCTGGCCGGGCACCGGGAACGGTCGGGGCGGGGCGTGGTGGCGCGTCTGTCCGCGCTGCTCACGGTGCCTGCGGGTCGGGTCCCGGCGGGCTGTGCCCCGGCGGGCCGTGCCCCGGCGGGCCGTGCCGATGAGTAGCCCGGGGTCGGATGCTCCCTGGCGTCCCGCACCGACGAGCGGTCGCTGGCAGATCGCGCCCTGGCCTCCCGCACCGCGTCCACCGCGTCGAACGGGGGCTCCCGGTGCCGCCGCAGCGGCTTCCCCGTCCGCGCGGCCCCAGCCAAAGCCGCGTGCTCGCTTGACGCTCGCGTTTCGGCTTCTCTATGCTCGGCGCCAGCTCCGCGGTTCGTGCGGAGGCGGCATCGAGGAACGTTGACTTGCCGAACGCGGACTCCCGCGTTGCGCTGCCCGACTCGGGGCGCCAGTACCACGTCGCGCTCGCCCCCGGCGAGCTCGCGGAGTACATCCTTCTCCCGGGCGACCCCGACCGCATCGAGCGCATCGCCTCCAGGCTCGACAACGTCGAGTTCACCCGTCGCCACCGCGAGTTCGTCAGCGTCACGGGCACCTACCGCGGCCTGCGCGTGTCCGCCGTGTCGACCGGCATCGGGGCGGACAACATCGAGATCGTGCTCGCCGAGATCCTCGCGATCACGTCGCGCCCCGCCTTCGTCCGCGTCGGGTCGTGCGGCGTGCTGCGCGAGGAGATCGGCCTCGGCGAGCTCGTGGTGACGACCGGAGCGGTCCGGCTGGAGGCCACCACGAAGTACTTCGTGCACGAGGGGTACCCGGCGGTCGCGGATTACGCGACCGTCGCGGCACTCCTCGAGGCGGCCGCGCGGTGCGACAAGCGGGTGCACGCCGGCATCACGGCGACGGCTCCCGGCTTCTACGGCGCACAGGGCCGGCCCATCCCGCAGCTGCCGATCCGGTTCCCGGACCTGGCCGAGGAGATGCGCCGGCAGGGCGTCGTGAACTTCGAGATGGAGGGGTCGGCGGTACTCGTGCTCGCCGGGCTGGCCGGATGCCGCGCCGGCGTAGTCTGCACGGCGTTCGCGCAGCGGACGACAGGTGAGTTCCTGGAGGGGGAGGCGAGGGAGCGAGCGGAGTCGGACTGCATCGAGGTGGGCCTGGAGGCCCTGATGGTCCTGTCCGAGATGGACCGCCAGGTCCGCGAGGCGGGAGCGGCCAGCTGGCGCCCGGGACTCTGGTCCGCGGGCACGGTCGGCTGAGCATTCCAGCAACCGACGGCCCGCGGGCGCTTCCCGCACCGTCACCAGTGCCGGGCCACCCGGCGAGAGGAGCACGATTCGATGGCTGAAGCGTACTGCGTCAAGTGCAAGGCCAAGCGCGAGGTGAAGGACGCCGAGCAGGTCACCATGAAGAACGGCAAGCACGCCCTCAAGGGCAAGTGCCCCGTCTGCGGGACCAGCGTCTTCAAGATCGGCGGCTGACCGGCGCCATCTCGCGTCCCTGGCGAAGGCCCCGGCGCATGCCGGGGCCTTCGCATACCTTCCCGCGCCGCCGAGCGCTTCACCGGCATCGGGTGCGCCGCCCGGCCTGCGCGGAGTGGGCCGTCCGGGCCATCGGGTGCCGGAATCCGGTTGGTACAATCGCGGTGCGATGAAGGACTGCCTGACGGCGAGGCCCCCCGGAACGACGGAGCCGACCGTTCCCGCGTCCGATCCCCACGAGGCCCTCGCCTGCCGGCACGACGGCCGACAACCGGCGCCGGTGGTCGGGCCGCGCGTCTCCCTGGCCTCGAGCGATGGCTCCGTCACCCGACGTCTCCGCCGCTCGCTCGCGAGCCGGGGCTCCACGGATCACTTAGCCGCCCGCGCCGCGATCCGGGGCGCCTGAGCCACCGGGTCAAGTCGGGCCCGTGCCCGACGGGGTCCCGCGCCCCTCGTATCACGCCATCGATGCGCCCGCGCTTGCGGGCACCAGGAGGACACGCACCATGACCGTTCGCGTCGGGATCAACGGGTTCGGCCGTATCGGCCGCCAGGCCCTGAAGGCCATCATCGAGCGCGCGCCCGAGCTCGAGGTTGTCGCCGTCAACGACATCGTGGACGTCGCCACCAACGCGCTCCTGTTCAAGCACGACTCTACTTATGGCGCGTTCTCCGGCACGGTCGAGCACACGGACGACGCGATCGTCGTCAACGGCCACGTCATCAGGAGTCTGATGGTGGCGAACCCCGCCGACCTGCCGTGGCGCGACCTGGGCGTGGACATCGTGATCGAGTCGACCGGCCGCTTCACCGACGCCGACAAGGCGCGCGCGCACGTCGAGGCGGGCGCCGAGAAGGTCATCATCTCCGCGCCGGCGAAGAAGGAGGACGTCACCATCGTCCTCGGCGTCAACGAGGAGGCGTACGACCCGGCGGCCCACACGATCATCAGCAACGCGAGCTGCACCACGAACTGCCTGGCCCCCGCGGCGAAGGTGATCCACGACACCTTCGGGATCGAGCGCGGCCTCATGAACACCATCCACAGCTACACGAACGACCAGCGCATCCTGGACGTCGCGCACAAGGATCCGCGGCGCGCCCGGTCCGCCGGCCTCAACATCATCCCGACCACGACCGGCGCTGCCAGGGCGCTCTCGCTGGTGATCCCCGACCTCAAGGGCAAGCTCGACGGGTTCAGCCTTCGCGTCCCGACCCCCACCGTGAGCATCGTCGACCTGACGGTGGACCTCGCGAAGCAGACCACCGCCGAGGAGATCAACGCGGCGTTCCGCGCGGCCGAGGCCGGCCCCATGAAGGGGATCCTCGGGGTGAACGACGAGCCGCTCGTCTCGACCGACTTCAAGGGCGACTCGCGCTCCTCGATCGTCGAGTCCGCGTACACGCTGGTCGTGGGCGGCCGCTTCGCCAAGGTCCTCGCCTGGTACGACAACGAGTGGGGCTACAGCTGCCGCGTCGCCGACCTGGCGAAGTACGTCGCCGAGCGCCTGTAGGCGCGCCCGCGACGGACGCACGAGAGGACGACTCATGGACAAGCAGACCGTTCGGGACTTCGATCCCAGCGGCAAGCGGGTCTTCGTCCGGGTGGACTTCAACGTCCCGCTCGAGGACGGCAAGGTCACCGACGACACCCGCATCCGCGCCGCGCTACCCACGATCAAGTACCTGCTCGACAAGGGTGCCATCGTCATCCTTGCGAGCCATCTCGGCCGGCCCAAGGGCAAGGTGGTCGAGAGCATGCGGCTCCGCCCGGTGGCCGAACGCCTGGGCCAGCTCCTCGGCCGCACCGTCCGTGTGACCGGCGACGCGATCGGGATCGGCACGACCGACGCCCTCGTGCGCATGAAGCCGGGGGGGGCGATCCTGCTCGAGAACCTGCGCTTCCATGCCGAGGAGGAGGCGAACGACCCGGAGTTCGCGAAGACGCTGGCGAGTTACGCCGACGTGTACGTGAACGACGCATTCGGCACGGCGCACCGCGCCCACGCGTCGACGGTCGGCATGGCCGAACTGCTGCCCGCCTACGCCGGCTTCCTGATGGAGCGCGAGATCAACGCGCTCTCCAGTCTCATCGAGAACCCCGAGCGGCCGTTCGCAGCCGTGCTCGGCGGCGCGAAGGTCTCGGACAAGGTCAAGGTGCTCGAGAACCTCGTGTCCAGGTGCGACACGTTCTGCATCGGCGGCGGCATGGCCAACACGTTCCTGGTGGCCAGGGGCTACACGGTGGGCAAGAGCCTGCTCGAGCCGGATCGCGTCGAGGACGCGAAGCGCATCCTCGCCGACGCGGAGGCGCGCGGCGTCACGTTCGTGCTGCCCACCGACGTGGTGGTGGCCAAGGAGGTCACGCGCGGCGCCGAGCGCAAGGTGGTGCAGGCGAGCAAGGTCCCCAACAGCTGGTCGATCGTCGATGCCGGCCCGAACACCATCCGGGCCTTCGAGGAGGCGCTGCAGCCGGCCAGGACGATCCTCTGGAACGGTCCGCTCGGCGTGTTCGAGATCCCCACGTTCGGTGACGGGACCCGGGCCATGGCCCGTTTCCTCGCCGCGCGCGCCGACGAGGGCGTGACCACGGTCGTGGGCGGGGGCGATTCGGTCGCGGCCCTCGACCAGCTGGACCTCGCCGAGAAGATGACCCACGTATCCACCGGGGGCGGTGCATCGCTCGAGTTCCTCGAGGGGATCACGCTGCCCGGCGTCGCGGTGCTGAAGAACCGCGGGACGGCAACGGAGGCCGGCGAATGAGCGGGATCGAGGAGATCCGGGCGCGGGAGATCCTGGACTCGCGCGGCAACCCGACCATCGAGGTCGACGTGGTCCTGGAGAGCGGGGTCGCCGGTCGCGCCGCCGTCCCCTCGGGCGCGTCGACGGGTGTCCACGAGGCGGTCGAGCTGCGCGACAGTGACAAGGGCCGCTTCAACGGCAAGGGCGTCCTGCGCGCGGTTGCCAACGTCAACGAGACCATCGCGCCCGCGCTCCTCGGCATGGACGCCTCGGACCAGGCGACGATCGACGACACGCTGATCGCGCTCGACGGCACGCCCAACAAGGGCAGGCTCGGGGCGAACGCCATCCTCGGCGTCTCGCTCGCGTGCGCCCATGCGGTGGCCCAGGAGAGCGAGCTGCCGCTCTACCAGTACCTCGGCGGGATCCGCGCGCGGACCCTGCCCGTGCCCCAGTTCAACATCCTGAACGGTGGGAAGCACGCCGTCGACTCCACCGACTTCCAGGAGTTCATGGCGATGCCGGTGGGCGCCCCCACCTTCGCCGAGGCGCTCCGGTACGGGTCGGAGGTGTTCCAGGCCCTGAAGGCCGAGATCCACGACCGTGGCTTTGCGACCGGCCAGGGCGACGAGGGCGGCTTCGCGCCGTCGCTGCGCTCCAACCAGGAGGCGATCGAGCTGATCGTCCGTGCCATCGAGCGCGCGGGGTATGTCCCCGGCGACCAGGTCGC
The DNA here is from genome assembly GCA_021786265.1 of Chloroflexota bacterium. The sequence goes on from JAJYNP010000142.1 coordinate 108,263, forward strand.
GATCGCGCTCGACCCGGCGATCAGCGAGCTGGTCGAGGGGGAGCCGGACTCCAACGGCGAGCTCACCTACAACCTCGCGAAGGAGGGCCGGAAGCTGCGGACCTCCGAGATGGTCGACTTCTGGGCCGACTGGATCGCCCGGTACCCGATCGTCTCGCTCGAGGACGGCATGGCCGAGGACGACTGGGCCGGCTGGAAGGCGCTCAATGCCCGGATCGGGACGCAGGTCCAGCTGGTGGGGGACGACATCTTCGTCACGAACCCCGAGCGACTCGCCCGCGGGATCGCCGAGGGGAGCGCGAACGCGATCCTGATCAAGCTCAACCAGATCGGCACGCTCAGCGAGACGCTGCGGACGATCGAGATGGCCCAGGAGAACGCCTGGGGCGCGGTCGTGAGCCACCGGAGTGGCGAGACCGAGGACACGACGATGGCCGATCTGGCCGTCGCCACCGGCGTCGGCCAGATCAAGTCGGGCGCCCCTTCACGCACCGAGCGCGTGGCCAAGTACAACCGCCTGCTGCGCATCGAAGAGGAACTGGGGATGGCGGCCCGTTTCCCGGGCCGCCTCGCCCTGGCCCACACCCGCTGACCCTCCGCCGCGAGCGTGCGGCGGCTGTTCGAGGCATCATCTCGGGGGCGCGGACGCGGTCCCGCCCCCGAGCGCGATTCCCGGAGGGTCAATGATCCGCGTCCTGGACCGGGGCGCCATCTTCGCCGGCTGGGTCGGCGCAGGGATGGCCGCGGTCATCGTGCTGAGCTTCGAACTCGTGATCCCGGTGCAGCCGGTGGTCTTCTACTCCGCGCCGTTCGCCGGCCTGCTGATCGGGTACTACGCGAACGCCCGATCCGAGCGGGCCGGGGGCGCCTGGGGCCGGCTCGCCGCGAACGCCGTGTACGCCGGCCTGGTCACGGGGGTCACGCTGGCGCTGCTCTACGGTGCGCTCCGGCTGCTGTTCTTCTACGCGGACCAGGGGTACAGCGCCGACAACCAGGGCGGCGCGGTGACGTGCCGCACGGGCGCCGACTGCACCTACCGGCGCTACCTGACAGACCCGGCGTACGCGGCGGAGCTGCGCGCTGCCGGCGTCACGGACGCAGCCGGGTTCGAGCGCTACTTCCTGGCCGAGCAGCTGAACGGCGGAGTCACGCTCGTCCTCTGGACGCTCGTGCCGGCGCTTCTCGGGGGTCTCGCGTACGGCGCGTCGAACCCGCGGCCGCAGGGGCGCGCGCGGGTGGATCCGCCGGGCCAGTCCCCGGGTGCCCCGGCGGCACTCCCGCCGGCCGGCGAGTAGGTGCGGCGAGCCGGTTCGGCGAGCAGGCGCCGCGAGCAGGCGCCGCCACGATGAGGCCCCGGGTTCTCACCCGGGGCCTGGGATCTGCAGGCAATCCGACCCGCCTGCGCAGTGCCGGACCGGGTCGGTGCGGCAGGCCCGCAGATGCCCGCCGCACGATCGCCAGGGTTACGCCTCGGGCTGCTTCTTTGCGCGAGGCGCGCGGGCGGGCTTCTTCTCGGCGGGAGCGCTCTCGGCATCCGCCTTGCCGGCCCGCGGGCTGCGCGTCGCCCTGGGGGCCGTCTCCTTGCCTGCGGCGGTCTCCTTCGAGGCGGTCCTGCCGGCGGTGGCGCGCGGCGACCGGGTCGCTGCGGTCTTCGGCGCGGCGGCTGCCTTTGGCGCGCCGGCCTTTGGCGCGCCGGCCTTTGGCGCGCCGGCCTTTGTGCCGGCGGTCCGGGCTGTCGCCGCCGGCGCGGCAGCGGTCGCTGCCGTCGAGCCCTCGGTCGCCTCGCCCCGGGTGGCGCGATGGACGGCGGCGCGAGCCTTGCCCGCCGCCGTCTGCTCGCCCTTGGCCTTCGTCGCGCGCGAGGCGGCGACGCGGGCCTTGGCCGCCTTCGCGGATGCCGCCTTGCCGGTGGTCTTCGTTGCCCGCGCGGTGCCCACCACGGCCGACCCGGCGAGCGCGGCGCTGACCTTGCGCATCAGCCGGCTCTTGCGGCGGGCGGCGGCGTTCAGGTGGATCGCCCCCGACCTGGCCGCCTTGTCGAGCGCCGACTCGGCCTCCGGGATCGTCGCCGTTGCAAGCTCGGCGTCTCCGGTGATCGCCGCGCGCAGTGCCTTGGACACGAGCGTCCTGGCCCGCGACTCGCGAGGCTGGTTGATCTCGTGCCGGCGCGCGGCCTGGCGGTCGCGCTTGATGGCCTGGGGCGTTCGTGCGCCCTTCCAGTTTCGAGCCGAGTGTGCCAAGGCGGATCGATCCTCGATGCGGTGCTGATGTGACGGCGGGGCACGCCAGTGCGGCGCCGCCGTTTCCGGCCGACGCGACCGCCCATGGTATCAGGTCGTCGCCGTCCGGGCGAGGGGGTCGCCTCTGCTACACTCGCCGCGCCCCATGATCCCCCAGGAGCGGCTTCGCAACTTCTGCATCATCGCGCACGTCGACCACGGAAAGTCCACGCTGGCGGACCGTTTCCTGGAGCTGACCCACACCATCGACGCGCGCCAGATGACCAGCCAGGTCCTCGATTCGATGGACCTGGAGCGTGAGCACGGGATCACCATCAAGGCCCGCGCCGTTCGGCTGCATCACACGGCCCGGGATGGCGAGACCTACGCGCTGAACCTGATCGACACCCCCGGGCACGTCGACTTCACGTACGAGGTGAGCCGGTCGCTGCAGGCGTGCGAGGGCGCCATCCTCGTCGTCGATGCCGCCCAGGGGATCGAGGCGCAGACGCTCGCGAACGTCTACCTCGCCCTCGAGCACGACCTGGTGATCATCCCGGTCGTCAACAAGATCGATCTGCCCTCCGCGCAGCCGGAGCTGGTGGTCGAGGAGCTCGAGAACGTGCTGGCGATCCCACGCGAGGAGGTGATCCTCGCGTCGGCCAAGGAGGGGACCGGCGTCGCCGAGATCCTGGAGGCCGTGGTCCAGCGCATCCCGCCACCGGGAGGCGATCCCGCCGCGCCGCCCCGTGGACTCATCTTCGACTCGCACTACGATGCCTACAAGGGCGTGGTCGCCTACGTGCGGCTCGCCGAGGGCACCCTCCATGCGCACGAGTCGGTGCGGCTCATGGCGTCCGGCGCGGAGAGCGAGCTCCTCGAGCTGGGCGTCTTCCGGCCCCAGCTCGTGCCTGTCGAGACGCTGTCGGCCGGCGAGGTCGGGTACGTGGCCACCGGCCTGAAGAGCGTGCGCGACTGCCAGGTCGGGGACACGCTGACGTCGGCCGAACACCCCGCCACCTCCCCGCTGCCCGGGTACAAGGCCGCCACGCCGCTCGTGTTCGCGGGGATCTACCCGATCAACGGTCCGGACTACCCCCTGTTGCGCGACGCCCTCGAGAAGCTCCACCTGAACGACGCCTCGATCACCTTCGAGCCGGAGAGCTCGGTCGCCCTCGGGTTCGGGTTCCGGTGCGGGTTCCTCGGGCTGCTCCACATGGAGATCGTGCAGGAACGGCTCGAGCGCGAGTTCGACCTCGACCTGATCGCGTCGGCGCCGTCGGTGGAGTACCTGGTCACGCTGACCGGCGGACGCGGCGAGATTCGCGTGGACAACCCCGCCGAGCTGCCGGGCCCGTCCGACATCGAGCAGATCGCCGAGCCATGGGTGCGCGTCAAGATCGTCACGCCGAACACGTACATCGGGACGCTGATGGAGCTGGCCAAGCTCAGGCGTGGCGCGTTCCAGTCGATGGAGTACCTGGACCAGACGCGGGTGCTCATGCAGTTCGAGCTGCCGCTGGCCGAGGTGATCGTCGACTTCTACGACCAGCTGAAGAGCCGCACGCAGGGCTACGCGAGCATGGACTACGAGGAGATCGGGTACCGGCCGGAACGCCTGGTGAAGCTCGAGATCCTGGTTAACGGTGAGCCGGTCGATGCGCTCTCGATGATCGTGCACCGAGAGGACGCCCAGGCACAGGGGCGCATGCTGGCCGAACGGCTCAAGAAGCTGATCCCGCGCCAGATGTTCGAGGTGCCGATCCAGGCCGCCATCGGGAGCACCGTGGTCGCCCGCGAGACCATCGGGGCGATGCGGAAGAACGTGCTCGCGAAGTGCTACGGTGGCGACATCACGCGCAAGCGCAAGCTGCTGGAGAAGCAGCGCGAGGGCAAGCAGCGCATGAAGCGCGTGGGCCAGGTGGAGATCCCGCAGGAGGCGTTCCTCGCGATCCTGCGGACCGACGAAGGATCCTGAGGGGTCGGGGGCCAGAGGACTCGGAGGCGACCATGCCCGTGCCGGTCGACGAGTTGCGGACGCTGATGGCGATCGCGCTGTCCGGCCTGCTGCTCCTGCTCCGGCTGGACGCGCCCCGGTTCTCGGGGGCCGAGTACGACGTGGAGCCGTCCGAGTACGACGTGGAGCCGTCCGGCGACTCGATCGGCGGGCTCGCGGTCCGGACGGCCTGGCCGGGGCTGGCGATCGTGCTCACGGCCGGGGTTGCGCTGCTGCTGCCGGCGGGTCGCTCGGCCGTCGGCCTCGGCGCGCCCACGATCTTCTCCTCGGCGACCATCGTCTGGGTGATCCTCGGCTCCGCGGTGGGCATCGGCGCCGTGCTCGGTCTGGCCTGGATCCGGGTGCCCGGCTGGCCGCCGCGCCTGAACCCGCCGGATGCCGTTCCGAGGTTCGCCTTCGACGCCGTCGCGACGGCGATCGTCGACGAGCTGACGTTTCGCGGCGTGCTCCTGGGGCTCCTGCTCCTGGCCGGACTGCCCGCCTGGGTCGCCTTCCTGGTCCAGCTGCTCGTCTACGGGATCGAGACCCGCCTCGGGCGGTACGCCATGACGCTCGGCCTGCTCGCGGAGGCCCTGGCGCTCGGCGCGCTCACCGGGGTGCTCGCGATCGCGACCGGCGGGGTCGCGGCGCCGCTGGTGGCCCACGCGGTGATCCGCTTCGTCGCGCTCGACGTCGAGGGCGCCCTGCCGCCGATCGTGCCGCGCCGGCTCGCCTGAACAGGGGAGGGCGTGCCCGATACCGACGAAGCGCGCGGTCCCGCTCGCGCGCTGCCCCAGGCGCCCGGCGACCACGATGCGCACGGTCCTCCGCGTCCACCGGTGGCCCTGTACGTGCACGTCCCCTTCTGCCTGTCGCTCTGTCCGTACTGCGACTTCGTGGTGTACGCGGGGCGATCTCCGCGGGGACCGGCGTCGCGGGTTGAGGCATATCTCGCCGCGCTCGCCGCCGAGCTCGATCTGCGCGCCGATTCGTGGGATGCGTCCGGCGGCGGGAGGCCGCCGCTGCGCAGCGTCTATCTCGGTGGCGGCACGCCGTCCCTGCTCCCCTCGGTAGCGGTCGCCCGCCTGCTCGACCACGTGCGGCGCCGGTTCGGGATCGAGGACGGCGCCGAGGTGACCATCGAGGCCAATCCGGGCCCCGAGGAGCGCGGGGACCCGGCCGCGCTCGTCGGGGCGGGCGTCACGCGACTGAGCCTCGGGGCCCAGAGCATGGAACCGTCGGAGCTGCGGCGGCTGGGCCGGCGGCACAGTCCCGAAGACGTCCTTGCCGCCGTGGCGCAGGCGCGCCGGGCGGGCATCGGCTCGGTCAGCGTCGACGTCCTGTACGACGTGCCGGGCCAGACGGAGGCGACATGGCGGCGCACGCTCGGGGCGCTGCTCGACGCCGGCGTCGACCACGTATCGGCTTACGCGCTGACCCTCGACGACCCCGATACCGAGGGGCTCACGGGCCCGCTGGGGGACCACCTGCCCACCCGTCCCGGTGCGCGGGCGTGGCGCTCGCGGGCGCGGGCCGAACAGGACGACGACCGGGCCGCGGACCTGTACCTGCTCGCGGACGAGCTGTTCGAGCAGCACGGCCTGCACTGGTACGAGCTGTCGAACTGGGCGCAGCCCGGGCATGAGAGCCGGCACAACCTGGCGTACTGGCACCACGAGCCGTACGAGGCGATCGGGCCGGGCGCGCATGCCTTCGACGGGCGCTCGCTGCGCCGATGGAACGCGGCCCGGCTGGACGGGTACCTTGCCGCGCTGCTGCCGGGTTCGGGCGTGGCGCCGGGTGCGGGCGTGGCGCCGGGTTCGACGCCTCCCAGCGTGCCGCCGCGCCTGCCCCCGGGCGGCGAGGAGCGGCTGGACCCCGCGATGTTCGCGGCCGAGGAGGCGATCCTCGGCCTCAGGCTCCGCGAGGGGATCGGCCCGCAGGTGGCCAGGCGGCCCGCGGTCTCGGAGGCGCTCGGCTGGGCCCGCGCTCACGGCCTCATCGACGAAACCGGGGACGGGCGCGTCCGGCTGTCGCTGCGGGGACGTCTGCTCTCCAACGAGATCTTCGTGCGCATCTCCTGACGCCGGTTCTCGACGCGTCCGTGCCAGTTCGGTTCACCCACCCGGAATCATGTGCCCGCGCGAGGATCTGACCGAGGGCCTGTGCAGCAGGGCCCATTGTTGCGATAATCGGCCGACAACCGAATAGCCGCTCGGCGGCGGGGAAGCCGGTGCAAGTCCGGCGCTGTCGCGCAACTGTGAACGGGGAGCGGCCGACCAGGCGCCACTGGGACCAACGGTCCCGGGAAGGCGGTCGGCCCGCGGCGATCCGTGAGCCAGGAGACCCGGTCCGAGCGGACTGCTGATCCCCGCCCGCGCGCCATGGGTGGGAGGCTTCCGGACGCTCGGACCTCCCGGCGGGTGGGGCCTGAGCGCTGCCGGAGGTTTCCAGATGCGAGCGCGCTTCGGCGCGGCCAGCGCGATACTGGCCGTCGTCCTTGTCTCGTCCCTCGTCGCCGTGCCCGTCGCCCGGGCGCAGAACGATCCCGCCTCGCGTGCGCTGCAGTATCTCGCGGCGCACCAGGCGCCCGACGGCTCGCTTGACGAGTCGGTGGGCGAGACCGAGGATCTCATCCTCGGTCTCGCGGCGGCGGGATACGACCCCGCTGCGCTTCGGTCGACGGGCGGCCGTACGCCCTTCGACTTCCTCGCCGCCAGGGTGTCCGCCGCCACCGCCGATGCCGGCAAGACCGCGAAGCTCATCCTCGCGCTGGTGGCGGACGCGCGTGACCCGGGGGTCTTCGCGGGCCAGGACCTCCCCGCGCGCCTGCAGACCTTCTACGATCCCGCCTCCGGCCACTACGGCGACGGCGCGACGTTCGCGCAGTCGCTCGCGATCCTCGCCCTGGTGGGGGCGGCCGCGCCCGGCTTCCCGGTTCCACCGGCGGCCGTGGCCGCGCTGCGCGGCGCGCAGGACAGCGACGGCAGCTGGAACTACCTGGGCACGAAGGACGCCTCGGCCGGTGGCGACACCAACTCCACCGCGGTGGCCGTCATGGCCCTCGTCGCGGCGGGGAGCGCGGCAACCGACCCGGCGCTCGTCCACGCCCTCGCCTACCTCCACGCACAGCAGCAGCCCGACGGCGGGTTCCCGTACCAGGCGGGCTCGGGGAGCGATCCGGACTCGGACGCGCTCGTGATCGAGGCTCTCGCGGCGGCGGGACAGGATCTCGCGGGCGCCGATTGGACGCGGGACGGTCACTCGCCGTTCGTGAGCCTCCTCGGCTTCCAGGACGCCGCGACCGGAGGCTTCCGCTTCCCCGGCAACCCGAAGCCCGACGCGTTCACCACCAGCCAGGTGCCGCAGGGGCTCGAGGCATTGCCGCTTCCTGTGCGGACCACGGTCTCGGCCGGGTCGGGGCTCGGCGCGGACGGCGCTCGGGCGAGCGCGGCACTCCGCTACCTGTCCGGCGCGCAGCGGGCCGACGGCTCGCTGGACGGCTCCCCCGGGGAGACCGAGGACTTCGTGCTGGGAACGGCGGCGGCGGGCTACGACCCGGCGACCCTCACGACCTGCGGCGGTGGCTCGGCATACGGTTTCCTTGCGTCCGACATGGCCGCCGCGACCGCGGACGCGGGCAAGACGGCCAAGCTCATCCTGGCGGTCGCTGCCGGCCGGCGCGATCCCCGCGCGTTCGCGGGGCAGGACCTCCTTGCGCGCCTCAACGCCTTCTACGACGCGTCCTCCGGTGCGTTCGGCGCCGGCGCGACCTTCACGCAGGCGCTCGCGATCCTTGCCCTTCAGGCTACGGCGCAACCGGTTCCGGCCGCGGCGGTCGCCCATCTCGGGGCGCTCCAGGATGCCGACGGCAGCTGGAACTACGGGGCGGCGGCCGGAGCGACGGCGGGCGACACGAACTCGACCGCGGTGGCCCTCATGGCCCTCGCCGCGGTCGGCGACGCGGGCCCCGTGCCTGCCGCGCTGGCGTACCTGCACGGCCAGCAGCGCCCCGATGGCGGCTTCCCGGACCAGGCGGGCGCCGGCGCGACGAGCGACCCCGACTCCGACGCCCTCGTCATCGAAGCACTGACCGCCCTGCACCAGTCCCCGGCCGCGTCGGCGTGGACGCAGTCCGGCCACACCGTCCTCGAGAACCTCCGCTCGTTCCAGGCCGCCGGCGGCGGGTTCGTCTTCCCGGGCAATACGGCCCCCGACGCGTTCACCACGAGCCAGGTGCCCGCGGGGCTCGAGCGCGTGCCGCTCCCGGGGCTTGCGCCATGGACCGCGGGCCGGGCCGTCGCGGCGCGGAACTGCGGCGTCGCACCGGGCGCCACGCCGAGGTCGACGGTCCCGCCAACGCTGCCGGCGACCTCGACCGTGGAGCCGTCGGGCCCGGACGGTGGTCCCGACACCTTCCTGCTCGTCCTCGTCGCCGGCGCGCTCGTGCTCGGCGTCGGGCTGCTGGTCACGCGACCGGCGCGCCGCTGACCATGGCCGGCCGCGGCGGGCGCGTGGGGGAGGGGAACGCGGTGCCGCAGGGCCGGGGGCGGCGCCTGGCCGCGCGGCTCGCGCGGTTCCGACGACCCAGCCTCGCGCTGGCCCTCGCAGGGTGCCTGCTCGGCGCGGTCGGCGCCTCGGCGCCGCTGCCATTCCTGACCCGCCACTGCGCGGCCGGGGACGGGCCGAGCCACGTCGCCCTGGTCGTCGAGCACGGGGACGGACGCCTGCTCGTCGAGTGCGTCGCGTTCAGCGGGCCGGCGATCAGCGGGTCCGACGTACTCAGGTTGAGCGGTATCGAGGCCGCCACCACCGGGTACGCCGGCCTGGGACAGGCGGTGTGTCAGCTCGACGGCGAGCCTGCCACGTACCCACCGGGGTGCTTCACCGACAGCGGGCCGTACTGGGCGCTGTTCGTGGCGCGCGCCGGCGGCGCGTGGACCGTGTCCAGCCTCGGGATCAGCAGCCAGACCTTCCGCGACGGTGACGCCGAGGGCTTCCGCTACGACCCGCAGACCGGGGCTCCCGCGCCTCCGGCGGCGGCCGGTCGCTGCCCGCCGGCACCGCTCCCGACCGTCCGGCCCTCACCGACGCGGTCCCCGTCAGCGGTCACCGCGCCGGCGGCGACCTCCCCGCGCGCGTCTCGTGCCACACCATCGGCGACGTCCCTGGCCGCGGCGCAGACTCCCGGGCCGACCGTGACGCCGCCGACGACGAGCGCCCTTCCGCTCGTCGTCGCGTCCCAGACCACGACGCCGGGCGGTTCGACCGCCGGTCTTGCCGGGCCCGTCCCGAGCGGCGTGGCACCGCCGCGGCCCGGGGAGGCCCAGGCCTCCTCGATGACCACGGCCTGGCCATCCTGGGCTGCCCTGGGTCTCGCGACGCTGCTCCTCACCACGCTCGGGCTCGGCGCGCGGCGGCGCCGCAGGGTCCCGTGAACCCTCGCGCGCTCCTCCTCTGGTCCGCTGCCGCACTCGTCGTCGACCTCGCGACCAACGATCCGCTGTACCGCGCCCTCGTGGTGCTCGCGACGGTCGACGTGCTCGCGGCCCTCGCGCCGCGGGGACGACGCCTGCGCCCCACGCTCGCCGCTGCCGCGCTCTTCGGCGGGCTTGCCATCGGGCTCAACGCCCTCCTCAGCCACACCGGAGTCCACGTCATCGCGGCCCTGCCCGACGCGTGGCCGCTGGTCGGCGGACCCCTCACCGTGGAGTCCGTGGGATACGGGATCGGAGCCGCGCTCGGGATCGTCGGCGCCGTGCTCGCGGTCGCGCCCATCTCGCTCGTCCTCGAGCCCCACGAACTCATCGACGCCCTGCCGGCGCGGTTCGAGCGCAGCGGGCTCGCCGTGGCCATCGCGCTCAACCTCGTGCCCGGGATCGGGCGCAACGCGATCGCCATTCGCGATGCCGAGCGGATGCGGGGCTGGCGCCCCCGTGGACCGCGCTCCTGGGCCGACATCCTGGTGCCCACCATGCTGAGCGCGATCGAGGATGCCCTCACACTCGCCGAGGCGATGGAGGCGCGCGCCTACGGCACCGTTGTCCGAACTCGCTTCGCCACGGTGGGGTGGCGCCGTCGCGACGCGCTCGCGGTCGCCGGCGCCTGGCTCGCTGCCGGTCTCTTCATCGTCGGGCGCCTGCGCGGGTGGACGCTCGACTGGGAACCGTACCCCGCGCTGACGCTGCCGCCCGTGGACACCGTCCTCGTGGCGGCATGCCTCCTGCTCGTGCTGCCCGGACTGCCGTGGCCCTCGTCCGCGTCGAGCGTCTGACCTACGCGTACCCGGCGTCGAGCTCGCCCGCGCTGCGCGAGGTGACCGCCGAGCTCGAGCCCGGGCTCACCGTCCTCGCGGGCGGGTCGGGGAGCGGGAAGTCCTCGCTCCTCCGCCTGCTTGACGGCCTCGTGCCGCACTTCCACGGCGGCCGGATCGCCGGCCGGGCGATCGTGGCCGGCCACGACGTCGTGCGGACGCCGACGCGCACCCTGGCCCGTCACGTCGGGTTCGTGTTCCAGGACCCCGAACTCTCCTTCGTCTACGGCACGGTCGAGCGCGAGGTCGCGTTTGCGCTCGAGAACCTGGGCGTGCCGGCCCTCGAGATGCATCGCCGGGTGGACGCGGCACTCGAGCGCCTCGGCATCGGCGCGTTGCGGCGACGCCAGATCGGGACGTTGTCGGGGGGAGAGCGGCAGCGCGTGGCAATCGCCGCGGCCCTCGTTCTGCGCCCGGCGATCATCGCGCTCGATGAGCCGACCGCGCAGCTCGATGCGGCCGGCGCGGCCGCGGTCATCGAGGCGTGCGTCGAGCTCGCCGCGAGTGGCCTGACGGTGATCGTGGCGGAGCACCGCCTCGAGCGGCTGCTCCCGTGTGCCGACCGGGTGATCGTGCTGGAGGCGGGGTGCGTGGCCGGCCCGGACTCGCCGGCCGCGCTTGCCGGCCGGCTGCCGTCGCCGCCCCAGGTCGTCGAGCTCGGCCTGGGCTGCGGGTGGGAGCCTCTTCCGCTCACGGTGGAGGAGGCGCGGCCGCGCGCCCCCCGGCTGCGCCATCGGCACGGCAGCGGTCACGAGGCCCCGGGTCCCGTCGCGTGGTCCCTCCTCGACGCGGCCGCCGGCCCCGCGGACATGCCCGTCGTCGAGCACGCCGAGCTGACCGGGCGTCGCGGCGAGGTGGTGGTGCTGATGGGTCCGAACGGGCACGGCAAGACCAGCGTCCTGCGCACGCTGGCGGGCCTTCGCGCCCCCCTCGCGGGACGGGTCGAGCGGGTGCCCGGCCGCGTGGCCTACGTCCCGCAGAACCCCGGCGCGATCCTGCACCGGCCGAGCGTCCGTGCCGAGGTCGCGCTCACGCTGCGCCGGACGCGGAGCAGCGAACCGCCCGGACGCATTCTCGAGGATCTCGGCCTGGACCAGCTCGCGGATCGCTATCCCCGCGACCTGAGCGCGGGGGAACGCCAGCGCGCGGCGATCGCCGCCGCACTGGCCGGGTCGCCGGATCTCGCCGTGCTCGACGAGCCGACGCGCGGGATGGACCGCGCCGCGCGCGACGCGATGGCGGCGCTGCTTCGGCGCCTGCGCGGGCAGGGCTCGGCGGTTGTCCTCGCGACCCACGACAGCACCCTCGCGGCCGCCGTCGCCGACCGGATCGTCGAGGTCCGGGAGGGCCGCCTCGTCGAGCTCGGGGCACCCGATCGGGCGCTCTCGGACGGCAGCGCCTACGCGACGCAGGTCGGCCAGCTGTACCCGGGGGGACCGGTCACCGTCGCGGAGGTCCTGGCGCGCCGATGAGGCTGGTCATGCTGTCGCTGGCGGGGCTCGGGCTTTTCCTGTGGCCGTTCGCCGGGCGCAGCGTACCCGCGGATGCGCCGGCGTTCGCGGTCGCGCTCGGCTCTCTCGGCGCGCTCCTGCTCGTCGAGCTCGGGGCCCGGCGCCTCGACGCGCGCGGGCTCGCGCTGCTCGCGGCGATCGCCGCCATCGACGCCGGGCTGCGCCTCGCGTTCGTGACGGGGATCGGCGGCTTCAGCCCGATCTTCTTCCTCATCCTGTGCGCCGGGTACACCTTCGGCCCGGCCTTCGGCTTCGAGGCCGGTGCGGTGGCCCTCCTCGTGTCCGCGGTCGCGACCGGCGGCGTGGGCCCCTGGTTGCCCTACCAGGTGTTCGCGGCGGGATGGGTCGGGGCCCTGGCCGGGCTGGCCGCCGGGCGCCGCCGCGGCATCCCGGGTCGGCGCGACCTGGTGATCCTCGCGCTCGTCGGACTCGCGACCGGCTTCGCCTACGGCGCCCTGATGGACGTGTGGGACTGGACGTTCTTCGCAGGTTCGCCCGACCTCGGCTGGCTTCCGGGCGCGCCGCTCGGGGAGACGATCGCCCGGTTTGCGCGCTTCTACCTCGTCACGTCGCTCGCCTACGACAGCTTCCGCGCGGTGGGCAACGCGCTGCTCGTCCTGGCGCTCGGCGCGCCCATCCTCGCGGCGCTGGCACGCCTGCGCGCCCGGCTGTACTTCGAGGTCGTCGACCTGGACGCGCCGGCGCGCGCCACGCCGGCCGCCGACGATCTGGCAGCGGGGCGATGAGCACCGAACGCCCGTGACCGGGGGCCGTCGTCGAACGCGACCCATCCCGCCGCTCGTGCTACTCTGCGGGCAACCGCATATCGCCTCCGGGGAGCGCTCGCGCGCTGAGAGGGTGGCATCCGCCACCGACCCGCCGAACCTGATCTGGGTCATGCCAGCGAAGGAAGCAGGCCTCACCTGACTCGATGCCGTCCTCTTCGGGGGGCGGCATTTCGTACCTCCGGAGGGACGACGTCGGGTGAGATCGATCGGTGGGATGGCCAGTGGCGGCTACTCGGCCACAGGCAGCGGCCCGGCTCGACCTCGGGCGCTGACCGTCGCCGGCTCCGATTCGGGTGGGGGCGCCGGGATCCAGGCGGACCTCAAGACGTTCGCCGCGCTCGGTGTGTACGGCGCATCGGTCCTCACGGCCATCACCGCCCAGAACACCGTGGGCGTCCGGGCGGTCCACGATGTGCCGCCCGAGATGGTCGCCGCCCAGATCGACGCCGTCCTCGAGGACATCGGCACCGACGCGGTGAAGACCGGCATGCTGTCGAGCGCGGCGGTCATCGACGCCGTGGTCGAGCGCCTGCGCGCGCATCGGGTGACGCGCCTCGTCGTCGACCCGGTGATGGTCGCCAGGAGCGGCGACCGGCTCCTGCACGAGGATGCCGTGGCCGCTCTCCGGGAGCTGCTCATCCCGCTGGCCGAGGTCGTCACCCCCAACGCCCCGGAGGCGAGCGTCCTTGCCGGTCTCGAGGTCGTCGACGACCCCAGCGCCCGCGAGGCCGCCCGCCGGATCCACGCGCTCGGGCCGAGCCTGGTCATCGTCAAGGGCGGCCACCTTGGGGGCGAGCGGTCGGACGACGTCGCCTTCGACGGGGCCACGTTCGAGGTTCTGTCCGCGCCGCGGATCGACACGCCCCACACCCACGGGACCGGCTGCACGTTTTCGGCCGCGATCGCGGCGGAACTCGCCCGGGGTCGATCGTCGCTCGAGGCTGCCCGGGCGGCGAAGACGTTCCTGCACGGCGCGATCGAGCACGCGGAGCCGCTCGGCTCCGGCCATGGACCGGTCAATCACCTCTGGAGGCACTCCGATGTCCGAGCCTGATCTGGCCGCGGTGACGGCCGATGCCCTCGCCGAGATCCGGACCCGCCACCCGCTCATCCACCAGATCACGAACTACGTCGTGATGAACGACACCGCGAACGTCACGCTCCACATCGGCGCCTCGCCGGTCATGGCCCACGCGGTCGGCGAAGTCCGCGAGATGGTCCGCTACGCCGGCGCCCTCGTGCTCAACATCGGGACCCTCGAGCCGGCCTGGATCGATGCGATGCTCGCCGCCGGCGAGGAAGCCAACGAGCGCGGGGTTCCCGTCATCCTCGATCCGGTCGGGACCGGCGCGACGACGCTTCGGACCGAGGCCGTCGAGGAGATTCTCGCCGCCGTTCGGGTCGACGTCGTGCGCGGCAACCCGGCCGAGCTCGCGGCGATCGCCGGTCTCGCGGCCGAGATCCGGGGGGTGGACTCGGTCTCGTCGGACGCGCCCGACACGGCTGCCCGGATCGTCGCCCGCCGGACCGGCGGTGCGGCGGTCGTCAGCGGGCCGATCGACCACGTCGCCGACGCGACGCGCGCGGCGCAGATCGCGAATGGCCACCCGCTCATGGGTGCGATCACCGGCTCGGGCTGCATGGCGACGGCGCTCGTCGGCGCGTTCCGGGCCGTCCAGCCAGACCCGTTCCTGGCCGCGGCGTCCTCGATGGTCGCCTTCGGGGTGGCGGGCGAGATCGCCGCGGAGCGCAGCGCCGGGCCGGGCACCTTCCGCCAGCACCTCATGGATGCCGTGTACGGGCTCGACGGACCCGCGATCCGGTCCCGGGCCCGGGCGACGGTGACGGTGGTCGGGCCGGCGTGATCGTGACCAGCAGCCTCCGCCGGCGGCGCCAGGAGCAGCTCGGCGCTGCCGGCGTCTACCTCGTGACCGAGGAGGCGCTCAGCGCCGGGCGGCCCTCCGAGGAGGTCGGCCGGGCCGCCCTTGCGGCGGGCGTCCGGCTGATCCAGGTCCGCGAGAAGGAAGGGACCGCCCGCAGGGCTCATGCCATCTCGCTCGCCCTCCGAAGGGCGACGCGCGAGCGTCAGGCCCTCCTCCTGGTGAACGACCGGCTCGACCTCGCTCTCGCCGCCGGGGCCGACGGGGTCCACCTCGGCCAGGGCGACCTGCCGGTCGGCGTCGCTCGGGCCATGCTTGGCCCGGATGCACTCATCGGCCTCTCGATCACCGAGCCCGAACAGCTCGACGCGCCCGACGTCCACGAGGCGGACTACCTGGGGGTGGGCGCGGTCTTCCCGACGGGGTCCAAGGCGGACGCGCACTTCAGCGGCCTCGATCTCCTGACGGCGGCCCGCGCAGCGGTCGACCTGCCGATCGTCGCGATCGGCGGGATCACGACGGAGAACGCAGCCGAGGCTGTCCGGGCAGGCGCCCACGTCGTCGCAGTCATCAGTGCGATCACCGGGGCACCGGACCCTGCCGCCGCCGCCCGCCGCCTCCTCGAGGCGGTCGGGCCGGGCCGGGCGGCGCCCGGCTCTCCGCTCCGCGAGGCGAGACCATGACCGACCCACGGAACGAATTCGAGCTCATCGCCGAGCTGGCGGCGCTCTTCGAGCCACCGGACGACGGCCTCGGGATCGGCGACGACGCGGCGACGTGGCCTGCGGCGAGCGGCGCCGTCCAGGTCGGGACCACCGACATGCTCGTCGAGGGCGTCCACTTCCGTCTCGATTGGACGACCCCCGCGGACCTCGGGTGGAAGGCTCTCGCGGTGAACCTCTCCGACCTCGCGGCGATGGGCGCCGCGCCGCGGCGAGCGCTCGTCTCGGTCGCCGTCGATCCGGCGCGCCGGGGGCTCATCATCGAGATCTACCGCGGGCTCAAGGACCTGGCGGAGCGGACCGGCACCCTGGTCGTCGGCGGCGACACGGTCCGATCGCCCGGACCGCTCGTCATCAACGTTGCGCTCGTCGGAGAGGCCGACCCCGCACGGCTCCTCCGGCGCGATGCGGCTCGCCCGGGCGACCTCGTGGCGGTGACGGGGAGGCTGGGCGCCTCCGCGGCGGGGCTGGCGCTGCTCTCGGACGGTCGGGACCCGCGCGACCCCGCCGCCGCACCGCTCCTCGTCGCCCATCACCGGCCCTCGCCGCGCCTCGCCGCCGGGCGCCTGCTCGCAGCGCACGGGGTTCGCTGCACGATCGACATCAGCGACGGGCTCGCGAGCGAGGCGCTCCATCTCGCCCGCGCGAGCGGGGTCGGCATCGAGATCGACGTCGATCGCGTGCCGCTCGAGCCGGCAGCGGTCCGGCTTCTGGGCGGGCGACGGAGCCGCGAGCTGGCGCTGGCGGGCGGCGAGGACTACGAGCTCCTGTGCACCGTCGGGCGGCGGCTCGTGGACGACCTTGCCCCGGCTCTCGAGGCCGACGGAGGCCTGACGATTCTCGGCGAGGTCACCGATGCAATGGCGGCCGGCACGGTCCGGTTCGTCGACGCCGGCCAGCCGATCGAGCTGGCCGAGAAAGGGTACGAGGCGTTCCGATGACGACCCAGGTGCAGGCACTCGGGATCCCGCGCGACGACCTCGCGGCCGCCGGGCTCGGGATCGAGCCGGTCCCCGGTCGCCATCGCGTGCTCGGCTTCCTGGACTACTTCGTCCTGTGGGCCGATCTTGGCGTGGGTCTCCTCGTCCTGCTCGCCGGGACGCTCCTCGTGCCCGGACTCGGGTTCTGGCCGGCGCTGGCGGCGATCGTCCTCGGCACGCTGCTGGGGAACCTCCTGCTGGGGCTGGCCGGGGTGATCGGGAGCGACCACGGCGTGCCCTCGATGGTCAGCCTGCGACCCAGCTTCGGTCTGTTCGGCAGCTACCTGCCCAGCCTGGTCAACGTGGTCCAGCTCATCGGCTGGGGCGCCTTCGAGGTGATCTTCATGTCCCAGGCCTCGGCGCGCCTGGCCACCCCGCTCCTGGGCCCCGGGAGCTACCCGGTCTGGGCGATCCTGTGGAGCGCGGCCGTCGTCCTCATGGGCCTGGGCGGTCCGCTCATCGTCGTCCGCCAGTGGCTCGAGAAGGCCGGGATCTGGATCGTCCTCGCCACCGCCGCCTGGATGGTCGTCTACATCGTCACCCACTTCGACCTCGCCGCGGCGCTCGCCCGGCCGGGCGACGGGAGCCTGACGTTCGCCCAGGCGATCGATCTGGTCGTCGTCATGCCGGTGAGCTGGCTGCCGCTGGTGGCCGACTACAACCGCTTCGCGCGCGACACTCGATCGGCGTTCTGGGGCACGGTCATCGGCTACGGTGTGGCGAACATCAGCTTCTACGCGCTCGGCGTCCTGCTCATCCTGGTCCTGCCGGCGGGCGACCTCATCGGCTCGATCCTGTCGGTCGCCTTCGGCGCGGCGGGCCTCGCGCTCCTCCTGGGCGACGAGACCGACAACGCCTTCGCCGACGTCTACTCGGCGGCGATCTCGCTGAAGAACGTCCGGCCGGGCCTCTCGACGCGCGGGCTCGTGGTCGGGATCGGCGGGATCGTCCTCGCCATCGCGCTGGCGGTCGATCTCGCGCAGTACCAGAACTTCCTCTATCTCGTCGGCTCGCTCTTCACCCCGCTGTTCGGTGTCCTGATCGGAGACTACTTTCTGCTCCGCCGGCGCGCCTGCGGAACCGACGACTTCTACCCGACGGGCCGCTCCGGGAACGGCGCGAGCGGGGTGAATATCGTGGCGCTCCTCGCCTGGGGGGCCGGGATCGCGAGCTACCTGCTCGTCATCGATCTCGTCCCCTGGCTCGGAGGCACACTCCCGTCGCTCGCCGTGAGCCTGGTCGCGTACGTCGGGCTGACGCGGCTCCGGCGCGTCGCGGTGCGGTGAGCGCACGGCGCCCCGGGCATGGACGGGGCCCGGCGCCGGTGGCGTGCTAGACTCGGCGCGGCCTTCGGGGCAGGGTGCAATCCCCGACCGGTGGTGTCCCCCGCGTTCGCGCGGGGAGAGCCCACGAGCGGCCCGGTCAGGCTCGGTCGTCGAGTCCGGACCGGGTGTCAGCAGATCCGACAGGGCGAGCCCGCGATGGGGCCGCCCGGGCGGAGCCGACGGTGACAGTCCGGATGGAAGAAGGCGGCGTCGACGCGCGGCCCGCGACGGGCGCGCGTGCCGGTGCGTCCGCCGTGCTGTACCCCGGAGCCGAGCGTGGAGGCCCCGAGGCGCACTGATGGACCCGATGGCGCGAGCGTTCGATCTCGCTGCCCGCGCGCTGGGCCGGACCGCCCCGAATCCGCCGGTCGGTGCCGTCGTCGTCCGGGACGGGGCGATCGTCGGTGAGGGCCATCACCTCGCCGCCGGACAGCCGCACGCCGAGACCGTCGCGCTCGCGGAGGCCGGCGAGCGCGCCCGAGGCGCGACGCTGTTCGTCAGCCTCGAGCCGTGTGCCCACCAGGGCCGGACGCCGCCATGTGCAGAGGCGATCATCGCCGCCGGCGTCGCCGAGGTCCGATACGCGGTCGACGACCCCGACCCCCGGGTTTCCGGGCGCGGCCACCGCGCCCTCGAGGCGGCGGGCGTGCGGGTCGTTGCCGGCGAGCGGCGGACGGATGGGTCCGAGCTCCTCCGCGGCTACCTGACCCGCCAGCGGGCCGGACGTCCGTGGGTGACGGCGAAGTACGCCATGAGCCTGGACGGGAAGATCGCGACCCGGACCGGCGACTCCCGCTGGATCAGCGGGGAGGCCTCCCGCCGGTACGCCCACGCGCTTCGCGACCGGGCCGACGCGGTCGTCGTGGGGATCGGGACGGTCCTCGCCGACGATCCGTCCCTCACCGTCCGCCCGGCGCCGCCCGACGGCCGTCAGCCCCGCCGGGTCGTCGTCGATTCCCGGCTGCGCCTGCCGCCCGGCGCGGCGCTGGCCGGGCCGCCGCTCGCCCCCGGCGCGACCGTCGCATACGTCGAGCACCAGGATCCCGGAGATCCGGACCGCGGGCGGAGGGCCGCCCTCCTGCGCGAGCGCGGCCTCGAGCTCCTCCCGCTCCCCGCCGATCCGGCCGGGCGCGTGGACCTCCCGGCGCTGCTCTCGGAGCTCGGACGTCGCGGGATGAACGAGGTCCTCGTGGAGGGTGGCGGGGAGCTCCTGGCGGGCCTCCTCGAGGCCGGGCTCGTCGACGAGGTCGAGGCGTGCGTCGCACCCGTCCTCATCGGCGGCGCGGGCGCGCCGACGCCGCTCCGCGGTCGGGGGGCCGGCCGCCTCGTCGACGCCCCTCGCTGGCATGTCGTGGACGTCACCCCCCGGGCGCCCGACGTCTGGCTGAGAGTCCGCCCGGATCGGGGGGTGGAGGAGCGCGATGTTTAGCGGGATTGTCGAGGCGCTCGGATCCGTCGTTGCGCTCGAGCGGCGCGGCGAGGGCGCTCGGCTCACCGTCGCCGCCGATCAGCTGTTCGCCGATGCCGTCGACGGCGAGAGCATCGCCGTCAACGGCGCCTGCCTGACCGTCGCCGAACGCCCGGCCCCCGGCCGGGTGACGTTCGATCTGATGCCCGAGACCGTCCGCCGCTCGAACCTGGGCGGTCTCGCCCGCGGGTCCGCCGTCAATCTCGAACGCTCGCTCCGGTTCGGGGATCGCGTCGGTGGTCACTTCGTCCAGGGCCATCTCGACGGTGTCGCCGAGGTCGTCTCCGTGACCCCCGAGGACGAGGCCCGGATCGTCCGCTTCCGGCTCCGCGACCCGAGGCTGGGTCGGTACATCGTCGAGAAGGGCTTCGTGACGGTGGACGGGGTCAGCCTGACGGTCGTGGAGCCCGTCGCGGACGGCTTCACGGTCTCGCTCGTCCGGACGACCCTCGAGTGCACGACGCTGGGCCGGGCAGCGCCCGGCACCCTCGTCAACATCGAAGTCGACCTCTTTGCCCGCTACCTGCTGGATCGCCGCTGGTCCGAGCCTGTCGCCGGCCAGGCCGCTCCCGAGTCTGCCGTCGACCCGACCGCTCCGGAGGTTGTCCGATGAGGGCGCAGGCGCGAATGACGGCGCAGGCGCGAACCGGACGGACCGCGGTGCGAGGGCTCGCCACGGCCCGCGTGGACGCGGCCGTCGACGCGCTGCGCGCGGGCCGGCCGGTGGTGGTGCTCGACGAGCCCGACCGCGAGGGCGAGGGCGACCTGGTCATCGCCGCCGAATGCGCGACGGCCGAGTGGCTCGCGTTCCTCATCCGTGAGGCGCGCGGCCTCGTCTGCGTGGCGATGGAGGGCCGGCGCCTCGACGAGCTCGGGTTGCCGCCGATGACGGTCGTCAACACCGGCCCGCAGGGGACCGCGTTCGCCGTCAGCGTGGATGCCGCCGCCGTCTCCACGGGGATGTCGGCACTCGACCGGGCGGCGACCGTCCGGGCGCTCATCGATCCCGCCACCCGACCCTCGGACCTGCTCCGGCCGGGGCACGTCTTCCCGCTCCGGGCAGCCGGCGGGGGGCTCGCCGAGCGTCGCGGCCACACGGAGGCCGCCGTGGAGCTCTGCCGTCTCGCGGGGCTCACCCCGGCCGCGGTCATCGCCGAGATCGTCAACCCCGACGGCTCGATGGCCCGGGCGCGGGACCTCGAGCGCTTTGCAGCGGCCCATCAGCTGGCCTTCGTCACGGTCGCCGAGCTGCTCGAGCGGCTCGACCTTCCCGGTGAGGTGCCGCCGGCGTCGACGGAGCAGGCGGCCGGCGCCCGCCCCCGCGGCCGGGTCCGGCGCGGCGCCGAGAGCTGGCTCCCGTCCGAGCACGGCCGCTTCCGGCTCATCGCCTACGACGACGCGGCCGGCCGGCCGGTCGATCTCGCCCTCGTCCTCGGCGACCCGGGCGGAGCGCCACCGCTCGTCCGCCTCCACTCGGAGTGCCTGACCGGAGACGTCCTCGGATCGCTCCGCTGCGACTGCGGGCCGCAGCTCGACGAGTCGCTCCGCAGGATCGGCGCAGCAGGCCGCGGCATCCTCCTCTACCTGCGCCAGGAGGGACGGGGGATCGGGCTGCGGGAGAAGATCCGCGCATATGCTCTCCAGGACGCCGGACTCGACACCGTCGACGCCAACCAGGCCCTCGGCTACCCGGCGGACCTGCGCGAGTACCGCCGCGCCGCGGAGATCCTCCTCGACCTCGGCGTGCGCCGGATCCGTCTCCTGACGAACAACCCGGCCAAGGTGAGCGGCCTGGACCGTGGCGGGATCGAGGTCGTCGAGCGCGTCCCGCTCGAGATCCCGGCCGTCCCGACGAACGAGGCTTACCTCGCCGCGAAGCGCGAGCGCCTGGGCCACCTGCTGAGGTCCGTCCGATGACCCACTCCGTGTCGACCCCGGGCGACGGCCTGCGCGTCGCGATCGTGGCCGCCCGGTTCAACGCCGAGGTCGTGGACCGCCTCCTCGAGACGGCCGCGGCCGAGCTCCATTCGTTCGGCATCCGGCCTGCCGACGTCCCGGTCGTGCGCGTCCCCGGGGCGTTCGAGCTGCCGATCGCCGCGCAGGCCATCCTTCGGGCCCCCGACCCGCCAGACGCCGTGATCTGCCTCGGCGCGGTCATCCGCGGCGAGACCCCGCACTTCGACTTCGTCGCGGGAGCGGCAGCCGACGGCATTCTTCGGGTGGGCCTCGAGACGGGCCGCCCGGTCATCTTCGGGGTCCTCACGGTGAACACCCTCGAGCAGGCCTGGGACCGCGCGGACGGGCGCTACCGGCGCGGCGCCGATGCCGCCCGCGACGCGGTCGAGATGGCCCGCCTGCTCCGCGCGATCTCGAGCGGCTCCACGAGCGCCGCGAACGAGCCGAGCCAGTCCGCAGTCAAGGAGTGAACCGATGACGCTGGTCCCCACGATCGCGGCCGAGCCGGTCCCTTCCGGGATCGGTCGCGCCGAGGCGGCCGACCTCATCGAGATCGAGTCCGGACCGGCGCTCGAGGCGCTTCTGCGGCGCGCGGCCGACGAGCGAGACGCGAACGGCCGCGCGCGGATCACCTATTCTCCGAAGGTCTTCATTCCGCTCACGAAGCTCTGCCGGGACGTCTGCGGCTACTGCACCTTCGCCCGGCCGCCGCGGCGCGGCGAGGCCGCGTATCTCCGGGTGGACGAGGCCGTCGACATCGCCCGGGCCGGCGCGGCCGCCGGCTGCCTCGAGGCGCTGTTCACCCTCGGCGACAGGCCGGAGCTCCGCTACCGGGTCGCCCGCGACGAGCTCGCCGCGCTTGGCCACGAGACGACGATCGGCTATCTGGCCGAGGTCGCCGCCGCGGTCCTGCGCGAGACGGGTCTTCTGCCGCACACGAACCCGGGCGTGCTCGCCGGGGGCGAGCTCGCCCGCATGCGGACAGTCGCGCCGTCCCAGGGCCTGATGCTCGAGACGACGGCGGAGCGGCTGGCCGAGCGCGGCGGGCCCCACTGGGCCTCGCCGGACAAACATCCGGCGCGACGCCTGGCGATGATCGAGGCGGCCGGGCGGCTGGCGATCCCGTTCACGACCGGGATCCTGATCGGGATCGGCGAGACGCGCGCGGAGCGCCTCGACGCGCTCTTCGCGATCCGTGACCTGCACGCGCGCTACGGCCACATCCAGGAGGTCATCGTCCAGAACTTCCGGGCGAAGCCCGGGACGCGGATGGCCGGCGCGCCCGAGCCGTCGCTCGAGGACCACCTCTGGACGATCGCGCTCACCCGCCTGATCCTGGGCCCGTCGGCCCATGTCCAGGCGCCACCGAACCTCGCGACCGACGCCGGACGCCTGCTCGACGCGGGCATCGACGACTGGGGCGGCGTCTCGCCGGTCACCGTCGACCACGTCAACCCTGAGGCGCCGTGGCCGACCCTGGCGCAGCTGCGCGAGAGCACCGCCTCGCGCGGCTTCGAGCTCGTGCCGCGCCTGACCGTGTACCCCGAGTACGTGCAGGATGCGGGGCGCTGGATCGACGAGGCGGTCCGCCCGGCCGTCCTGCGCCACGCCGACGGCGAGGGCCTCGCCCGCGAGATCGACTGGTTCGCCGGGATCACGCCGGACAGCCCACCGCTCGGGCAGATCACAGGCGACGGCCCGTCGACGCTGCCGCGGACCTCGACACCGCCGCCGGCCGGACGCGCGGCGGGGGCGCTCGCAGCGATCCTCGCCAGGGCTCGATCGGGCGACGAGCTCACGGAGGCCGAGATCGCCCGCCTCTTCGAGGCCCGGGGCTCCGAGGTCGGGGCGATCGCGGAGGCGGCCGACGAGGTCCGCCGCGAGGTCAACGGCGACACCGTCACCTACGTCGTCAACCGCAACATCAACTACACCAACGTCTGCTACTTCAAGTGCGGGTTCTGCGCGTTCAGCAAGGGCAAGCTCGCGGAGAACCTGCGCGGCCGGCCGTACCTGCTGCCGATCGAGGAGGTCGTCCGGCGGAGTGTCGAGGCCTGGGAGCGCGGTGCCACCGAGGTCTGCCTCCAGGGCGGCATCCACCCCGACTTCACCGGCCAGTTCTACCTCGATGTGTGTGCGGCGATCAAGGCGGCCGTGCCGGAGATGCACGTCCACGCCTTCTCGCCGCTCGAGGTGACCCAGGGCGCGGCGACGCTGGGCGTCACGATCCCGGAACTCCTGGGGCGCCTCCGGGCGGCCGGCCTCGGGACGCTGCCCGGCACCGCGGCCGAGATCCTCGACGACGAGGTCCGGGCGATCATCTGTCCCGACAAGATCGCCACGCGCGAATGGCTCGACGTGATCGCGACCGCCCACCGGACCGGGCTTCGCACGACGAGCACGATCATGTTCGGCCACGCCGACACGTACCGCTCGTGGGCCCGTCACCTGCTCGCCCTCCGCCGGCTCCAGGCGGCGACCGGCGGGATCTCCGAGTTCGTCCCGCTGCCGTTCGTCCACCTCGAGGCGCCGCTCTACCTGCGGGGACGCACCCGTCGCGGGCCGACGTATCGCGAGGCGATCCTGATGCACGCGGTCGCCCGCCTCGCCCTCCATCCGCTCATCCCGAACATCCAGGCATCCTGGGTCAAGCTCGGCCCGACCGGCGCGCGCACGGTCCTCCAGAGCGGGGCGAACGACATGGGCGGGACGCTCATGAACGAGTCGATCTCCCGGGCGGCCGGCGCCTCGCACGGTGAGGAGTTGCCGCCCGAGGCGATGGAGGCCCTGATCCGATCGATCGGCCGGGCGCCGCGCCAGCGGACGACCCTCTACGGAGAACCGCCAGCGGACCAGCGGCGGCGGTCGTTCAGCCCGCCACCGCTCCGCGAGCTCGTCCAGCCGACGGCACGCCGATGGGCACGCCGACCCTGAAGGACCGGGGCTCTCACCCGTCCGCACCGTCCTCGTGAACCACAGCTACCGAGGCCATCGCCAGGCGCGGACATTCCGCTGAGGCGCCCGAGTGCCACAGGACGCCCGGAGTGCCATTGACACCCTGCAACCCCGCTTGGTACCATCCCGCCGTTAGCACTCCGGCACTTAGAGTGCTAACACATGCGAGCCGGGGATGGCCCGGCCGAGTGAAGAGGGACAGCTCGTGGCGCGCCGAAAGGACCGCGAACCCGGACCGCTCGACGCACGGGCGCAGGCGATCCTGCGGACCATCATCGAGGAATACGTCGTGACGGCGACGCCCGTCGGCAGCCACGCGCTCGTGGAGCGGTACGGGCTGGGCATCAGCTCGGCGACCGTGCGCAACATCATGGCGGAACTGGAGCGCGCCGGCTACCTTTCCCAGCCCCACACCAGCGCCGGCCGGACGCCCACGGACGCCGGCTATCGCCTGTACGTCACGTCGATCGAGGACGGGGTCGACCTGGCCCCCGTGGAGCAGCTGATGATCCGGCACCAGTTCGGGCAGGTGGAGTTCACCTCCGAACAGTGGTTCCGCCTCGCGGCGGCGACGCTCGCCGCAGTCACGCGGGAGGCCGGGCTCGCCACGCCGGCCAAGCCCGCGACCGCCCGCCTGCGCCGCGTGGACCTGGTGCAGGGCGGGGACCGGATCGCTGCGCTCGTCCTGGTCCTGGCCGAGGGGGCGGTCAAGCAGTGCCTCCTCCAGCTCGGCGAGCGCGTCGAGCAGACTGGCCTGGACAGTGCGGCTCGGCGGCTCAACGAGACGCTGGCGGGGCGGACCACCCTGCAGGTCGAGGCGGCCGTGGCCGGCCTGCCGGTCGAGACGCCCGAGCAGCGTCTCGTGCTCCAGGCGGCGTTGCGCGCGCTCAGGGTGATGCAGGAGTTCGACGCGGCATCGGTCGAGGACCTGGTCAGCGAGGGACTGCTGAACGTGCTTGCCGCTCCCGAGTTCTCGGAATCCGAGAAGGTGCGGCGCGTGTTCGGCGCGCTGCAGGACCGCGAGTATCTCGGTCGCCTCGTCAACCGGGTCGCCGCGCGGAGCGACGTCCAGGTCTTCATCGGCAGCGAGAACGAGGTCGAGGAGATGCGGGACGTCAGTCTCGTCGTCGCTTCCTACGGGCGCCCCGGGCGCGCGGTCGGCCTGATCGGCGTGCTCGGGCCGACGCGGATGCCATATCCGCACGCGATCAGCAGCGTCCGCTACGTCAGCGGGCTCATGAACGAACTGGTGGACCACTTCTACGCATGACCGAACGACATCACGACGGCGGCGCTCGGCGTCCCATCCACGTGCCCGGCACACCTCGTGCCAACGGCGACGGGACCGCTTCCCCGGCAGAGCAGGACACCGGGACGGACCAGCAACCCGCGCCCGGGGACGCCGCGGCAGAGATCGAGGCGCTCCGCGCCGAGCTGGAGACGGCGCGGCAGGAGGCCGGTGAGCTGCGCGCCGCGTGGCAGCGCAGCGCGGCTGATTTCCAGAACTACCGGCGACGCAGCGAGCAGGAGCGCGAGGCCACCCTCGGGCTGGCCAGCGAGTCGCTCATCCGCAAGCTGCTGGCCGTCGTCGACGACTTCGACCGTGCCCTCGAGGCCATGCCGGCCGCGCCCGAGCAGTCGGGGTGGGTCGAGGGCGTGTGGCTCGTCGAGCGCAAGCTGCGTGCCCTGCTCGAGTCGGAGGGCCTCACCCCGATCGAGTCGATCGGGAGGCCGTTCGACCCGCGCGAGCACGAGGCCGTCGTGCACCAGGACACCGACGAGGCTCCCGATGGGACCGTCATCGCGGAGCTGCAGCGTGGCTACCGGCTGCGGGATCGCGTGTTGCGCCCCGCCCTGGTGGCCGTCGCCAACAACGCTGGCGGGCAGGAAAGGCCCGGAGGAGAGCACTGACCCATGGGCAAGATCATCGGAATCGACCTCGGCACGACCAACTCGGTCGTCGCGGTGATGGAGGGTGGCGAGCCGACCGTCATCCCGAGCGCCGAGGGCGGACGGACGGTGCCGTCGGTCGTCGCGTTCACCAGGACCGCCGAGCGGCTCGTGGGCCAGCTGGCGAAGCGCCAGGCCATCACCAACCCCGCCAACACGGTCTACTCGATCAAGCGCTTCATGGGGCGGCGCTGGGATGACCCGGAGGTCCAGCGGTCCAAGGGCCTCGTGCCGTACAAGGTCGAGCGCGACGCCAAGAGCGACGGCATCAAGGTGCTGCTGGCGGACGGCACCGGCTACACGCCGCCCGAGATCAGCGCGATGATCCTGCAGAAGTTGAAGGCGGACGCCGAGGCGTACCTGGGCGAGAAGATCACCGAGGCGGTGATCACCGTCCCGGCCTACTTCGACGACACCCAGCGCCAGGCGACCAAGGACGCGGGCCGGATCGCCGGGCTCGACGTGAAGCGGATCATCAACGAGCCCACGGCCTCCGCCCTCGCCTACGGCCTGGACAAGAAGGCCGACGAGAAGATCGCGGTCTACGACCTGGGCGGCGGCACGTTCGACATCTCGATCCTCGAGCTGGGCGACGGCGTCTTCGAGGTCAAGTCGACCAACGGCGACACCCACCTGGGCGGTGACGACTTCGACCAGCGCGTCATCGACTGGCTGCTGGCGGAGTTCAAGAAGGCCCAGGGGATCGACCTGCGGGCCGACCAGCAGGCGATGCAGCGTCTCAAGGAGGCGGCCGAGAAGGCCAAGATCGAGCTGTCGACCACGCTGCAGACCGAGATCAACCTGCCCTACATCACCGCCGACCAGACCGGCCCCAAGCACCTGGTGGTGCCGCTGACGCGCGCCAAGCTCGAGGACCTCGTGCACGATCTGGTCGACCAGACCAGGGGCCCGGTCCAGCAGGCGTTGCGCGACGCCGGACTCAAGCCGTCCGAGATCGACGAGGTGATCCTGGTCGGCGGGCAGACGCGCATGCCGGCCGTGGTCGAAGCGGTCAAGCAGATGTTCGGCGGCAAGGAGCCGCACAAGGGCGTCAACCCGGACGAGGTGGTCGCGGTGGGCGCGGCGATCCAGGCGGGCGTGCTGGGTGGCGAGGTCAAGGACGTGCTCCTCCTCGACGTCACGCCGCTGTCCCTGGGCATCGAGACCCTCGGCGGCGTCATGAGCCGCCTGATCGATCGCAATACCACCATCCCCACCTCGAAGAGCCAGGTCTTCTCCACGGCCAGCGACAACCAGCCGCAGGTGGAGATCCACGTCCTGCAGGGCGAGCGCGAGATGGCGTCCGACAACAAGACGCTGGGCACGTTCATCCTCGACGGGATCCCGCTCGCTCCGCGCGGCGTGCCCCAGATCGAGGTGACGTTCGACATCGACGCGAACGGGATCCTCGACGTGCGGGCCAAGGACCGCGCCACCGGCCGGGAGCGCGAGGTGCGCATCACGGCGTCGTCCATGCTGTCCAAGGACGACGTGGACCGCATGGTCCGCGACGCCTCCGACCATGCCGAGGAGGACCGCAAGCGGCGCGAGGAGATCGAGACGCGCAACCAGGCCGACACGCTGGCGTTCCAGGCGGAGCGCACGCTGCGCGACCTGGGCGACAAGGTCTCGGCCGACGACCGGGCGGCCACCGAGCGTGCCGTCGAGGCGGTGCGCGAGGCGCTGAAGGGCAACGACCCCGACGCGATCCGCTCACGCGCGCAGGAGCTGGCGACCCAGCTGCAGAAGGTCGGGACGGCGGCCTACCAGCAGGCCGGGCCGACGCCGGCCGCGGGCGGTGACGGGACCGGTGGTGAGGGGGCCGCCGCCGGCGAGGCCGGCAAGGGCGGCGGAGAGGACGAGGCCGTGGAGGGCGAGTACAAGGAGGTCTGACGCAGAGAGGGGTCCTGCCCGGAGGTCGGCCGCCCGCCTCCCTTGACGCTCAGCGCTCCGCGCTCAGCCCGTTCAGCGGCAGATCCGCGTACTCATCCGCGACCTCGGCCACGGGTCGGCCCCCGATCCGCCGGATCGCGTCGAACAGGTGCGGACCGAACACGATCGGGATCCAGGCGGCGCCGAAGAGCGCCTGCAGCACGAGCGTGGGATGGACCGGCCGCAGGGTACCGCGCGCCACGCGCTCCTCGAACCAGTCGACCAGGAACGGGGCGCCGCGGCCGACGATCTCCTGGACCACCATGTACGGTAAAGTCGAGGTCGGGATCGAGGCCGAAGGCCGTCCGGGCACATGCCGCCCGGGCCGGCGGACCCGGGCCGGCCTCGGCGATGGACGACCGAGGGGGACCGGATGGCGAACATGGCGGCGGGGCACGGCGGCGACACCGGCAAACCCGTGCCCGCCATCGAGGGGCACAGCCTGGTCAAGACGTTCGGGCCGATCCGTGCCGTCGACGGCGTGGATGTCTCTCTCCAGCCCGGCCGCATCTACGGCCTCCTGGGCCCCAATGGATCGGGCAAGACCACGCTGATCAGGCTGCTGGTCGGGCTCGCGCGGCCCACCGCCGGCGAGGCACGGCTGCTCGGCCATCGCGTGCCGTCGCGCGAGATGCTCGCCCGCGTCGGCTACATGACGCAGGCGGACGGGATCTACCCCGAGCTGTCGGTGTGGGAGAACATCCGGTTCTTCGCCGGCCTGTACGGGTCGTTCGACCGGCCCAGGCTCGTCGAGACGCTGCGCGTGGTCGACCTGGCCGACCGGCTCGACACGCCCGCAATCCAGCTGTCGGGGGGGATGCGCCGCCGGCTCTCGCTCGCCTGCGCGCTGGTCCACCAGCCCCCGATCCTCGTGCTCGACGAGCCCACGGTGGGGATCGATCCGGCGCTGCGGGTGCAGTTCTGGCAGCACTTCCATGCCCTTGCCGCGGCCGGCGCGACGCTGCTCGTGACGAGCCACGTGATGGACGAGGCGGACCGCTGCGACGAGCTGCTGTTCATCAGGGCCGGCAGGATCTTTGCCCACGGCACCGGCGGGGAGCTCCGCCGGCGTGCCGGCACCGACAATCTCGAGGAGGCGTTCCTGCGCTTCTCTGGCAACGGCGCCGGGGATCCCGTGCCACCGTCGGCCCCGTCGGCCCCGTCGGCCCCGTCGAGCCCGGCGACCCCGGCGCAACCGGGGGGCGCGGCATGAACCCGCGCCGCGTCCTGGCCGTCATCCGCCGCATCGTCGCCCAGTTCCGGCGGGACCGGCGGACCCTCGCGCTGATCTTCGTGGTGCCGATCGTGATCTCGGCATTGCTCGGCTGGGTGATCCGGGACCAGCAGGCCACGCCGGTGCGGCTCGGAATCGTGAACCAGGCTGGCCCCGTCGGGCAGCGGATCGCCGACGCCATCATCGCGACGCGGGGGCAGTCGCGCGGGTCGGCGGGGTCGCGCGCGGCGCCGATCGACGTCCCCACCTCGACCATCGACGAGTCCACCGCGCGGTCGGAGCTCGCGAACGACCGGCTCGACGTGGCGCTGATCATCCCGTCCGACGCGGCCGCCGGCATCGCGTCCGGTCAGGGCGTCCACCTCATCGTGATGACGCAGGGCGCGAACGCCCCCACCGAAGGCGGCCAGGTGGCGCAGGTCCAGCAGCTGCTGGCGACCGCCATCGCGTCGGCCGTGCCGGGCTCGCCGGGAATGCCGCAGATCGCCCACGAGACCGTGTTCGGCGCGCCCAACTCGGACGCGTTCGACGCCCTGTCTCCGTTCTTCATCGGGTTCTTCGTCTACTTCCTGGTCTTCATCCTGACGGGCATCAGCTTCCTGCGCGAACGGGTCGGTGGGACCCTGGAGCGGCTCCTCGCCACCCCGGTCACGAAGGGCGAGATCGTGCTGGGCTACACGCTCGGGTTCGGGATCTTCGCCACGCTCCAGGTGATCGTGCTGATGGCCTTCACGCTCATGAAGGTCGACGTGCCCGCGATCGGCCCGCTCGGGGCGTTCTCGATCGGCCTGGCGGTGCCGAGCCTCGGAAGCCCGCTGCTGGCGTTCCTGATCGCGATCCTGCTGGCGATCGGGGCGGTGAGCCTGGGCATCTTCATCTCGACCTTTGCCCGCACGGAGTTCCAGATCCTCCAGTTCATCCCGATCGTGATCGTCCCCCAGGGCCTGCTCTCCGGGATCTTCTGGCGGATCGATACACTGCCGGCGCTGCTCCAGCCGGTGGCCCGCGTGCTGCCGCTGACCTACGCGGCCGACGGGCTGCGCGAGGTGATGATCCAGGGGCGCGACCTGTCCGCGCCGGGCGTGCAGCTGGACCTGGGGGTCCTGGTGGCGACCGCATTGCTGTTCGTGGTGCTGGCGGCGGCGACGATCCGTCGCGAGGTGGCGTGATCGGCTCTCCCCGGGCCCGCGGCAGTGACCGCCGGCGTCAGGCGCGACCCACCGCGCGCCGCAGCCGTGCCCGCAGCGCCCGTCCGTGCCGGCGAGGGCCGGCGACCACCAGCGCGAGGCCCCAGACTGCCACGGCCAGCATCACGAGCCCGTACACCGGCCAGTACGTCCCGAGCCGGTCCACGCTGATGCCGCCGAGCTCGATCGGCAGGATGCCGCCCAGCGGGTAGGCGACCGCGAGGACCCCGAAGATCGACCCGAAGTTGACGCCGCCGAACACGTCGCTGAACGCCGCCGAGCGCACCGCGATGGTGGCGCCCATCCCGAAGCCGTGGAGGACGACGCCGGCGACGGCCACCTCCGCGGTGGCGCCGGTGGCAGCGAACGCGGCGGTCGACCCGATCGCGACGATGAGCAGCGCGGCCAACCCCACCGAGCGCCGACCGAGCCGGTCGGAGAGCGCGCCGCCCACCAGCTGCCCGGCGATGTAGGAGACCGACTCGATCGCGAGCCCCTGCGCGGCCAGCGCCTCTGGCACGCCCTGCCGGGTCGCGTGGGGAAGGAAGGTCTGGAACACGCCCTCGTCCATCGCGCCGATCGCGACCGCACCCACGAACAGGATCCAGAACCGGGCGGTGCGGAGGGTCCGGCGGAGGGCATCCGGACGGCCCTGGTCACCGGACGGCGCCACCTCGCGCGCCGCGCCAACGGCCCCGGGGGCGGACGTCTCGTGCAGGCCGGATGCCTCCGGCGCCGGGTGGTCGCCTGTATGCGCTGCTCGAGTGCCGCTCTCGGCCGTCTCCGGGCCACGCGTCGCGCCCGCGTGCCGGGGGGCCCGCGCCGGGATCAGGATCGCGGGCCCGCTGGTCATCAGCCAGACGAACGGCAGACCGGCGAGCGAGAGGACGCCGAACACGGCCAGGATCTCGCGCCAGCCGAGCCCCGGGATCGCCGGTGTCACGAGCGGCAGCGCGATCGCGACGCCGGCCCCCGGCCCCGCGTAGGCGATCCCGAGCGCCAGCCCGGTCATGCCCGCGTACCGCCGCGAGATCGCGGTGGTGGTGCCCACGAAGACCAGCTCGAGGCCGATCGCGAGCAGGATCCCGTAGGCGACCACGAGCAGCCCGACGTCGCTGGCGAGGACGGCGACCGCCCAGCCAGCGGCCATCAGCACCATCCCGGCCGCGAGCAGCCAGCGGTCCGCGATCACGTCGTAGGCGCGACCCAGCAGGGGGCTCGAGAGCCCGGTGACGAGCAGGAAGATCGTCCAGGGCGTCACGGCGAGCGTGCGGCTGATCCCGAACTCCGCCGCGTAGGCGACCGAGATGGGCGGGAAGCAGTACAGGCCGGCGTAGGCGATGGCCCCCACCACGAACGCGGCGAGGACCGGCAGCCAGAGCCGGGCGCGGGACCTGGGACCCGGCGGGGCCGCCGGTCGGCCCGGGACGGTTGCGGCGCGCGCGCCCACCCCTGGGCCCGTGGCGGTCGCCGCGCCGCTCAAGCCGCGTGCCTGCGCAGCGCGCCCGCGAGCGCGCGCGCTGCGCGCGTCCGCGGCCACGTGACCGCCTCCGCCCCCGCGAACCGGCGATACGCGTCCAGGGCGGCGGCGAGGGCGGGCACGAGCCCGGGCTCGGCCAGCGGATCGAAGCCGGGTTCCCACCACGCGCCAAGGATCCGGACGCGCCGCGCGGCCCGGTCGATGCGCGGTTCGATCCGGCCGACCAGCCGATCCCCGAACAGCATAGGCAGCACGTAGTAGCCCCAGCGGCGCTTCGCAGGCGGGACGTACACCTCCCACACATAGTCGAAGCCGAACAGCGAGCGGAGGAGGTCGCGGTCCCATGCCAGCGGGTCCAGCGGCGCCAGGAACGCGAGCCCGGAGGGCGGGTCGTCGGGCCAGGCATCCGGTGGCCCCGCCGCGACCTCCCGCTCGGCCTGCGCCAGGAGCCCCAGCTCGTCGGTCACCATGTACCGCATGCCGCGGACGCCATCGACCCTGACCGGCGTCAGCTCTCCGAGATCGACCAGCTCCGCGATCATCTCCTCGCGGCTGTGTCCCGGGAAGCGCCCGGCCCCCGCCCGTGCCGGCGCCGTCCCGTGCCAGAGCTCCGCGCTGCCGGTGCCGCCCAGCAGGCCGTGGCCACGGAAGCGCGACAGCAGCCGGTGCCGCACCTGCTCCGCCTCGGGCACGCGCTGCTCGAGCAGCGTGGACGGATACAGCCGCTCGACCAGGTCGTAGAACCGGCGGTTCCCGTCGCGGCGAGCGAGGCCGAGGACCCCGGCCTCCGAGAGTGCCTCCAGCACCGCGCGCATGCGGCTCGTGGGCCCCCAGTACCAGTCGATGGCCTGCTCGCGGTCGAAGTCGAGCGACGACAGCGGGCCCTCGGCGCGGATCCGCGCGAGCACGCCGTCCACCGCGTCCGGATGCTCGGCGAAGATGCCCCCCTCGTGGAGCAGGGCATGCCGGTCCCACGTGTGGCGGTACCAGGGCAGCTCGCGCGAAGGCAGGATGCTCAGCCCCTTGTTGAGCGCCTCGAACAGCAGGCGGCGCCGGTACAGCAGGTCGTCGGTCCAGGCCGGCCGGTAGCCCGTGATGCGCGCGTGGAGCACGAGATCGTGGTTGCGACCGGCCACCGCCAGCGGGTCGAACTGGAGGGATCCGAGGCGGTCGACGACGGCCAGCACGCTCTCCGGCTCGGCCGGGAGCCCGCGCGGCGGCGCCAGAAAGTGGCGCAGGACGAGAAAGCGGCACGCGACGGGGGCGGCAACCGCGAGGGGATCGGGCACCCGAGGATGGTAGCGCCCGGGCCGATGCACGGCGGGCGGGGCCACCGGCGGTCTCGCCGGCCCGCTTCCATATACTTGCCTGCGCATGGCCACCACTCGCGATTACTACGACACTCTCGGCGTGCCGCGTGGCGCGGCCGATGCCGAGATCAAGCGCGCGTTCCGGAAGCTCGCCCAGCAGTGGCACCCGGACGTGAACACCGACCCGTCGGCGCAGGAACGCTTCAAGGAGATCAACGAGGCGTACCAGATCCTGTCCGACCCCCAGCAGCGGCGCGCCTACGACATGTTCGGCCAGGCCGGCGTCGGGGGAGCCGGGCCGGAGGGCTTCGGGTCGTTCGGTGGGTTCCAGGGCTTCGGCGACCTGTTCGACGCGTTCTTCGGCGGGGCCGCGGCCGGCGGCCAGGCCCGGCGCGCACGTCCGCCGTCCGGGTCGGACCTGCGGTACGACCTGCGGATCTCCTTCGAGGAGTCGATCCGCGGTGCCGAGAAGGAGATCGAGTTTACCGCGCTCGACCGCTGCGCCACCTGTTCGGGAACGGGCGCGGAGCCAGGGTCGGCCTCGGTCCGCTGTCCCCAGTGCAACGGCCAGGGCGAGATTCGCCAGGTCCGGAGCACGATGCTGGGGCAGATGGTCAACGTGACCGTCTGCCCGCGCTGCCGGGGGGAGGGGAGCGTCGTCGAGACACCATGCCACGAGTGCCACGGCGAGGGCCGCATCCAGCGCAAGCGCAAGCTCCGCGTGGTGATCCCGGCCGGCATCGACGAGGGGCACCAGATGCGGCTCACGGGCGAGGGGGAGGCGGGCCCGCGGGGCGGTCCGGCCGGCAACCTGTACGTGGCGGTCCACGTCGAGGAGCATCCGGTGCTGCGGCGCGAGACCACCGAGCTGTTCTTCCACCTGCCGCTCTCGGTCACTCAGGCCGCGCTGGGGGCCCGTGTCACCGTCCCCACCGCCGAGGGCGAGGAGGAGATCGAGGTGAAGGCGGGCACGCAGCCTGGGGCCGAGATCCGGCTCCGCGGCCGCGGCGTGCCAAACCTGCGGCGGCCCGGCGTGCGGGGAGACCTCCACATCCTGGTCGACGTGCAGGTCCCCACCCGGCTCTCGAAGCGCCAGCGGGAGCTGCTGGAGGCGCTCGCGGCGGAGTCGGGCGAGCGACCGGCGCCGAAGCCGGGCGGCATCTTCGACAAGGTGAAGGACGCGATCAGCTGAGCGCGTCCGACTGGCTGGAGCTCTCCGTCGTCGCCGATCACGAGGCGGTCGAGGCGATCAGCGAGATCCTGGCACGCGAGGCGCCGGGAGGCGTCAGCGTCGAATCCGGGTTCGAGCTGCGCGACGAGGGGCTGGCGGCGAGTCTCGACACGGCGCGGCCCGTGCTGGTGCGCGCATGGCTGCCCGGGGCCGACCAGCCGGGGACGGCCGACGCGGTCGAGCGGGTGCGGACGGCGCTCGGCCACCTGCAGGCCTTCGAGCTGCGGCCGATCGGCGCACTGCACACCAGGGTGGTGCGCGAGGCCGACTGGGCGGCGCAGGGTCGCGCGCACTTTCCCGTGCTGCGGATCGGCGAGCGGTTCGTGGTCCGGCCGACGTGGCGTCGCTACCGCCGTCGTCCCGGGGACCTGGTGCTCGCGCTGGACCCGGGCGTGGCGTTCGGGACCGGGCTGCACCCGACCACGCGGCTCTGCCTGCTGGGGCTCGAGGCGTGGGGCCGCGAGGACCGCGTGGCGGGCGCGCGCGTGCTGGACGTCGGCTCGGGGTCCGGGATCCTGGCGTTGGGCGCCGCCCGGTTGGGGGCCGCCTCGGTGCTGGCGGTGGATACCGACCCACTGGCGGTGGAGGCCACGCTCGCCAACGCGCGGCGTAACAGGCTGGCTCGGGGGATCGTCGCCCGCGAGGGGTCCGTGTCGACCGGCGAGCGGCCCTTCGACCTGGTGCTCGCGAACCTCGTCGCGTCGATCCTGGTCCCGCTGGCGGCCGCGCTGTACGCGGAAGTTCGCCCCGGGGACGGGACGGCCGGATCGGGCGGGCGCCTGCTCGCGAGCGGGATCATCGCGGATCGCGAGCCGGAGGTCCGGCGCGCCTTTGACGCCGCGGGCTTCCACGTGCTCCGTCGCTGGGACGAGGCCGACTGGGTTGCGGTGGAGGCCGAGCGGGTCGAGTGAGGGGAACGCCGCCCCCGGGTGCGGTTCCGGCCCTATGGCACACCGGAAGGGGACGTTGGGCGCTCATCGGCCGAGTGCCGGCCGGGGCACTCTTGGCGCCGGTGGGCAACGTCGTGATGGCAGGGCACGCGATTGACTGGCTGCGTGCGTTCAGCTCCCTCGGGGGTGGGTGATGGTTGACCTGTTGGCTGGTGAGTTCGGCGCCGGAACGGCCGTGGACAAGGCCAGCGACGTGCTCGGTTATGGGCGCCGGCCACTGGATGCCCTCTTCCTCCCCCGGTCGGTCGCCGTGATCGGCGCCACCGAGAAGGCGGGGAGCGTGGGCCGGACGGTCCTCTGGAACCTCATCAGCAGTCCCTTCGGCGGCACCGTCTTCCCCATCAACCCGAAGCGCCCGAACGTCCTCGGGCTGAAGGCATACCCGAGCCTGGCCGCCGTCCCCGACGCCGTCGAGCTGGCCGTGATCGTCACCCCGCCGCAGACGGTCCCGGGTGTCATGGAGGAATGCGTTGCCGCCGGCGTGAAGGGCGCCATCGTCATCTCGGCGGGCTTCAAGGAAACGGGCCCCGCCGGCGAGGAGCTGGAACGGCAGGTACTCGAGCGGGCGCGGCAGGGCGGCATCCGCGTCATCGGCCCCAACTGCCTCGGGGTCATGAACCCGATCGGCGGCCTCAACGCGACCTTCGCGGCCGGCATCGCGCGCCCCGGTTCGGTGGGGCTGATCAGCCAGAGCGGCGCGCTGCTGACCGCGATCCTCGATTGGAGCATGCGCGAGCAGGTGGGCTTCAGCTCGGTCGTCTCGCTCGGCTCGATGCTCGACGTCGGCTGGGGGGACGTCATCTACCACCTGGGCGACGATCCCAACACCGGCAGCATCGTGATCTACATGGAGACGGTGGGCGACGCCCGGGCCTTTCTCTCCGCTGCGCGCGAGGTCGCGCTCACGAAGCCCATCATCGTCATCAAGCCCGGGCGCACGGCGCAGGCGGCCAGGGCGGCCGCCTCGCACACCGGCTCCCTGACGGGCAGCGACGAGGTCCTCGACGCGGCCTTCCGCCGCGTGGGCGTGCTGCGGGTGGATGCCATCGAGGACCTCTTCGCCATCGCCGACGTGCTGGCCAAGCAACCGCGACCGAAGGGCCGGCGGCTGACCATCGTGTCGAACGCGGGTGGCCCCGGCGTCCTCGCCACCGACGCCCTGATCGGCGGTGGCGGGCAGCTCACCGAGCTCACCCCCGAGGCGACCGAGGCCTTCAACGCGATCCTGCCCGCGACCTGGAGCCACAACAACCCCGTCGACATCATCGGCGACGCGCCCCCGGAACGGTACGCCACGGCGCTCGAGATTGCGGCGGGCGACCCAAGCAGCGACGGGCTCCTGGTCATCCTCACGCCCCAGGCCATGACCGACCCCACGCGGACCGCCGAGCTGCTGGCGCCCTTCGCCCACATCGAGGGCAAGCCGGTGCTGGCGAGCTGGATGGGCGGCGCCGACGTCGAGGCCGGCACGGCGATCCTCCGGGGCGCCGGGATCCCCACGTTCCCCTACCCGGACACGGCCGTCGAGATGTTCAACTACATGTGGCGCTACAGCGACGGCCTCCGAGCGCTGTACGAGACGCCCGCCATGCCCGACGACGAGGCGAGCGCGGTCAACCGGACGCTGGCGCGCGACATCATCGAGACCGCGCGGCGGGAACGCCGCACGCTGCTCACCGAGTTCGAGTCGAAGCAGGTGCTCTCCGCCTACGCGATCCCCATCGCCGAGACGCGCATCGCGCCGAGCGAGGACGAAGCCGTGGCCGCGGCGGAGGCGATCGGCTACCCGGTGGTCCTGAAACTCCACTCGCACACGATCACCCACAAGACCGACGTGGGTGGCGTGCAGCTCAACCTCGCCGATGCCGGCGCGGTCCGCGAGGCGTATCGCTCGATCCAGGCTGCCGTGGCACAGCGGCGAGGCGCCGAGCACTTCGAGGGCGTCACCGTCCAGCCCATGATCAACTACTCCGGCTACGAGCTGATCGTGGGCAGCAGCGTCGATGCGCAGTTCGGCCCGGTGCTCCTCTTCGGGCTGGGCGGCCAGCTCGTGGAGCTCTTCCGGGATCGGGCCCTGGCGCTGCCCCCGCTGAACACGACGCTTGCCCGGCGCATGATCGAGCGCACGAAGATCTACACCGCGTTCGCGGGGATTCGCGGGCGCCAGCCCATCGACACGGACGCACTGGAGCAGCTCCTGGTCCATTTCGCCCAGCTCGTGGTCGAGCAGCCGTGGATCAGGGAGATCGACATCAACCCGCTGCTGGCGTCCCCCGAGCGATTGATCGCCCTCGACGCCCGCGTGGTGCTCCACGAACCCGACCTGCCCGACGAGAAGCTGCCGCGCCTGGCGATCCGCCCGTACCCGCGGCAGTACATGGGCCCGTGGACCGCCGGCGACGGGACCGCGATGACGATCCGGCCCATCCGCCCCGAGGATGAGCCCATGATGGTCCGCTTCCACCAGAGTCTCTCCGAGCGCACTGTCTACGGGCGGTATCTGCGCGATCTCGGCCTCGCCGAGCGGACGGCGCACGAGCGGCTCGTGCGGGCCTGCTTCAACGACTACGATCGGGAGATCGCCCTGGTCGCGGAGCGCGCACCCGGAGAGGCGGAGCGGGAGATCGTGGCCGTCGGGCGCCTGACCAAGCGCCACGCGGCCAACGGGGCCGAGTTCGCCATCGTCGTCGCCGACTGCTGCCAGCGCGCCGGGCTTGGCACGGAGCTGCTGCGCCGGATGGTCCAGATCGGGCGGGACGAGGGGCTCGACTGGATCTGTGCCGAGATGTTGACCGACAACGTCGGCATGCAGCACACGGCCGAGAAGGTCGGCTTCACGCTCCGGGAGATTCCGGGCAGGGGCCTGGTGCGAGCGGAGCTGGACCTCCGCGCCTGACCTCGGGGAGACAGCGCTCGCCCCGGCGAGCCGCCGCTCCCGGGGGTCCGTGCCCTCCGCCCGGCAGCCGCCCACCGCCGCTCACCGCCCGCCGGGCGCTCCCCGGGTGATCCCCGGGCGATCGCCGCCCGCCGCCGCCCGCCGCCGCTCCCCGCGCGATCCCCGGGCGCCGCCGCTCCCGCAACCGGCGGCCTGCGTCCGCGGGGTCCCGTCGCCGCATCGGTGGCACCATACGCCGGACGACCGAGCCAACGGAGGGGACCAGCGTGCCCGATGGTGACTGCCTGTTCTGCCGGATCGCCGCCGGCGAGATCCCGGCCAACGTCGTGTACTCGAACGACGAGGTCATGGCGTTCCGCGACATCGCACCTCGGGCCCCGATCCACGTCCTGGTGATCCCGCGGCGGCACTTGGTGTCGCTGATGGACCTTGGCGACGAGGACACGCCGCTGCTCGGGCACATGTTCGCCGTGATCCGCGAGGTGGCCAGGCGGGACGGCATCGCCGAGTCGGGATTCCGGGTGGTGTCGAACGCCGGTCGCGACGGCGGCCAGACGGTCGACCACCTGCACTTCCACGTGTTCGGCCGTCGCTTCATGACCTGGCCGCCCGGGTAGCCCGTGCCGCGGGCCGATCCGGGTCGTCGTCTCCGTGCCGGGCTGAGAGGCGCGCTGAGTCGGGCGCCGCTGGTGGCGCTGGCTGTCGTGCTCGCCGGGTGTGTTCCCCTGGCGTCGGGATCCAGTCCCGGGATCGCGGTGATCTCACAGCCGCCCGTCCCTTTCGCCGTGGCGCAGACCGCGGCCGCGCTCGAGGCCGCCTATCGCCAGGCCGATTTCGGGCTCATCCGGGCGAACCAGCCGTACCGACCGTCGGAGCCACCCGACCTGAT
Source organism: Chloroflexota bacterium (assembly GCA_021786265.1). Next base: position 147,435 of record JAJYNP010000142.1, read on the forward strand.
CGGTGTGCCCCGGACGGTCTACCAGGTGGTGCTGCCCAGGGATCCCGGGGCGGGGTACGTGGTGATCTACGACGCGACCGACCCGGTGAACGCGCAGGCGCTGGCGACCTCGATGCAGCGGTACCTGGGGAGCGGCTTCGGGCAGACGAACTTCCCGACGGACGCGCAGTTTGCCGTCCAGCTGTATGGCTCGACGATCGTCTTCGGCTGGTACTCGCCCGGGGCGAGCGCGGATCCCGCCACGGCCGCATCGGCGCTCAAGGTGCTGCGGTCGTTCGGGCAGGCGTTCCCGATCGTGCGGTAGTCGCCTCGCGCGCGGGGTTGGTCGTCGGTCGATGTTCGCGGGAATCGGCCGTGCCCCGGAAGCGACGCCTCCCGCCCCGACGGCACCGGGGCCGGTGCGAGCGGTGGCACGCAGGTGCTCACCGGGAAGCGACGCCTCACGCCGCCGACAGCCACCGGGGCCGGTGCGGGAAACCCGTGCCAGCTCGGGCGAGGCGGGCGAGGCGGCCGAGGCGGGCGAGGCGGCGCGCCATCACCGGCCCGATATCCTCCCCAGCGATGCCGCGGCGGATTAGTGGCGGCTTGCCACCTCCGGATCCCGCGTCCGTTGCGCCCCCGACGGTAGCCCGAACTCGAGACGGGTGCAGATCGTGCGAGAGCGGATGCCGGACCGCGTTACAGGCGCTCGGCCGCGTCCCCGGCAGCCCCCGTCAGCGGCGGCAAAGGCCCGGCAACCCTCCGCGGCAATGCTGCAGGGGATATTCGTGGGCCGCAGGTCTCGGCGGGCCCTGGGTCCCGGCAGCTCTGCCAGGACATTCAGGGTCCGGTCGTCCTGTCGGGGAAAGCCGGCGCTGTTGCACCAGGTGTGGGGGCTCGACCCCCACTACCCACGCTCCGAATGGACGAACGGCAGCGGTGCCTCCGAGGCGGCCCACCGCTGCACCTCGTCGCGGCGCACCTTGAACGTGTGAGTCCGGGGGAAGTCGGCGCCCGGCCAGAGGCGCCAGCCGGCGACGCGCTGGTGGATCGCAAGACGGCCGTTCGCGTCGCGCACCGAGGCGTCGATCCGCTCGCGGAGCGCGGTGTCCTCCTCCGGTGTCAGGTCGTGGGCGGGCGTCTGCCCCGCGATGGGGATCGGCGGCCGGTCGGGCGGCAGCACGATCGCCTCGATGCGCCCCGGCTCCGTCTCGAACACCACCGTCTCGGGCAACCCCGCGTCATGGAGGGCGTTCTCGACGTCCTCGGGGAACACGTTCAACCCGTTGGGCAGCACGATGATGTTCTTCGTGCGTCCCAGCAGCACCAGGTTCCGGCGCTCGTCGAAGCGCGCGACGTCGCCGGTGTGGTACCAGCCGTCAGGGTCGATCACGGCCGCGGTCGCCTCCGGATCGCCCCAATAGCCGGAGAGGAGCGTTGGACCCGCGACCACGATCTCGCCGTCGTCGGCGAGGCGCACCTGGATCGGTGAGGGGGAGGGGACGCGGCCCACGGTTCCCGGTGTGTGGTCCTGAGGCGTGGAGCAGGCGACGATCCCGCACTCGGTCGCGCCGTAGCCCTGCAGCACGACGACGCCGAGGTCCTCCCAGGCCTGCTGGAGTGCGGGTGGGAGGTACGCGCCCGCCGTGACCGCGAGGCGGAGGCCGCCGCCGAACTGTCGGTGGACGCTGCGGAACAGCTGGCGGCGCAGGGCGTACGGCAGATGGCGCGCGATCCGCCGCGCGCGCTCGAACCTGGCCCGCTGTCCGCGACGTTCCACCTCGCGCATCAACGCCGTCCAGAACAGTTCCAGCACCGCCGGCACGACCAGCAGCGTGGTGACGCGGTGGTCGCGGATCGCCTCGAAGATGACCCGCGGGTTGCGCGAGCGAATGTAGAGGATGTCGGCGCCGACCAGCGTGGCGTAGAAGAGCGCGGCCGCCTGCTCCATCAGGTGCGAGAGCGGGAGCAGCGACACGACGCGGTGCTCCATGGGCGGGATCACCAGGCCGAACGCGTCGATCGACGAGAGGATCGCGCCGTGCGTCAGCATCACGCCCTTGGGCACGCCGGTGGTGCCCGACGTGAACACGACCTCGAACAGGTCCTCCCGGGTCGGGCGCTCCCAGGCGTCCACCTGCGCCTCCCAGTCGGGCGGGAGCCGGGCCGGGCCGGTCGGGGCGGCGATCCGGCCGTCGGCGAGGTCGGGCGCAACGGGCGGGTGGGCGATCGGTCGGGTCGGGTCGTCGGTCGGGTCGTCGGTCGGGTCGGCCGTCGTCGTCAGCGGGAGGTCACCGAGGCCGGAGCCGCTCGGGTCTGGCGCATCGCGTCCCGTGCCAAGCACCGCGAGTCGGGCCCCCGAGCGGGCGACGATGCGCGCCACCGTATCCGGCGCCATCCGCAGGTCGAGCGGCACCACGATCAGCCGGGCCCGCATCGCGCCGAAGTAGACGGCCGGCAGTTCGGGGCTCGATGGGCTCCACGTGATGAGGCGATCGCCGGGCTGGAGGCCGAGCCCGCGCAGACGGAACGCCGCCAGCTTCGAGCGGCGGTCCAGCTCGCGGTACGTCCAGTGCCACGCCACGCCGTCGTCTCCCCGAAGCCCCAGGGCCGGCTTGCCGGGGCCGCGTACCAGCGCGTCGTCGAGGATGTTCAGCAGAGAGGTGAACGTGGCGACGTCGGAGTGCGAAGGCGGCACGGCCGGAGTGTAGCCTCGTCCCGCTTGCGGCATCGCTCCGACAGCCTCGCTCATCGGCAGCCTCGCTCATCGAAGTGTCGGCGGCCAGTGAATCTGTCCGCGTAAGCGGCCAGTGAATCTGTCACCGGTTGCGTCTCGAGTATCGCCGACGCCAGGGGTGATCGGCGGCTGGCGGGCGCCGCATGGTTGCCCCGAGTGCGCCTGTAGGATGGGAGTCGGCGAGCAGCCCGAGATCGAGGTCGGGCTGGCCTTCGGCCGCTCGCGGGAGGTGCCGGGCGCGCAGCTGTCCCGGATCGGGCGGCGCCGGCCGGACCGGATAGAGCGCCTGCTCGTGGCTGACCCACAGGCTGCCGTCGAGCCGCTCCTGGAGGATGACCCGCCGGCCGGCCCACGATCGACCGTCTCGGCGGCGCGGCAGCTGGAGCGGCCCGCCGGGCCAGCTGAGCGTGGCATCGTTGGCGACCCGGCGCGGGTAGTGGAAGCAGAACACCACCTCCGGCGCCAGGCCCTCTGGCATCGCTCGCCAGGCGGGCCGCTGATCGGCGGCCGGAACGGCGAACCGCCGGTTGTGCCGGGGCAGGTACGCGGCGAGGACCGCGTTCGCCTGCTCGAGGGTCTCCGCCCGGGCGAGCCGCAGCTCGCTGATCAGGCGGTCCTGGAACGTCCCCCAGACCCGCTCGATGCGGCCCTTGGCCTGTGGGCTCCGGGCCCCGATCCAGCGGATGTCGAGCTCCTCGAGCGCCCGTCCGACCTCAGGTGAGCGAGCGCTTCCCGGTGAGCTGCTCGGTGAGCGTGGGGACCCGGTTCGACTCGCGCACGAAGATCCCGTGGCGGTCGGAGTACAGGGCACCCGGGAGTCCGTAGCGGTGGGCCGTCTCGGTGAGCATGGTGAAGTAGCCCGCGGCGTCCGTGGCCTCCCGGAAGGTGGCGCCGGTCAGCCGGCTCGTCGCATCGTCGATGCCGCCCACCAGGGTGAGCAGGGGTCCCCGGCTCTCCAGCCAGTCGTGGCGGCTGCCGTCGACCTGGAGCAGGAGCCCCTCCTGGGCCATGCGGTCACGCCGGCTGCGGTGCCTGGCTCTCCGTCGCCGGCGGACCGGGGCAAGGCCTGCCTCGTCGAGGATTCGGCGCAGCGTGCGCTCGGGGATCGTGATCGCCTCGCGCTCCGCGAGCAGCTCGGCGAGGTGGGCCCGGTTGACGCCCGCGTAGGTCGTGCGGGCGAGCTCGACGAGGCGCTCGCGCAACTCGTCGGGGGTCCGGTGGCCCGGCGCCCGCCCACGGTTGCCGTGGACGAGCCCGGCGAGCCCGTCGCCGCGGTACGTCGCCAGCAGCCGCCGCACCTGGCGCACCGACAGCTCAAGGATCCGCCCTGCCTCGTCGGCACTGATCCGGCCCGCGTCGAGGTGCTGCAGGACATAGAGGCGCCGCTGCGCCCGGGCATCCACGATGATCGTCTCCCTCGTTTCCATGCGACCGAGGGTGACAAAATCACTGGCCGCTTACGCGGACAGATTCACTGGCCGCTTACGGGGTGACACTTTCACTGGCCGAGGACACAGCCTCGCTCATCGAAGTTGACCGCCCATCGCTCCTCCGCTATGCTCGGCCGGCCCTCGCGCGGTGCCGGTTCTGCCCGCGCGCACGCTTGTGTCCGCCTGGCACCGGACAGCGTGTCGAGGCAAGTCCCGGCCAGGGGAGGTGAAACCGGATTGGCTGAAGTCCGCGTCGGGGAGAACGAGACCTTCGAGAGCGCGCTCCGCCGCTTCAACAAGAAGATCCAGCAGAGCGGGATCCTCGCAGAGGCTCGACGCCGCGAGCACTACGAGAAGCCGAGCGTGAAGCGCAAGCGCAAGGAAGCGAAGCGCAAGAAGGCCGCCCGCCAGGGCTAGGTCGTCCGGGGCCGCATCCGACGGTACGAGGGCACCGTGCCCCGTCCCGCGGTCCGCGGCCCGGCCTCCGGCCACTCCGGGGCGCCGGACGGCGCAGCCCGGGAGCCACCATCCCGTGACACTCGCAGAGCGATTCCAGGCCGACATGACCGCCGCGATGCGTGCGCGCGACGAGGGCCGTCGCGATGCGCTCCGAATGGCGGTCGCGGCCATGCAACGGGCCACCAAGGACGCGCGCCGTCCGCTGACCCCCGATGAGGAGGTGGCGGTGCTGACGCGCGAGATCCGGACCCGCCGCGAATCCCTCGACGCCTTCGCCTCCGGCGGGCGCCCCGACCTCGCCGCGGACGAGCAGCGCAAGATCGACGTGCTCGCCGCCTACATGCCGGCGCAGTTCGGCGACGAGGAGCTCGACGCGCTCGTGCGCGAGGCCATCGACGAGGTGGCCGCAACCTCCCCGAGGGATCTCGGGCGGGTCATGAAGGTGCTCGCGCCGCGCGTGAAAGGACGTGCCGACGGGCGGGCGGTGAACCAGCTCGTCACCCGCGAGCTGGCGCGGCGCGCAGGCGCGGCGGCGAAACCCGGCCCTGGCGCAGGCGCGGGTTCGGGCTGATGCTCGCCCAGCAGGCCCGGGCCCCCCTGGCGGCCTTCACCCGCCGCGACGCCGTCCGGCTCTCCGTGAGCGCCGCGATCCTGGTCGCCGCGCTCACTGCCATCCTCTCCATCGACATCATCCCTGCCGCCTACCACGTCTCCGTGGGAGACATCGCGCCCAGCGCGATCACCGCGCCGCGGACCGTGACCTTCGTCAGCACCATCCTCACGACACAGGCGCAGGACGCGGCCGTGCAGGCCGTCCCCCCCCAGTACGACTACACGACCCAGAAGGGCGACCTCGCGGCCGCGAAGCAGGCAGCCGAGTTCGACAAGCTGGTGGCCCCGGTGGACGCCGCGTTCGGTGCCGTGCTCTCCGAGCAGGCCCGCAAGGCGGCCCTGGCGGGGGCGTTGCCGAGCCTCTCGAAGACGGCGATGGCCACGCTCCAGGGACTGGACATGGCCTCCTGGACCACGCTGCGCGACGAGATGCGCAGCGTGCTGGTCACGACCCAGCAGGCAGAGGTACGTGACTCCGAGCTGGATGCCGCCCGCCTGGCACTGCCCGAGGCGCTGCCGCCGGGCGTCCCGGTGGACCAGCGTGCGCTGGCCGGGGATATCATCGAGCCGCTCCTGGTAGCCAATTCCTCGTATGACGCGGCGGCCACGCAGGCCGCGCGCGCCCAGGCGCTGCAGGACACCCAGCCCGTCACGGTCACCGTCAAGCAGGGCGAGGTGATCGTCGACCAGGGTCATATGATCTCCCCCACCGACATGGAGAAGGTCCAGGCCCTCGGGTTGGAGAACCCCCAGCCCGACCTGGCCAAGCTCGCGGGCTGGTTCCTGCTCGCGGTCCTGGTGGTGGCACTGCTGCTCGGTTGGGTCTGGCGATACCGGCCCGAGCTGTGGCACCGCGACAACGCGCTGCTGCTCGTCGGGCTGATGCTCGTCGGGGCGGTGCTCGCGCTGAAGCTGACCGCCGGGCGTCCGATCATGCCGTTCTTCATCCCGGTCTCGACCGTCGGGCTGCTGCTGGCGATCCTGCTCGACAGCGGCGCCGCCATCGTGGTGCTGGGCACGCTGGCCGTCCTCGGCGGCGCCGTCTCCGGCACCGTGGAGCTGGCCACGTACATCTTCCTGGGCGGCCTCGTCGGGATCATCGTGCTCCACCGCGGTGACCGGTTCCACCGTTTCGTCCAGGCCGGCCTCGCCATGGCGGTGGTCAACGCCGCCGTGGTCGCGATCTTCACGCTGCTGGGCGAGCGCGACCTGACCGGGCTTCTCCAGCTGTGGGGCGCGGCCGCCGGCTCCGCGGGCGCGTCGGCCATCGTCGCGGTGGGGTCGTTCGCGGTGCTGGGCAACCTGTTCGGCATCACGACCAGCTTCCAGCTGCTCGAGCTGGCGAACCCCTCGCAGCCGCTGCTCCGGCGGCTCCTGCTCGAGACGCCCGGCACGTACCACCACTCGCTCATGGTCGGGAACCTGGCCGAGCGGGCGGCGGAGGCGATCGGGGCGGACCCGCTGCTCGCACGCGTGGCGTCCTACTACCACGACATCGGCAAGCTGGCGAACCCCGCGGCGTTCATCGAGAACCAGGGGGGCATAGGCAACGTCCACGACCTGCTGACGCCGGAAGAATCCGCCGCCGTCCTGAAGGAGCACGTGGCGAACGGGATCGACCTCGCCTACCAGTACGGGCTGCCGAAGGCGATCATCGCGTTCATCCCGCAGCACCACGGTACCGCGCTGATGAGCTACTTCTACGCGAAGGCGCAGGAGCAGGCCGCGGCGGGCGCCGTGCCGGGGACGCCCGAGGCCGAGGCGGCGGCCGGGTCGGTCGACCCGGCGCGGTTCCGCCACGCAGGCCCCAAGCCGCAGAGCCGCGAGGCCGCGATCCTGATGCTGTCGGATGGCGTCGAGGCGTCGGTGCGGTCGCTGACGGGCCACGACGAGCCGGCCATCCGCGCGATGGTGGGCCGCATCATCCGGGAGCGGCTCGAGGACGGCCAGTTCGACGAGTGCGACCTGACGCTGCGCGACCTCGAACGAATCCGCGAGGCGTTCGTGGTGCAGCTCCTGGGCATGTACCACCAGCGCATCGAATACCCGCAGAACAAGATCGTCGAGCTGGAGTCGCGCCGGATCGCCGGCGCCGGGCGGACGTGACCGCGCCCGGGCGCGGGCCGGAGCACGGGGGCGACCGATCGGGCCGGGGGGGCACACCTCGCCGCGACGCCGCCCGGGCTCGCCGCGACGCCGACCCGGGGGGCGCGCCTGGCCGCGACCCGGAGGTCGCCCTGGCCGGGTCTCGGCGGGCGGATGCGCCCACCAGCGAGCCCGGGGGCCGCACCACCGTGCGCTACCTGCCGCCGTGGCGGGTCGAGCTGACGGTCAGGCCCGGCGTGCGGCGCATCCTCGCGCTCGAGTCGCTGGCCCGCCTGGCGGCCGCCGCGCTGGAGGCCGCCAGGGCTCCGGCGCCCGCGTCCCTCGGGTTGATCCTCTCCGGCGACGCGGAGCTGGCGGCGCTGAACCTGCAGGCGATGGGCAGGGAGGGCCCGACCGACGTCCTCTCGTTTCCGCTCCTGCCGCCCGCCGCGTTTCCGCCGCACGCGGGGCAGGGACGTGAGGCCCGTGGACCCGCCGCCGCGTTCGCGCTCCCGCCGGGCACGCGTCCGCACCTGGGCGACATCGTCGTTTCGGTCGATCGTGCCGTGGACCAGGCGCGCGAAGGGCGCGGAGGGCAGACCGGCGACGTGGCCTGGGAACCGGCCGACGAGCTGGCGCTGCTCGTGGTGCATGGCGCGCTGCACGTCTGCGGCTGGGATCACGCCGAGCCCGAGGAGGAAGCCGGGATGCGGTCGCTGGAGCGCCGGATCCTGGCTGGCGCGAGCCATGCCCGCCGGGCCCGGCCGCGATGAGCGCCGCGAAACTCGTCGTCGGGTTGGGCAACCCCGGGCCGAAGTACGCGGAGACCCGTCACAACGTCGGCTGGATGGTGCTCGACCGGATCGCCGATCGCGCGGGCCTGTCGGGCCGCGGCAAGGAGCGCGACGCGGCCATCTCGGTGCGGGGGCGCCTCGGCGACCTCGACATCGTGCTGGTCAAGCCTCTCACCTTCATGAACGACTCCGGGATCGCCGTCCGCAAGATCCTGGCCCGGGAACACGTGCCGCTCGAGCAGATGCTGGTGGTGGTGGACGACTTCGCGCTGCCGTTCGGCCGGCTGCGGATCCGGCCGGAGGGAACCCACGGCGGCCACAACGGGCTGCGCTCGATCGTGGCCGAGCTCGAGACGCAGCGCTTCGCGCGACTCCGCGTCGGGATCGGAGAACCGCGCCGGGATGCCATCGACCACGTGCTGAGCCGCTTCTCGGGGGACGAGCGGAGGCTCCTGCCGGAGCTGCTGGACGCGGCGGCCGACGCCGTCGAGTCCTGGGCACGCGACGGGGCCCAGGCGTCGGCCAACCGGTGGAACGGCTGGACACTCCCGGCGGCCGCACCGGGACCGGCAGCGGCCGCAGGCGGGGGGGCGAGGGGCGCGGACAGGGCAGCGCCGGGTGTCGCCGGCGACACCTCCGTCGCCGGCGACACCGGCGACGGAGCAGGACGCCGGGATGGCGGCGGCTCGATGCCGCTCACGGCGCCCGGGCCCGGCGAAGTCGGCGGCCCCACGGGATCCGACGGGATCCGCCGCACCAGATCGGGCTGGCGGCGCATCCTGCCCCGCGCTTCCGACGACGACCCGCGGTCCTGATCCACCGTGACCGAGCAGCGCCTGCGCGGCCGCCGAGGCCGCGACCGGCACATCGCTGAGGCGTCGGCCGAGCTCGCCGGCCGGCGGTCGCATCCCGGGCAGGCGGGCCGCGCGGCGTCCGGCGCAGCCCGGATCCGGGTCGCGGACCTCTCGTCGCTGCCGCCGCTCCTGGCCGCGACGGCGGAGTTGCGTGGCCTGGCGGAGCGGTACGCGCGGGTACGCGAGGGCCGGGCCGGGCGCGACCTGCGGCACGTCGTGTACGCGTCGGTGCCGCACGGCGCCAAGACGTACCTCGCGGCGGCGCTCGCGCTCGCCGCGGGCGAGCGCCTCGTCTGGGTCGCGCGCGACGCGGAGATCGCCGATCGCGTGGCCGAGGAGCTCGTCGCGTGGCTCGGCGACCCGTCGGCAATCGTCGTGCTCGAGCCGCGCACCGCGCTCGCCTACGAGCGGGGAGAGCTGGTGCGCGACGAGACGGCCGCGCGGGTCGCCGCCCTCGCCGCGTGGCGGCACGGTGCGGGGCCGAGGATCCTGGTCAGCAGCCCCCAGGCGCTCTTCCAGCGCACGCTTCCGCCCGGCGAGATCCCGTCCGCCCCGCTCGTCCTGCGGCGCGGCGCCCGCATTTCGCAGGAACGCCTGCTGCGCGAGCTGCTCGACCTCGGCTACGAGGCCGTCACGGAGGTCGGGGGGCGCGGCGAGTTCGCCCGGCGCGGCGGGATCGTGGACCTGTTTCCGCCCGGGCAGCCCTTTCCGGTCCGTGCGGAGTTCTTCGGGGACGAGATCGACTCGCTCCGCGCGTTCGACCCCGCCGACCAGCGCTCGACCGGTGCCGTGAGCGCCGCCGGGGTGCTGCCTGCGGACGAGTTCCCGCTGCCGCCCGACACCACCGCCTGGCTGCGCGCGCGGCTGGGGAAGCTCGCCGGCCGCCTCTCGCCGCTCCTCGAGGCGGACCTGGAGCGGATGACGGCCGCCCGGCAGCTCGGCGACGCGGCCGAGGTGTGGGCCGGGGTGCTGGCACCCGCCACCGGCCTCGACCACGTCGGCGATGCGATCTGGCTGCTCGACGAGCCCGGCGACGTCGATCAGGCTGCCCAGCTGCTCTGGGAGCAGGCGGCCGAGCGACGGGCGGAGCTGGAGGAATCGGGCGAGGTGCCCGCCGGGTGGCCCGAGGCGTACCTGGAGCAGTGGGCCTGGCAGCGGGCACGGCGCGAGGCGCGGACGCTCGAGCTGACCTGGGAGAGCGAGGCCGAGGAGGCGCCTCCGGGCGGCAACCCGTTCGGCTGGCGCGAACCCGCGCTGCCGCCCCAGCGGGTCGCCGGGATCCCGGACGCCGTCGCGCGCTGGCGGGCCGAGGAGCGGCGCGTCGTGATCTCCTCGGACCAGTCGGCGCGCCTCGCCGAGATCCTCGAGGATGCCGGTGTGCTGGCCGTGCCGGCCAGGCGCCTCGCCGAGCCGCCCGCCCCGGGCGCATTGGCCCTCGTGGAGCGCAGTCTCAACAGCGGGTTCGAGGACGGCCCCGACGGGCTCGTCCTGCTCACTGACCGCGAGCTGTTCGGGAGCGTCCGCGTGCGCCGTCCGCGTGCGCTCCGGAGGGTCGTCCCGCGCGATCTCCTCGAACGGCTGCTCGCCGGGGACATCGTGGTCCACGTCGACCACGGCATCGCCCGCTACGGCGGCATGGTCCGCCGGGGCGTCGGCGCGGTGGGGGAGGAGCGGGACTACCTCGAGCTCCACTTCGCGGGCACCGACCGCATCTTCCTGCCGGTGGAGCAGATCGACCGGATCTCGCGCTACTCGGGCGGCGAGAGCCCCCAGCTCTCGAGCCTCGGCGGTGGCGAGTGGCAGCGCACCCGAGCGCGCGTCCGGCGGGCGGTCACCGACCTGGCGAAGGACCTGCTCGAGCTCTACTCGGCGCGGGCACAGGCGCGCGGCCACCAGTTCGCCCCCGACACGCCCTGGCAGGCGGAGCTGGAGGCGGCGTTCCCCTACGAGGAGACGCCCGACCAGCAGCGCGCGGTGGCCGAGTCCAAGAGCGACATGGAGCGGCTCGAGCCGATGGACCGGCTCGTCGTGGGCGACGTGGGGTACGGCAAGACCGAGGTGGCGCTCCGGGCGGCGTTCAAGGCGATCCAGGACGGGACGCAGGTGGCGGTGCTGGTCCCGACCACCGTGCTCGCGCAGCAGCACTTCACGACGTTCATGCAGCGGTTCGCGGCCTATCCGCTGACCGTGCGGCTGCTCAGCCGCTTCGTGCCGCCCGCCGAGCAGCGCGCCACCATCGACGGGCTGGCACAGGGCAGCGTGGACCTGGTGATCGGCACGCACAGGCTCCTCTCGAAGGACGTGCAGTTCCGCGATCTCGGGCTGCTGGTCGTCGACGAGGAACAGCGCTTCGGGGTGGCGCACAAGGAGCGCCTCAAGCAGCTGAAGCGCGCCGTGGACGTGCTGACGCTCTCGGCCACGCCCATCCCCCGCACGCTGAACATGGCGCTCTCGGGTGTCCGGGACATGAGCGTGATCGAGACGCCGCCGGAGGATCGGCTCCCGATCCAGACCCGGGTCGCGGAGGCGTCGGCGGGCCTGGTCCGCGACGCGATCCTCCGCGAGCTCGATCGCGGCGGCCAGGCATTCTTCGTCCACAACCGGGTCGAGACGATCGAGGCGCAGGCGGAGCAGCTCCGGCGGCTCCTCCCGCAGGCGCGGATCGCGGTCGCCCACGGCCAGATGCCGGAGGGCCAGCTCGAGCGGGTCATGCTGGCGTTCTCGGCCGGCGAGCACGACGTGCTCGTCTGCACGACGATCATCGAGTCGGGGCTCGACATCCCGAACGCGAACACCATCGTGATCGATCGGGCCGACGCGCTCGGGCTGGCCCAGCTGTACCAGCTGCGCGGGCGGGTCGGGCGCAGCGCACGCCGCGCGTACGCGTACCTGCTCTACCGGCGGCGCGACCGGCTGAGCGAGGTGGCGCGCAAGCGGCTGCAGGCGATCTTCAACGCGTCCGAGCTCGGGGCCGGGTTCCAGATCGCACTGGCCGACCTGGAGATCCGGGGCGCCGGCAACATCCTCGGCGCGGAACAGCACGGGCACATCGCGGCGGTCGGCTTCGACCTGTACACGCGGCTCCTGGCCGAGGCGGTCGAGGAACAGAAGGCCGTGCTCGAGGACCGTGAGCCGGTGCTGGCACGGCCCGCCGCCGTCGTCGATCTGCCGGTCGACGCGTACCTGCCGGACGAGTACGTGGCCGGGGAGCCGCAGAAGCTCGAGTTCTACCGCCGGTTGTCCCGCGTGCGCACGGAGGACGATCTCGCCGCCGCTCGCCTCGACATGGCCGACCGCTTCGGGCCGCTTCCCGCGCCGGCGGAGCGGCTGCTGGAGGTGGTGCGCCTGCGGTTGCTCGCGGAGCGCGCCGGGATCTCGTCGGTCTCGCGCGAGGAGTCGGACCTGGTCTTCCGGTTCCCGCCCGACTGGTCGCGATCCGCCGTGGTGCGCGCGTTGCAAGCGCCGGGGTGGCGACCCACGGGCCTCGCGCCGGGATCGCTGCGGGTCGCCTCGAACCAGGTGCGGGTGCGCGTGGGCCGGGCGGCGGACCTGTGGGATGCGGCGCGGGCGATCATCGAGCAGCTGGTCGCAGCGACGGCGGCGACGGCCGGTACCTGAGCCTCGGGCCGGCCCCGGGCGCGCGGCGCTCAGCCTTCCGAGAAGCGATACCCCAGCCCGTATTCCGTCGTGATGAACCGGCGCTCGGGCGCCGCCGACGCGAGCTTGGCGCGCAGATTGCGCATGGTGACCCGGAGCAGCTGGGTGTCGTCTCCGTAGGTCGGCCCCCACACCGCCTGGAGCAGCTCGCGGTGCGCGACCAGCTCCCCCGGGCGCTCGGCGAGGTACCGCAGCAGGCGGAACTCGGTAGGGGTGAGATGGATCTCGATCCCGCCGATCAGGACGCGGTGGCTGCGGGGATAGATGTGCACGGCGCCCCGCATGATGATGTCGGGGCCCTCGGGCGCGGCGGCGCGAGGGCGTGCCCGCCGGAGCGCGGCCTGCACGCGCGCGATCAGCTCGGGGAAGCTCACCGGCTTGTTCATGTAGTCGTCGGCGCCGGCGCCCAGGCCCCGGATCTTGTCGGCCTCGGATCCGAGCGCGGTGACCATCAGGACGGGCACCTGGCTGTGCTCCCGGATGCGACCGATGACCTCCCACCCATCCGGGCCGGGCAGGCCGATGTCCAGCAGCACCAGGTCGGCCCCGTACTCCTCGAACACGCGGAGCGCCTCGCCGCCGTCGCGGGCCATGAGAGTCCGCCAGCCGTGCCGGTCGAGCCACAGCTTGAGCAGCTCGGCGAACTCAGGCTGGTCCTCGACGATCAGGATGCGCTCGCCCCCGGGCTCGATCACGTCGCGCCCGCCCACCCGGCGCCCCGGGCCCGCCGGCCCCGCACCGAGGTCGCCAGCGGCAGCGTGAACGAGATGGAGGTGCCGTGTTCCCGATCGTCCACCCAGATCGAGCCGCCATGCGCCTCCACCAGCCGCCGGCACACGTAGAGGCCCAGCCCGCTGCCCGGGGCACTGCCCCCGCGGACCTGGCGGCCGCGGTAGAAGCGCTCGAACACCCGGTCGCGCTCCGAAGGCTCGATGCCGTCACCCTGGTCCTCGACGCTCACGACCACGCCGCCGTCCCGGCGGCAGGCCCGGATCGTGATCGGCGCGACCGCGCCGCCGTACTTGGCGGCATTGGCCACCAGGTTGTCGAGAACCTGCGCGATGCGGTCCGCGTCCACGTCCACGGGCGGAAGGTCCGGCGGCATGCTCACCTCGATCGCCGGCATGCCGGGGGCGTCCCCGAACTCGGCGGTCACGCGCGAGACGATCGCGGAGAGCGACGCGGGCTCGCGCCGCAGCGCGATCCGGTCGCTCTCCAGGTGCGCGACGTCGACGATCTCGTTGACCAGCGACGTCAGGCGCTCCGCCGCCTTGCCGATCCCCTCGACGGACCGGCGGCGCGTCTCCTCGTCGAGATCCAGGCCGAGCAGGGTGTCAACGTAGGCCGTGATCAGGGCGAGCGGCGTGCGCAGGTCGTGGGAGACCGCGGCCACGAAGCTGGACCGCAGTTCGTCGAGTGCGCGCGCCGCGCGAAGGTCGTGCATCACCGCCACCGCGCCCGCGTCGGGTCCGGTCATGCGCGCGTACGAGACCACGACTGGAACCTCTTCCCCGTTCCGCCCGAGCACCGCTTGCTCCCTGCCGACGATCGGCGACCCTCCGGCCAGCACCTCCTCGAACGGGCAACGGACGCCGCACCTCGGCCGCCCGCCGTGCTCGGCGGCAGCGCCGGGTTCGCAGCCGAGCAGGTCGCGGCACGGCGCAGGCACGCTCTCGGGAGGCACATCGAGGAGCGCCAGCGCGGCCTGGTTCAGCCGCACCACCATTCGCTGCCCGTCGACGGCCACGATGGCGTCGGTGGCGCCGTCCAGGATCGCCGAGAGCAGCGACCGCTCGCGGGTCAGCGTCTCGCGGAGCTGTGCGGCACGGAACGCGATAGCCAGTTCGTGGCGCACCCGGGGGAGGAACCGGAGCGGTTCGCCCCTCCCGGCCGCGTGGTACGGGCGCAGCGCGACGAAGCCGACCGTCCGCACCTCGAAGGTGTCGCCGGTGTCGCGGCTCTCCTCGAGCGGGACGCCCGACCAGCCGGCGCCGTGGCACCAGTCGGTCGCCGCCGCCGCGTCCGCGAAGGTGGCCGGAAGCTCCGCGGCCCCGGGCGCGGCAGGATCTTCTGCCGGTGTGGTCGGACGCTCCGCGGTCCCCGGCGCGGTCAGATCCCCGGCCGGTGATCCGTCAGCAGGCGCGCCCGGGCCTGTGGCCGCCATCAGCGCGAGTGCGCCCCCGCCCGGCGGCGTGAGCCAGAGCGCGCCGGCCGGCGCCTCGTCGTGCCGGAGCAGCTCGTCCAGGACGGCCGCCGAGAGCTCGGCGACGCCGGCACCCGACGCGAGCAGCTGGCTCAGCTGGTACTGTGCGAACATCGTGTCCGCCTCGCGCTGGGCGTCGTCGAACGACCGCCAGCGGTCGGCCTCCAGCGCGGCGAGGCGCGCGACGCTAGCCCGCCGATCGCCCTGCCTCCGGCGTTCAACCTGCACCGATCCGCCGGGGAACTGGCTCCCGGTCATGGCGCCCGCTCCCGGACCCGGGCGAGAACCGTCCGCCCCGCGCGAGCGTCGGGGCGCGGGAGCATCGCCCGGACCAGCAGGAAGCAGGACGTCGCACCCGGATCCTGGTGGCCGCGGGACCGCACGCCGAGCCGCAGCGCCAGGCCGCGGCGTGCCACCAGCGGTGTCGTGGCGCGCATGCCGGCATGGGCCGCCCGCGCGGCGCGTCGAAGCGACGTCTCAACCGGTTCGCCGGCGTCCACGGAGGCTCGGAACGCACTCGCCGCCGGGGCGAGCGCGTCGAGGATCGTCTTGTCCCCGACGCTGCATCGCCCCCGGCGCGACAGCCCGCGCACGGCTGCCTCGAGCGCGTCGGCGATCGCGGCCGGCGTGAGATGGGTGACCGCGCCGAGCATGAACCCGGCCTCGATGAAGGCGGTGCCGTAGAGCGGCCCGCTCGCGCCGCCGACGCTCGCGACCAGCGCGTGGCCGACGGCGCGGAGGCGTGCGCCCAGGTCGTTCGCGGGACCGTCCGGCAGCGATCGGAGCACGGCGTCGAACCCGACGGCCATGTTCTCGCCATGGTCGCCGTCTCCGAGGGCGGCGTCGAGCCGGTCGAGCAATCCGCGATGCCGCCGCAGTGTCCGGGCGGCGCGCGACAGGTACTGGTCCACCGCGCCCCCGTCCAGCGCGTCTCGGCGGGCGCAGGAGCGCGCCGCGACGGAGGCCGGCGACGCACGCCCGGACGGCGCCGGGCGCGTGCGCCGTGCACCCGCCTGCACCGGATCCGAGACGCGGTCTATGCTCATCCCGCTCGTAGTGTACGGGCCCGGTCCGGCCGCGCGGCGGCGCCGCTGACCGTCCGCGGCGACCGCCGCGGGAGGCATGGTGGTCGGGCTGGTCCTCGTCGGTCACAGTCCTGTGCTGCTCGCGGGGCTCCGCGCGATGGTCGCCCAGGCCGCTCCGTCCGTGCCGGTCGCGCTGGCCGGTGGCACGTCCACGGGCGCGCTCGGGACCAGTGCCCCCAGGGTCCTCGAGGCGCTGCGCGAGGCGGTCGAGGCCAGCGACGGGGACGGAGCCGTGGTCCTGATCGACCTGGGGAGTGCCGCCCTCGCCGTGGAGATCGCGCTCGAGGAGGCAACCGACGAGGAGCGGCGATTGACGCGGCTGAGCGACGGGCCGATCGTGGAGGGCGCCGTGCTCGCCGCCGTGGAGGCGGCATCCGGCGCCTCGGTCGACGCCGTCCGGTTCGTCGCGGACCGTGCCGCGCACGTGCCGAAGCTGCCCGACGGGCCCGCGGCGTGACGCGCACCGGGCCGGTGAACGGCGTGACGGGCGCGCGCAGGGGATGAGCGCGGACTGGGCGCGGGCGTGGCTCCGCGCCAGCGCCGTCGCGGTCCACCAGCAGAGCGCCTGGCTCACGGAGCTCGACGCCGCGATCGGCGACGGCGATCACGGGATCAACCTCGATCGGGGGTTCCGCCAGGTGGTCGCCCGGCTCGACGCGGAGGGTCCGCGGGACATCTCGGCGGGCGTGCTGCTCGCCGAGGCCGGCCGCGTGATCCTCGGTTCGGTCGGCGGTGCCAGTGGCGCCCTCTACGGCCGCGCGCTCCAGCGCGCGGGCGCAGCGCTGGACACGCCGGACGGGCTGGACGCGCCGGACGGCGGCACCCGTGCACAGGCGCCCGGTCTCTGGGTCGTGGTCCGGGCGCTCGAGACCGCGACGGACGCCATCGCAGCGCTCGGTCGTTCCGGGCCCGGGGACAAGACCATGCTGGACGCCCTCCTGCCGGCAGCTGCCGCCCTGCGCGCATCCGCGACCGCGGGGCACGCTCTTCGTGACGCACTGTGGCGCGCCGTCGAGGCCGCGGACCGGGGCGCGGAAGCCACGCGGCCGCTCGTCGCCCGGCGTGGTCGGGCGAGCTACCTGGGCGAGCGGTCCGCCGGCCACCTGGATCCCGGCGCGGCGTCCAGCCTGCTGATCGTTCGCGCGCTCGCGTCGACGGCGGACGATCGCTGACCGGCCGGGGCTGCGGCGGCGCCCCGGCGCGATTTCGACGATGTCTTGAGATTCCGCGCCAGACGCGCGACGTATCGTGTCGTGAGGCGGACTGCCGCCGCGTGCCGTGCGCCCGTGCCGCGTATGGCGCGGTCGAGAGACTGAAAGGAGGAGCACCGGGAGCAGAACGTGTACCCGTCCGGGCCGCCGCGCCGGGAATCGGGGGAGCGCCGCAGACAGCGGCCGGTCGTCCCCGAGCCGGGACCGTGGGCCCGAGGCGATGGGCTGGATGCCCGAACTGGGGAGTACAGGCAAGAGGGAGTACATCGCATGGCTTGGGACTGGAACATCGTCCTTGCGGAGATCTTCGGCACGGGGATGCTGCTCCTGCTCGGCGACGGCGTCGTGGCCGGCGTCCTCCTCGCCAAGTCGAAGGCCAACATGACCACGGGTGTGGGCAATTCCAACGGATGGATCGTCATCACCTTCGCATGGGCCTTCGCCGTCTTCTGCGGCGTCATCATCGCCGGCCCGATCAGCGGCGCTCACCTCAACCCGGCCGTGACGCTCGGCCTGGCCCTGAGCGGCGGGATCACGTGGGGCCAGGTCCCGGAGTACTGGATCGGCGAGCTGATCGGCGCCATGATCGGCGCCGCGCTCGTCCTGCTCCACTACTGGGACCATTTCAAGGCAACCGAGGATAAGGTCCTCAAGCGGGCGGTGTTCAGCACCGTCCCGAACATCCGCAACTATCCCCTGAATTTCATCTCGGAGGTCATCGGCACCTTCGTCCTGATTTTCGTGATCTACGCCTTCAGCTGGAACCATGCGGGCATGGGGCCGGCAGCGTCGGCGCAGCCGGTCGGCCTTGGTTCGCTGGGCGCCCTCCCGGTCTCCTTCGTCGTGCTGGTGATCGGTCTGTCCCTGGGCGGCACGACCGGGTACGCGATCAACCCCGCGCGCGACCTCGGGCCGCGCATCATCCACCAGGTTCTTCCCGTCCCCGACAAGGGCGAATCCGACTGGGCGTACGCGTGGATTCCGGTCCTCGGACCGCTGGTGGGCGCTGTGGTCGCCTGGATCTTCTACAACTTCGTCTGGGTGGAGTTCATCCTGAAGAACGTCAAGGTCTACGGCGGGTAGGTCAGCTGGCGAACGGCGCTGAGCGCCGGCCGCTGCCGGCAGATCCCCGCGCGTGACCGCACGCGAAGAGCCGCACCAGATTACGGGCGGGTCGGTTCGCCGGCTCGCCCGACGGTGCTGGGCACCTCAGCCCGCACGACAGGAGGACCCATGAAGAAGCTCATCAACACGCCCGAACACGCCGTCGACGAAGAGCTCGCCGGGATGGTGGCCGCCCACGGTGACCTCATCCGGGTCATCGAGCCCAACGTCGTCGTGCGCCGCGACGCGCCCCGGCCCGGCAAGGTCGGCGTGATCTCCGGCGGTGGCTCCGGCCACGAGCCGATGCACGGCGGCTACGTGGGCATGGGCATGCTCGACGCCGCCTGCCCGGGCGCGGTTTTCACCTCGCCTGTTCCCGACCAGATGCTCGCGGCCACCAAGGCCGTGAGCGGCGGGGTGGGCGTGCTCCACATCGTCAAGAACTACACCGGCGACATCATGAACTTCGAGCTCGCCGCCGAGATGGCCCGGGCCGAGGGGGTCGACGTCGCCTCCGTCGTGATCGCCGACGACGTCGCGGTCAAGGACTCGCTCTACACGGCCGGGCGCCGGGGCGTGGGTGGCACGGTGCTGGCCGAGAAGATCGTCGGGGCGGCCGCCGAGGCCGGTGCCGACCTGAAGACGGTGACGGCGCTGTGCCAGAAGGTGCAGGACAACGTCCGCTCGATGGGCATGGCGCTCACGAGCTGCACCGTACCGGCCGCCGGCAAGCCGACCTTCGAGCTCGGCGACGACGAGATGGAGATCGGGATCGGCATCCACGGCGAGCCGGGGCGCACCCGGATGAAGCTCGCCATGGCCGACGAGATCACCGAGCTGCTCGCCACCCCGATCCTCGACGACCTGCCGTTCAAGAGTGGCGACTCGGTCCTGGCGTTCGTCAACGGCATGGGCGGTACCCCGCTCATGGAGCTCTACATCGTCTTCAACAAGCTGTCACAGATCCTCAAGGGTCGCGGCATCACGATCGGCCGCAGCTTCGTCGGCAACTGGATCACCTCGCTCGAGATGGCCGGCTGCTCGATCACGGTGCTGCGGCTCGACGACGAGCTGACGCGGTTCTGGGATGCGCCGGTCAGGACGCCGGCGCTCCGCTGGGGCGTCTGATCGACGAGTTGCTCGGGCGGATCACCTCGCACGAAAGGGAAGGTGGCACGGGCGGATGAGCGGGGCGACACCCATCACGTACGACGACGTCGTCGCCTGGATCAACACGTTCGCCGCAACCGTCAGGGACCAGAAGGAATACCTCACCGCGCTCGACTCCGCGATCGGTGACGCGGACCACGGCATCAACATGGACCGCGGCTTCCAGGCCGTGATCGCGAAGCTGCCGGGCCCGCCCAACCGCGACATCGGCGCGGCGTTCAAGACGGTGGGGATGACGCTGGTCTCCACCGTCGGCGGGGCGAGCGGCCCGCTGTACGGCACGTTCTTCCTGCAACTCGGTGCCGCCACAGCCGGCCGGGAGGCGATCGGGCTCGACGACCTGGTCACGGCGCTCGACGCCGGGGTCGCCGGGATCCAGCGTCTCGGCAAGGCGGAGCCGGGCGACAAGACCATGGTCGACGCGCTTCTTCCGGCGCGGGATGCCCTGAGGGAGGCCGCCGCATCCGGCGCCTCGCTCGAGGACGCGCTCACCCGCACCGTGGGAGCGGCCGAACAGGGGATGCTCGCGACCACCCCGCTCGTCGCCCGCAAGGGCCGTGCGAGCTATCTCGGAGAGCGCAGCGCCGGGCACCAGGACCCGGGAGCGACCTCGTCCTATCTGCTGCTGAAGGCCGCCGCCGACACGTGGTCAGGGGCGGCGAGAGGCATAGGCAAGTAGCCGGCGCCTGGGCCGGCCCGTGACAACCAGCTGGGAGACAACCAATGGCGAGATACGTCGGCGCCCTCGACCAGGGCACCACCAGCACGCGCTTCATGATCTTCGACCACGCCGGGGCCGTGGTCGGGGTCGACCAGAAAGAGCACGAGCAGATCTACCCGAAGCCGGGATGGGTCGAGCACGACGCGAACGAGATCTGGACGCGCAGCGTCGAGGTGATCCGCGGCGCGCTCGCCAAGGCCGGCATCACCGCCGCGGACCTGGCGGCCGTCGGCGTGACCAACCAGCGCGAGACCACCGTGGTCTGGGATCGCCGCACCGGCAAGCCCATCCACAACGCGATCGTCTGGCAGGACACCCGCACCGCCGACATCTGCAACGACCTCGCGAAGGACGGCGGCCAGGATCGCTTCCGCCCGAAGGTGGGCCTGCCCCTGGCGACCTACTTCTCCGGGCCCAAGGTCAAGTGGATCCTGGAGAACGTGCCGGGGGCGCGTGCCGGTGCCGAGGCGGGCGACCTGCTGTTCGGCAACATCGACACCTGGTGTATCTGGAACCTGACCGGCGGAGCGAACGGCGGCGTCCACGTGACGGACGTCTCGAACGCCAGCCGCACCATGCTGATGAACCTCGAGACCCTCGACTGGGATCCCGAGATCCTGAAGATCATGGGCATCCCGCGCGCCATGCTGCCGGCGATCAAGGCCTCCAGCGAGGTCTACGGCAGGGGCAACGGCGACCTGGCCGGCGTGCCGGTGGCGGGCGACCTGGGCGACCAGCAGGCGGCCCTCTTCGGCCAGACGTGCTTCTCCGCCGGCGAGGCGAAGAACACCTACGGCACGGGCTGCTTC